>NZ_SIHJ01000001.1:1446066-1770293 GCF_007859765.1 Posidoniimonas corsicana
ATTGGTCACCGCCGTCTTGATGGAACAAAGCGAACAGTGGGAGACCGGAAAGCGGTACGTCACGTTCTAACCAAGCCTGCCCGCCAAACTCGATCTGTGGCTTTTACAGAAAGGCTGGGGCGGTATCAAGCTCTTGGAGGCGATCAATCAGGTCCATTGTCTAGAGTGGGAGTTTGAGAGCGTGGAGGAGAACGGCGATTAGCCCCTTATAGCCAAAATCGTCGCGGGTTTCAGCAACATTCCGGCCGGGTTCTAACTCTGTCACGGGAGGGGTGGGCTGGCGGTGGTCGGTGCGATCGATTGCGCAGAAACTGGGGGCGCCGGCGAGGGCCCTCTGCCAGGGGGCCTGGCTTTAGGATTGTTCGCCTAACTTTTCCGCTGAGTCAGCGACAGCTTGTCTAGGTCGAACTCTATCTGGTGAAGGCGGCTCTTCAACTCGACCTGGTCGGCTAGGCGGTCGGCCCGTGTGCCTGCGTCGGCCAGCAGTGTCCGCAGTCGCCGCGCGTCGTCGAGAAGTGCCTGGCGGGCGTCCACGGACACGAGGGTAAGCAGCGGCGGGGCGCAATGCCACAAGATAGGCTGCCGATTTATGCGTGCCGGCATGAGCGGTTACGATACCGCCCGCCATGGAAACGCCGTTCCACTCAACGCCCGTCGTCAGAACCCCACCTGCGCCGCTGCCCGAGGGCGTGACGCGATGTCCTCACGCGAGCCCTGACTCCACGCTCGCCAACTGTTGGGCGGTCCGTCTGGAGCTGCACCACCCGAGCGGCGCCGGCTCCATCGGCTGGATCGTCTGGCGGGACCCCACCCCCAAGGCCGTGCGGATCAAGCCGCTCACGAAAGAGCGGATCACCGATCTACGGCCGGGCGATCGGGTCGAGGTCCGCGGAGCGGAGTTGGTGGTCCGGAGGATTGAGGTTTTGCGGTAGGAAGGTGTGCAGGAGTTTCACGCCGACGCTTGGGTTGGCTGGGCTCAAAGTCGCTGAGGTTGGGCACACCTCAGCACATTTGCGACGGGCGTAACTCCGGGCGGTTGGTCCAGCCGTTGCGTTCTAGCAAACCGGGAAACTCGAATCGGTTTCATCACCGATGTAGATCGGCGAGACGCCGTTACTGCCCCAGGAGCGTCACCCATGACGCACGCCTGGACAGCCAATATGCAATCCCCGGGAACATTCGGTTTGCCCTGAAAGCACCGCAGCAAGGTGTCCGGCCGTACAGCAGCCGGGTGACCGGACCCAAGGGAATTCGCGGCGTCAGTTATTTCCTTCAAAGGAAGATGTGACGCCAATCCGTCGCACGTAGACTGGTACTAGATTGGGGTGAGGGTCAGCGGCTGCTACTATACTCTAGGGCTGATTCCACTACTGGGGGCAGGTCAAGCTCGGCGGCTCTTGAAGTAGCAGACATCCATTCGACTTTTGCTTTCGCGACAGTAGTTCGCCATCATTGGCCGCCACACCTGTGTTTCATTTCTTAGAAATAGATCCAAGCGATTCGAGAATGCTGATTAAGAAACCGCAACTGACCGCCTCGCTACTATTCTTGATAGGGATAGCCTACAGCCTGCAGGCGATCGGTCAAACATACCCTCAAACATTGGACTACGAACTTGCACCCGTTCCGAATGTACCAGCTATTCGTCCCGAGGGCTCCGTCGAGATGGGGGATGCTGAATCTTTCGAGGAGGCAAAGCTCGACCTTCCCATAACCCCCGGGCCAATCTTGCCGACATGGAAATCGATAGAAGCCAACTATCCTGGCACACCAGATTGGCTAAGAGAAGCAAATTTCGGACTTTGGGTCCACTTCGGGCCGCAGTCCGCTGGAAAGAGCGGGGACTGGTATGCTCGCAGACTCTACATACCCGAAACATCGGCATTCAAGAATCACCATCGCAACTACGGAGATCCGACAAAGATCGGTTACAAGGAGGTTTTGCGTGACTGGAACCCTGAGAAACTCGATCCGGCCAAACTTGTGGAGATCTATCGGGATGCCGGGGTCAGATATCTAATTATACAAGGAGTTCACCACGATCAGTTCGATATGTGGGATTCGAAATACCAACCATGGAACTCCACCCGCATTGGTCCCAAACGCGACCTGCTGGGGGAATGGTCTAACGCGGCGCGCGAAGCGGGGATTCGTTTTGGCGTGACGTTCCATCACGAATACTCCTGGTGGTGGTGGCAATCCGCTTTCGGGCGTGATGAGCAGGGTCGACCTTACGACGGCCATCTGACCCTGGCAGATGGCAACGGAACTTGGTGGGAAGGATGCGACCCGCGTCTGCTGTACGGCATCAACTTGCGTGAATACAAGGGCGTTGTAGACGCAGCCTACTCGCGATGGTCTCCCCCTCCAGCGGGTATCTTTCGCCACCATCTGGAGTTCGATGAGTGGTACGCCAAGTGGTGGGCGTTGCGAATGATGGATGTAGTCGACAGGTATCAGCCCGACTTCATCTATACGGACGGAACGGACCAACAGCCCTTCAGTGGTTCTGGCACCGGAACCGGATTCAAGTGCGACGCCATGCAGCGTGTAATCGCTGATTATTACAATAAGACACTTCAGCGACGAGGGCTAATCGATGTGTTCAGCATTGTCAAGTTTCGCCGCAAGACCAATGGTACTGTAAATACGGCAGAAGGCTGGATTCCGGGCGAGATAAAGAGAGATCAGGACTGGATTGCCGAAACGCCCGTTGGCGACTGGTTCTATGGTCCCAATTTCCACTACAGTTCTGCTGCTGTCGTGCGCTACCTGCTAGAGCAGGTTTCACGCGACGGAAACGTCGGTCTGTGTGTTTCGATGCTTCCTGATGGGTCGCTTGATGAAGGGAGCACTCGGATGCTGAAGGAGATCGGCGCTTGGATGCGAACGAACGGACAAGGCATCTATGGCAGCCACGCCTGGACTGTGCTCGGCGAAGGATCTGGCGGCAAACTCAATGTCCTACCTGGCGGCAAGATTGGTAAGCAGCAAGCCATGCACTCGTTCTCCACGTCTGATTTCCGATTTACCGTCGGCAAATCCGGCGACCTCTACGCTTGGTGTATGACGATCCCTGAAGAGGACGAGGTGCTGCGTATTGCCACGCTTGCCAAAAAGGCTGGCCTGCATGGCCGTGCAATTCATAACGTCGAACTGCTCGGACACGAAGGCCCATTGGCATGGCTCCATAAGGACGACGCCCTCTACATCACCTATCCAGCCGGCACTTCTCTGAAGATTGCGACGGGCTTCCGAATTTCGTGGGAATAGCACGTCAAGTAGCCAAGGTCGGGCAAGAGGCTGCGGCTTATCGCGGAATCGATTAGATCCCCATAGGCGTCTACATGGTGGGATTACTACTTCATGATCCAACTGACTCTTCGCCTGCTTGGGTTGGTTTAGCTCCAGGCTACTGAGGATCACGCGAGCCACCGTCTATTCGATGTTGCACACGACCCGCTGATATCGAACAAGCGGCGGCGTCCCAGCGTCAGTAGCTTCGAGAATGATGTGAATCTGTTTGCCGGGCTCGTTGGGGACGACAAAGCTGGCCTCTTGCTGGCCCGCGTTGTCGATCTCTACCCGGGATTCCGCCGAGTCGGCTTCCTCGTATTGCCACCAGCGATACGTTAAAGCGTCACCGTCGGGGTCGCTGGTTCCAGCAGCGCTCAGCGAAACCGTCTCGCCCGGTTTGACCTCCAAGTCGGCGTCGTGGGCCAATTTGACATCGGGCGGATGGTTTGCTTCGTCATAAGATTTCACGCACCAGTCGGCTCGTGCCGCAAAATCTTGCTGAATCGCATCGATCCAGCGCCATTGAGGTTTGAGGTAGGCAGTCAATTCCGGATCTTTGGTAGTCTCCCGTTTTGCACGTCTGCGACCCCATGCCGAACTGCCATACCAACGACCCTTGGGATACTCGTAGCCACGCTCCGCTACATGATCGAGCCACGTGTTCTCGCGGACTTTGGTAAACCGACCGCCCCAACCGCCCCAGTCGGGTGATTCTTCGCTGCGCAGACCGGTCGGAATAACGTGCAGGAACGCCGGCGAGTCGCCCTCGGACCTGAAACGTCCATCATCGTGCGCTTTGTACATCTCGAGCAGCGGCCCATGGCTGCGCAGGGCATTCTCGTTCATCCATTCTGCGGAAAAATATCGCTGCACTTCCTGAGGTACGGCCCTGCGTTGACGTTCATAGGCGAAGGCGATGAACTGGTCGGAGACGATCGTCGGAATGTTGAACTCGCCCCAGCGCGGCCGAATGTATTTCTGGTAGGTGTCATCCTGCTCCCAGATAAAATAGAAGCGGATCTTCTTTGCCACTTCGGCCATCTTATCCGGATGCTTCTCCTCAATCGTCTTCAACGCCCGCGCGATAGTGTTGGGTCCTCCCCACGCCTGCAACCAGATCGGTCGGTCGTCGGAATCGTCCAGCAGGGCCTTGACGATCAGATTTGAGCCCACCGTTTCTTCATCCATGTCGCCTTCCGATCTGACGTTGCCGAGCACGGTGATGGATCTGAGATAGTCCGGTGTGGGGAAGTCGGGGTCGTGCTGGCTGAGGTTGGGATAGACTCTCTCATAAGCCTCCAGAAGCGGCTGAATCCAGTCATCGCCCGCCCACCTGTGGCCCTGCCAGTGATACTGCGAGCTCGATGTCACGATGCCCTCGACGTCGAACTCATTCGCGTACAACAGGAACCGCACCATCGAGCATTCGTCGTCGATTTCCCCATCGGTCGTGACGATGACCCGGGGGTTGTCCGAGACGGCGTCAGCCTGCTGCGCGCACGCGAAGGTGGTCAGGCAGGCGAGGATTATCGTGGGAATCAGGAGTGTAGGATGTAAAGTGTTCAATTTCCGTGTATCCAAAGTGTGTAGACGTGGGATGAGCCTCTAGCGGGTCGCTTGGCAATCACAGGTTCACAGACTGGTAGCCAGTGACACCCGATGGTTTCACCGGCTAAGAACTGATGCCGCGTCATCTTGCCAACCCGTTGACGTACTCCTCGATGTTGGAATAGCCGTCATCGTCGCGGTCTCTTGCCGCGTCCGAAGCGTCGTCGGGGTTCAGGTCGTGTGCTTTCTCCCATTCGTCGGGCATGCCGTCTTCATCCGCGTCGGCCGGCGGTTCTGCTGACTTCAGCTTCGGCCAACCGCCGACATCTTTCGGAGTTGTGATGATGCCGTTCGCGCCGAACTGCGCCGTGCCGGTGCGAACTTCTTCGACGATGCGAACGTCAATCGAATCGCGATTGGGAAACGAGCAACCCGCGTGGGTGAGGACTGCTTCGTAAGCCTCCTCCGCTGACTGCTGCTCGATCGGCATTGCGCCCCACGGCTCAGTCAGTCTCTTGAACCGATTGCCCTTCACACCCAGCCAGTTGTCCGTGGTTATTTTGGGAAAGCCATGAAAATGGTTGCCTGCCACGTGCCAACTGCCTGAATCCCCCTCGCCCCTCGACGAAGGCTTCGCGATGTGATCCTTGACGTCACTACGCGTGGCCGGGCCAGGTCTGTAGTAGTTGGCAAGCATGTTGATCGTCGAATGTTCGATGGGTGGATTTCTCCGGTCGCCCTTCTGGCGGGCTTCGCCGCCGTAGCAGCTTTCGTAGCCCCAGTTGTAAATCACGTTGTTGCGGTAGTCGTTGTAGCCGCAGCCCGACGCCCAGCGCGGATTGCGACTGTCGTTGTGGGCAATCAAGTTGTGATGGTAAGTGCCGAAGTTGTTGCCCCAAATGCCGCCAAAACGGTGTCCGGAACTGCCTTTTGCACACGCTTCGGAAATCAAACACCACTGGATCGTGACGTGTTCGTTGTGGTACACCGACAACACTTCGTCACTGCTCCAGCTTGTGGAGACGTGATCGAGGATGATGTTCTCTTTGTAACGACCAAAAACCGCGTCGACTTCGCGGGATACCGGATCGGGCCGCACGCGGATGTAACGAATGACCACATCGTTGGCGTTGAGCGACAGGTCGCCTTTGATGCAAATGCCGTCACCGGGAGCCGTCTGGCCAGCGATCGTGATGTTGTCGTTCTTGATGCTGAACCGTTTGCCCTCGCTGTCGATCGTTCCGGCGACACGGAACACGACGATTCGCGGCCCTTTGGCTTCGATTGCGGCGCGGAAACTTCCCGGACCGGACTCATGCAAGTTGGTTACCGCAATCACCCGTCCGCCGCGACCGCCTATGGTTCGAGCGCCATACCCTTCCGCACCGGGGAAGGCCGGCAACTCTCCGGACAACGCCGAATCGGTTGCCGCGATGGCTAGGACAACGGTGAAGAAGCTGAAGCAGATCGCGGGCACCGGTGTTCGTCCCGATATCGAAGGGGACTCGCTCATAGCATCGGCCGACAGCGCATAGTTCGTTGCTCTCATTGCGTCATATGCTCAACAGGACAGCAGGTTCGTGAGATCGGCAGTTATTGCAACTCGTTCCAAGCCGTGATTCTCTCTGCCTGCGATACGGTCTTCAACGTAAATCGATGTCTAATGAGGTTGGTTTTGAGACTCGCCCTCCATTGTCGCGACGCCCGTTGCCACCGCGGGATCGCCTCGCATTGTGCCGCTGAAACCCGGCCCAGCACTGTCGGACAAGTCGGAGATTGGCGCCAGAGTGAGCCAGTCCATCTGCTAGGGGTGGAACTCTCCGACCGCAATCTGCCAGGTATCATATGCGCGTCGGTTGTCACATCCTCCGTTCGATTCGGGACACATGAACCTGCACCGGGTTGATCGCCCTTCGCACTTTGGCTCGTGCACACCTGCGTTACTTTCTGTGCCAGAACCGCCCCGCGTCCGCCTGACCTGCCTCGGCGTTGTTTCCGGGTTGAATCCCGAATGGACTATTCTTCGGGCGGCCGGCAAACCTTGCACGGCTCCATCCCCGCCGCTCTCACCGCGGCGAGATCAGTCGGCCAGCAGCGCCCGCAGGCGGTGCGCGTCGTCGAGAAGTGCCAGGCGGTAGTCCATGGGGACCACTCTACCGACGCCGCCAGCCGATTCCGAGCGAGCCGGTGAGCAGCAGGGCGCAAGCGGACGGTTCGGGAACGGCGAGAAGAGTCACTTTGAGAGTAGCGTTAACATCGAAGTAGTCGTCGCGAGATGTAACGGCGCCTAGGTAGAACTCGAAAGGCGTGCCGTCCGCAAGTATTCCGGCTAGGGTCGCTCGGCGGTCTCTCAGCTCTTGGGTTTCACCAGGGTCTAGACGCCGGATCGGCCTTCCATCCAGGGTGAACTGGGTGCCGACCAAGTGGACCTCGCTCCCGGGAAGTGCACGGAATCCCGATCCCCTCGGCTCTTCGACTGTGCCGCCGCTAATCGTGAGGCTTGCCCCCGCCTCTACCGTCACCGCTGGTCCGATCACGCCGCCACTAATGACGCCGAAGCTGTCCGGCGCAAAATCGATGTTCTCAAGCCGGCCCCCGGTCACATGCACCTCGCTTCCAGGATGCGCGTAGACGTAGCTGTCGGCGAAACCCCCGCTAACCCTAAACACGCTCCCCGCGAACAGGTCGATCCGACCGCCAACCGTGCCCGAACTCAGGTTGACTTCCGTTTCTACGACCTCAAGGCCCGCGCCAATCGATCCGCCGTCAACGTTGAGTACTCCCCCGACCGCAGAGAACGGCCCGTCAAGCGCCCCCCCCGGCAATAGATTCAAGGTCTCTCCTGGCCTGAGACCATCGGGACCGACGCCGTCGACGACTATAGGAGAGACCGCGGCAGCCGCCAGATCAGTCGCTACGAGCTGAACATCGGCCAGATTGTCACCCCTGGTCGGCGTGAAGATGAATACCGCGCCACTCGCCAAGGTGCCCGTGAAGATATCACCCGCTTGAAGTGTTATCGCAGACTCGGTGTACTCCACGCCGTTCAGGCTAAATTCGTTCCCGTGCAATGTGACGGAACCGTCCGCCGCATTGAAACCCCACCCGAACCGCCCCCCGGATATTTGCACCGAAGCCCCCGAACCAGCAATGAGTCTCCCTGCGACCGCCCCCCCGCTTATCGACGCAGAAAAACCACTCCCGCCTACGTCGTCTGTGATCCTACCACCCGAGAGATTCAGATGACTTCCGGGCTCCAAATCAACGACTCTACCCGAGCCGCCACTACCAACCTCGCCGCCACTGATGTTTAGTTCTCCGCCGATACCCACGCCGCGCCCAACTACCCCGCCCCGCACGTTAACGACACTGCCCAGCTCAGACTTCAGGAAAATCGCCACCGTGCCCTGGTTGATGTTCACCGTGCTGCCGGGGTTGGCATGGAATCCGTTGCCAACCGAACCGCCGTTGATGTTGACTTCGACATTGGTGCTCGATCCGTCCGCCAGGCCAGCGTCAAAGGAGAACGGGACCTCTCCACCGTCGGCAAGATTCAGCTGCGTCGAGGACCCGATGGAGCGAGGGACTGGTTGTGGGGGCGAGTTAATTACCGTGTCGAACTCCAGAGGGTTGGACTGGGCGTTGGCGGCGGGCAGGGGTTCGAACCAGAGCGACGCCAGCGCCAATGTTGCTAGCAGAGTAGCAGTGCGCAGCTGCATCTTAACGTCGTGAGGCATTTGGCGTTTAGCGTTTGTTCGTAGAGTGGAGGGCGAATAGAGGGTCAGCCGAGCCCGCGTGAGAGTTTGCTGGCTCTCCCTCGGGGCGAGCTGCATGCCCACACGCACGCCAAGGCGGCTAGGGCTGAGGCGGTGGGGGTGGGGACAGCGCTGAAGCCGTAGTGGAACATCCCCGAGGTGCCGTCGGTGAACCGAGCATGGAATGCCAGGTTGCCGTACCGCTCGAAACTGCTGACCCGGCCATCTGCGTTGCCAGAGCCCCCATCGAAATCGATGGAACTGATGGTGCGTAGGTCACCCTTCAACACTTCAAGCTCATCATTGGTTCGGACAACTAGCTCCAGCTCTCCAGAAGAGGTTTCAAGCCAGATCCCCGACTGGACCGCTGGATAGCTTGGGTCTAAAAAGGTTGCCGCAAACGCCACCGTGCCGTCAGAGCCGAGACCGACGTCACCTAGGTGCCGAAACGTCACGCCGTCGGGCGTGTCGGGCGCCTGGTCACCTATCCTCGCAACGACCTGTGTTCGGCCTCCGGGCGCCAGGCGGAAAATGGCGTCGTCGTTCTCGTCTGTGATGTCGTCCCCGAATAGCCTGGCTTTGTAGACAATCACGCCATCATCATTCATCAATGCCGCTTCCTGTCCTAAATCTGTCTCAGGCGCGACGATGGAAACGCCACGGCTGACGAGGGTGTCGCCACTGATGAGCTTCGCCTCGACGCCAGACTCAGCGGCCGTCCAGATTCCAGACTGACCGGACGGGGGTGGAGCAAGGACTGAACTGAAGAAGGCGATCTCTCGGCTTGAGTTGAGGACGGGAGAGAACCGAAACGGGATTGAGATCGAGACGTTTCGAAACTCTGCACCCGTGGGAGTTCCCGGTGGGTGTAAGCCTTCTCGGACTAGCAGCGAGGTTGCGCCGCTAGAGGCCAACCATATCCCAGAGTCTTCCCGTTGCTCGAGTCCGCTTGCTTCGGTTAACCCAACAAATGCGACGTCTCCGTTGCTGTTGATCGATACGGAGTCATCCGAGAAGTTGGTGAATGGCCTTCCAATTCCAGGCGCGATGTCCCCGCTTTTTACGACTTCGGAAGTAGTCTCGCCGTCGAAGCGGTACACACCGGTCACCAAGTTGGGCGGCCGGCGTTCCTGCGCGATCATGTAGTAGACGATCTCGCCGTCAGTGCCGACCCTGTACGAACGTAGCACGGCGTCGGCAATCACGTTCGGGAGGCCCGGCAGTACGGCGCCTTCTAACACGACAAGATCAAGGTCACCGTCCTTCGCGCGCCAGAGGCCGTCCCGTTCGACACCTCCGTCCGATTGGATGGAAGCATGGAATACAATCGTGCCGTCATCGGCGAGGTTCGGGAATCCTGCGTAGATTCTACTGAAGACCTCCCCGTCCAACGCGCCGGGCGCCGTCATCCCTTCCTGGGCGATTATGTGGAGACGGTCCCCGTCGTCGAACCACAATGCCCCGTCGTTGGCGCTGTCGATCCCAGGACCACGCATCTGCGAGAAAAAGGCCGATTGCCCACTCGCGTTGAGCTCTGGGCGATTGCCATCGCCGTTGATGGTGACGTAGCTAAACTCTCCCAGCGCAACACCCGTGGGCATCGCCGGCGCCTGTTGGTCGGACAAACCGAGCGTTCGGATACGCAGATCGCTCGACGGTTCGACCGCAATGCCCACGACGGGACAGCAGAGCGTGAGAGTTAAGAGGGCAGCTGCAGTCGGGTTGCGCATTGCAGACAGTCTAGTTGATGGCGTGGTGAGACCCGACGGTCCTGCCGTCGATTTTCGAGGCGGTGCTCCAAACTGGCTCAGTATCGGCTGCGGAGGCGCACGGTTCAAGCTATTTGGCCAATCGGACCGGCCTCGGAGAGCTCTCAAATAAAAGACTTTCATAGGCTAGGCGGGGTGGCTCTCCCACGCGAAGTGAGGGCACCCGGTCTAGTGCCCCTCGTTGACATTGCGAAGCCAGATCTGGCAGACTCGTAGGCAATAGAAGCGTTTCCGGTGGAGCCACTTCGTCTGCAGAAGCACCAGCACGGTTCTCATTGAAGCTAAACACTATTCAGCAGTCCCAGCCTTCACGAAGGTGATCGTGCGCACAGGGAAACTTGTGTGCGAATGGGTGACCGTGGCTGGGCCGGTAGTGCCGCCTTATCGACGCTCGTGAGGGCTGGGGCTTCTTGGTGAGTCTAGCGTTGTCTAGGCGGCAATCAGAAATGCGCATAGAGGTAGTCGATTTCAAGAGCTACAGACGCGTCTTCGCTTAACCTCGTCTGGATGCTTGATAATCTACGCTTGAGAGTCATACGTGGCGTCGGGCAGTAAATGGGCCGAGCTGGCGAGGGTGCCGCACGCAGGTTTCGCTAGTCCCTGTGCAAGCAAAGTGGTATCCCACTTTATCACCTCAACAGCCTTCCGTGTCCCCGCTGCCAGTTGAGAGACACGGTTTCTGGGGAGATCTTAAGTTGAGAGAACTGCCTCAAGCTGCTGTAGAAAGCGAGCAGTGCAGTGGCTGCGGAGACGCGGTTGAGGTGGTGAGGGGAGAGCACTATGCACTTGAAGCCGCATAGACCTCTCCTTGCAGACCGCGCCGTTGTGAGCGGCGCGGACCGTTTCGGCGTGTTCAATCGCCAAAACGGCGTGGCGATCGAGGGCTTGGATAGTGTCGGAGAGCGAGACTATCTCCTGAGCAAAGGCCGCGGCCGTGTTAGAGCCGTCTCGTACCGCGATGTACAGAGGCTTATTGACTAACCATCACAGAGTTCGCGCCTCCGGCTTGTCCGGCGGCGCGGGCAGTACCTACGCTGAGCAATGAAATGGCGAGCCTTTCCCGCCGGTCGAGCACCGGCAGCTACAGCATCCAATTTGAAGACCGTGACCGCATAAGGCAGACGATCACATTGGGGAAAATCCCCAAGCGGGCGGCCCAGCAGACCTTGATTCACGTCGAGAAGCTGGCGGCCGCTCAGATCACTGGCACGGCGCCTGACGCCGACACGAGCCGTTGGCTATCCGGCGCGAGCGAAAAGCTAATCGCCAAGCTGGCGAAGGTTGGGCTAGTGCAGGACCGACAGAACGCCCTGCTGGGGGCCTGGATCGACTTCTACGATGCGAGTAGGAAGGCGGAC
Source organism: Posidoniimonas corsicana (assembly GCF_007859765.1). Taxonomy (NCBI): domain Bacteria; kingdom Pseudomonadati; phylum Planctomycetota; class Planctomycetia; order Pirellulales; family Lacipirellulaceae; genus Posidoniimonas; species Posidoniimonas corsicana. The sequence goes on from NZ_SIHJ01000001.1 coordinate 1,457,794, forward strand.
CCCAAGATCAAGCAGAGCACGATTAACGCGTCCGCGGCGACCTTCAAGAGCCTCAAGAAGTACTTCGGCGCCGGGCGTCCGTTACGGTCGATTGCGAAGGGGGAGGCCAAGGCGTGGCGGGTCAAGGTCGCGGAGGGCAGGGCGGAGAACACCGTCCGCAAGTGGACTGCAGCGGCGAAGAAGCTGTTTAACGCAGCCATTGAGTTTGGCGTGGTCGACGCGAACCCTTTCGATGGGCTTCAGGTGACAACGCTGGAGGTACGCGAACGTGAGTTCTTCATCACTCAAGACGCCGCTGACAAGGTGCTCAAGGCGTGCCCCACGCTGGAATGGCGGTTGATCTTCGCATTGGCACGTTACGGCGGCCTACGCTGCCCGTCTGAAGTGCTTGCACTGCGTTGGGGCGACATCCTATGGGACCAGCAGCGGTTCATAGTGCGGAGCCCGAAGACAGAACACCACGACGGTCTAGGCTCACGAGTCGTGCCGCTGTTCCCAGAACTGACGCCGTTGCTCTCCGAAGGCTTCGACCAGGCGGAGCCCGGCGCCGAGTTTGTCATAACCCGAACCCGCGACTCTGCCACCAACCTGCGCACGCAGATGGCCCGGATTGTCGAGCTGGCGGGGCTGCAGCCGTGGCCGAAGCTGTTCCAAAACCTACGCGCGACAAGAGCAACTGAGCTGGCCGACAGCTTCCCGGGGCACGTCGCCGCGGCATGGCTGGGGCACAGCGTGAAGGTCGCGAAGAACTACTACTGGCAGGTCACCGACGACCACTTCGAGGCCGCCGGACAAAGCGCTGCAAATGCGCTGCAGAAGCTGCCGCAAGGCAGTGTAAATAAGTGCAGCAAGGGGGGCGAAAACCTCGCTAAATCACACTCTTCTGCACTCAGTGCAGAAGCATCAGTGGGCGATACAAGACTCGAACTTGTGACCTCTGCGGTGTGAACACAGCGCTCTAACCAACTGAGCTAATCGCCCTTTCGGGAACGGGATTGTAGCAACGCCCGGGTTGCTTGGCCAGACGGGGTGGCCGGATGAACGCCGCCGCTGCTGCGGTTGGCCCGGCGGCCTTACACGGTGGCCCTACACGGTGGTGTGGCGGGCGTCCTCGGAGTCCGACTCGGTCTCGGGCTCGGGGGGGCTGAAGGCGTTGGAGTCGGGCGTCTCGCGGTCGTCGTGCACGAGCGAGTCGGTGGGGTCGCTGTTGACCGCGGCGTTCCACTCGTCGGTGACGCCGTTCATGCCCTTCTTGAACTCGGTCAGGCTACGTCCCATCGATCGGGCGACCGAGGGCAGCCGGTTGCCGAACAGCAGCACCGCGATGGCGCCGATGATCAGCATCTCCATGTGGCCCATGCCGCCGATGAACGCCAGGGCGAGTTGAATCTGTTCCATACCGCTAAGCCCACCAACCAAATGCGGCAACCACGCGGGGCGTGGCTACTCTTTGTCCGCCGACTTGTCTTCGATCCCTTTGACGCCCTTCTTGAACTCGGTCAGGCTCTGGCCGAGCGACCGCGCAACGCTGGGCAGCCGGCTGCCAAACAGCAGCAGCACGATGGCCAGCACGATGATTAACTGAAGGGGGCCTGGCGTAAACATTGCAGCCTCACACGCGGGTACGGCAGAAAACCCCGGCGATTGCCGTAAACCTTACGGGCCGCCGGAGTTAGTCCATTCTACTGCCCCGCCCACCCGAGTCAAACGGCCACCGGGCTAGCGCAGGGCGCCGGGGAACTGGCGGGCGGCGATCCACGGGTCCCGCACAAGCTCGTCCGGGTCGTAGCGGTAGTACACTTCCAGGCACATCGTGGCCAGGGCCGTGGTGTAGACCCTGCCGCCGCAGCCCCCCCAGACGGAGTTCGGGCTCCAGCTCCCCTTGTTGACCCCGTCGGACACCTGAGAGTTGACCAGGGCGCGTTTGAGTGCGTCGTTCCAGTCCCGCCAGGCGTTCTCCGCTGAAGCGGAGGTCCGGCGGTGGTGGTGCAGGGCCAGCGTCGCGTAGTACCAGGCGTAGTAGTTGGCCTTGCCGCCGCTGGGAGGCTGTCGGGCGATGAAATCGACCGCTTGCATGGAGGCCTGACCCGGGATGGGCCTCCCCAGTATCTGCCGGCAGTAGAGCGACTCGGCCGTCATGCTGTGGCTCGGCGGGCTGTTGGGGCGGTAGCCGGCCAGGGCGAGGTGCGGCCCGCACTGCGTCGACCGGACGAACCGCTCCATGCCGTCCCACACCTCGGGCTTGATGGGAATGTCGGCCAGCTCGGCGCTGCGCATCGCCATCAGGATCCAGCCGAGCTGGCTCATGTCGCCCTGGTCGCCGCCGCGGTACCGCCAGCCGCCGCTGGTGAGGTCCTGCCGTTGTTCCAAGAACGTGACGGCCCGCTGCACCGCGGGGCGGAGGCGGTCGTCGCGGGTGCTCGCCAGCGCCTCCGCGAGTGCGAAGGTCGCCATCGAGTGGCTATAAGTCTGCGCGTAGAAGGTGGCTTCGCCGAACAGATTCCCGTCGGCGCCCTGGGTGCGGATCAGAAAGGCGAGCCCGTCGCGGATGACGTTGGCGAAGGGGCCCTCTTCATGGGTGTGCCCGGCGCCCATCAACGCCAGCAGCGAGAGCCCGGTCATGGCGGTGTCGGCTTGCGAGCCAACCCCGGTGCGGGGGTGACCAAGCACGGCGCCGCGTTCGCGTCCCGCCGACCAGCGGTCGGCGTCCCAGCGGCCGTCAGCCGACTGTGCGGTGGCGAGCCACGCCAGCGCCGCGGCGACGGCGTCCTCGGTGTAGCTGTCGCCACCCTCCTCGATGATGCGGCGCACTCGCTCTTCTCCCTCGCGCGAGACGAAAGCGGTCGGTTCTGGCGGCAGCGAAACCGGCAGCGTAGCGTCTGTCGCCGGCGCCGGAACTGCCGGCGGTGGGGCGATGGGCGCCATGGGGGTTGTTGGCGTTGCCGTGACCGCCTGCTCGCTCGGCGGCTCAGGCGTCGGCGCGACCGGCGGTGGTTCGGACGCGGGGGTGGGCGCCACCGTGTCGGTGGCGGCGACGGCTTCACTAGGCTGTGCTTGTGCTGCCGGCTGCTGCGGCGCTACGTCCTGTTCAACCGGTGGCGGCTCGGGACGCTTCGGCGGCAACCGCTCGGGGGTCCACTCGAAAGCGGGCGGTTCGGGCGCCGGCTCCTCGGTTACCGGCTCCTTGGGCGGCTCGGGGTCCAGCGGCGAAGGCTTTGGCGCCTCGACCTCGGCGTCGTCGACCGGTTGGACCGGCAGTGGTTCTTTCTCGAGCGGTTCGGTCTCGGCTTCGGGCGCCGGCGCGCGCATGACGATCCGCACCTTGACCGGCCCCGGGCCGTCGCCCTTGGGAGTTGACGTGAACCGGATGGTGGTCGCGACGCAGATCAGCAGCAGGTGCGCGATGACCGACAGCAGCACGTACCGCTGGGTCGGGCGGTCCTGGCCCCAGCGGGTGCGCATCATCACCAGCAGGACGCCGGTGCTTATCGCCAGCGATCCCCAGAGTAGCGCCGGCAGCAGCGCAACGCCGCCGAGCCAGGCGAGTGGGAATTGGGGAGGCATGCCGCAGACTCCTCCCTCGCTTAGCGGATAGTCGAGCCCGCCTTGGCGGCGAGCTCGACCGTGATCCCCAGGTCCTCGACCCGCGCCTCGCGGCACGCCGCCAGCGCGGCGGCCACCGCCTGGAACGGGGTTCGCGCGTCGCCGTTGATGACGACCTGCACGTCCGGCGAGCGGCGCACCTCGTCCGCGAGCCGGGTGGTGAGTTCTTCGATTGCGACCGGCTCGCCGTCCAGCAGCGTCTGGCCCTCGTTGGTGACCGTGATCACGCGTGGCTTGATGGGCGCGGCGGCCTCGCCGGCGGCGGGAACCTGCGGCAGCTCCAGCTCGATGTTCCGCTCGGCCTCGGTGAACCGGGTGGCCACCATGAAAAAGATCACCAGCAGGAACACCACGTCGATCATCGGCGTGAGGTTCAGGTTCAGGTTCTCGTCTTGGGCGACCTTGAGCGGCATCGGACTCGCGGCTCGACTTCTGAGGGCTGCACGTGTGTTCTTGCTACGCGGCCTTGCGCTTGCCGCGGCGGTCGGCGAGCGCCTCGGCGGAGATCAGGTTCACCAGCTCCTGCCCGCGGCGGTCGATCTCCATGACCAGCGAGTCGACGCGGCCGACGAAGTGCAGGTACAGGATCAGCGCCGGGATCGCCACGCCCAGGCCCGCAGCGGTCGACAGCAGCGCCTCGCTGATGCCGCCGGCCAGCGCCTCGGGGCGGCCCATCGCGGCGGCGCCGGCGATCTGGTCGAAGGCCTTCATCATGCCGACCACCGTGCCCAGCAGGCCCAGCAGCGGGCAGACCTGCGCGACGCCGTTGATCACGCGGAGGTTGCGACGCAGCCGGTTGGCCGACCGCTCGCCCTCGTCGAGGATCGCCTGCTCCACCTCAACGGCCGGCTTCCCCCACCGGCGGACGCCGGCCTCGAACACGCGGCCGATGTGGCTGTTGTCTGCCTCGCAGAGCACCAGCGCGCCGTCTTGCGACTCGCCCTCGCGGACCTGAGTCAGGAAGCACTTGATGAACGGGCCGGGCACCACGTTCCCGCGCCGCAGCGACACCAGCCGCTCGATCGCCACGACCAGCATCACCATCGACGCGATCAGGATCGGCCACAGCAGCAGCCCGCCGTCGACGAACAGGTCGAACAGGCTCTTGGTCGGCTCGGCCGCGGCGCTGGTCGCCTCGGCCGCGGCGCCCGCCGGCTGTTGCGCGGCGGCCACGGCGGCGGTCACCCAGCACGCCAGGCCGGCGAGGCATCGGAGGCTTCGTTTCGGGCGTGGCATGGCGGACCTCAACAACAAGCAAACGGACCGGACGCAACGCCCAGCAGCGGATGCGTCCGGCCCGTCGGGCGTGGATTACTCTCTGTCACCGGGCTTTGGCGCCCGGCGACCGGATCAGTAGTTCGAGCACTCGCCGGTGTCGCCGGCCACCATGTGCAGGTGGTTGTGGTCGATGTACAGGACCTCCTGCGCGTCCTCGTCCCGCAGGGTGTGCGGCACGGGCCAGCCGATCCGCTTCACGTCCTCGTAGTACACGGTGCACTTGTAGTGGGCGTGGTGCTGCTGCGCGGGGCCGATCATCGGGTACACCCGCACCGGATCCACGTAGTCGGCGATCTTGCACTTCACGATGTGCACGTTGTTGCGGTTCCGCTCGTACATCAGCGGCCAGCCGCCCTGCACGGGCTGGGCCTTCTCGAGGGCCCGCATTACCTCGTCGTCGCTCGGCGCGTCGAGCGCCACCGGCGGTCCGCCGGAGGTCACCGGGCCGAGGATGGGCACGCGTTCGTACCGCTCTTTGTTCCAGAATTTGTCCTCGGCCGTCTTCTGGTAGAAGGGGCTGACCGGGGTCGGAATCGCTAGGACGCCCAGGCTCGGACCCATGGTGGGCAAGCCCCAGAAGCAGCCGGTGGAGCCCATCGACAGCGTGGCGAGCAGTAGTCCCATCGCCAACCGCTGCGGCCCCGAAAATGAAAAGGTGCTGGTCATCGGAAAACCTCGTTCCTTCAATCCACGCCCAACCGCCCGGAGGCGGCGTGCTCGGCAACGCACCCTGCGCTGCCGTTTTGTTCGCTGGTTTCTTGTATCGAGTCAGGCTGGGTAAAACTTGCGGGTAAATTCGATTGTGCCGGAAAAAAGGTCCGTGCGTGCTAGCTGGCAGTGCGTTGGCGGGCACGGTTTTGACTGATTCGTTTTGTCCAAAAACACGCGCGGAGGGGACAAAACTCGGGGCGCATTGCGGTCCAAATCATCCGTAAGTCCTTTCGCACCAGTGCTATTCGTTGACCTCCCTGGTTGGGTGTGCCGGGGTTTTGTCCGATTTGGGGGCGCCGAGTGGACAATACCCTCGGCAGACTTAGGCAGCGCATTGCCACGCGGCAGCGTCCACGCGGGCCCCGAGTCGCGGAGCGGGCGTGTCGGAACGCGGAGCGGGCATGCGCGCCACCCCGCATTAGACCGCGCGGCGCGGCCGGTTTCTACGAAAAAACGCGGGCAGCAAAGCAATGCCCGCATTGGCGAGCAGGCACGAAAAAAGCCGCCGGCGCTCGAGGCGCCGGCGGCTTGGTCGATTCCCGTTGCTAGCAACGCTCAGGCGTTACTGGCACTGGTGGTGGCTGAAGTCCAGGAACCACCAGCCGTCGTCCCATTCGAGGGTCACCTTCCGCCAGCCCAGCGGGACCTGCGGGTAGGGGTAGAACGGGCCGATGTAGGGCCAAGCGGTGGGCGAGTACTGCTTGGGGTACGTCAGGGCCGCGTAGTTGGGGCTGGCGGCGTAGCTGGGCCACGCGTAGCCGGGCAGGTTGGCGTTGTCGTAGCCGCCGGCGCCGGAGCCGCCACCGGCCGCGTAGCCCGAGGCGTAACCGCCCGAGCACTGAGCCTGCTGCACCTGCTGCTGGTAGGCGGCCGGCTGCAGACGGGCCTGGCCCATCGGCATCGGGGTGTTGTTGGTCGGACGCAGCTGCGGCTGCTGGGCCGCCGGCATCGGCAGCGCCTGGCCCTGCGGCTTGGCGGCTTCACGCAGCGACATCAGCAAACCGCCCGACTTCTCCTCCTTGGGAGACTCGAACGCGGCCGGCTGGGCCTGCTGCTGCACCTGCAGCTTGTTCACCACCTTGTCGACGCCCGCCACGCCCTTGGCGATGCGGACCGCCTGCTTGGCCTGCGAGGCGTCGGTCACGGTGCCGGACAGCGTCGCGACGCCGTCGTTGTACGAGACGCCCAGGCGGTAGTTCGAGAGCTGACCGCTCTGCTTAACGGACTGGGCGATGTTTTGGGCCATCGCCTTTTCTTGCGGGCCAGCCGCGGCGAGCGACGGCCACAACAAGGCAGCCGCGGCTGCCATTGCTACCCAGTTACGACTGGTCATTGTCTTCCCCCTTACCAATGCGTTCACTGCGGACGTCGCAGTAGTGAAGCTGCTGTTGAATGGGCTGCTGGCGCCGCTATTGGCGTGCGTCCAACCCTGCAGCGTGCATGCAGTGAGGGAGAAGAGACCCGCCGGGTCTGAATGCCCCCCCAAGGCACTCCCGCTAGGGAAGATGTTTCGGCTATCGATGGCGCCGGAGGGGAGCTTTTTTCCGGTTTTGTCGGTGACGCCGCGCGCACCGCTTACCCAGGCGGCGTTACCGGAACCGCCAAAGCCCGCAGGAGCGCAGGCCCTAGGCCTGCTGCCGGGCGGAAACCACGCGGGAGAGCACCGGGTCGTGCTCGGACTGGCTGCTGTGGATCACGGCCACGATGACCATGGTCCCCAGCGTCAGCGCGGAGAACGCCCAGCTAGAAAACCCGTAGTGGGCGCTCTGCATCGCCAGCCCGCCGATCAGCACGGCCAGCGCGAGCAGCACAACGCGGAAGAAAAGGGTGGTCCTGGAACCCAGCGACAGCCGGCTCAGGCAGGCAACCAGCACGCCCGCGGCGTGCACAGAAAGGCCCGCCGCCAGCGGGAGCGTCTCGAACGAGTCCATGCGTTACTCCGAAGGAATCCATTCCCCTTCGGCCTGCCGCCAGCACAGCGTCTTGCCGTGGTCGTGGTGATTGGCAGGCGGGTCGGTCGACGCGCGGTGCGGGGGGGCGGTTGCGCGTCGCCGAGGAGTGTAGCGTGCCCCGCGGAACGACGCTATGCGAGCTTTGTGCTGGTTGTGCCGCCAGGGTTCACCGGCCGCCGCCGGACGGCACGCCCTTTGCCTTTGCAGTCCGTTGGAAACCCTGCGCCGCAATCCATGCGGCGTTCACATGCCTACCGCAGCGGCCACGAATGGGCAGTCCGTGTCGCCGTAATTCCCTGCCTGAACCTGGGTGCGCCCGGTCGCGCGGTGGGCCGCTGCCGTCGGCCACCGGCGGACGAGGCGACGCTGATACCGCGAATCTGCGGGCAGGGGCCCCCGTGCCGTTTCACCAAAATGGTGAAACGCCCTCACTGCTATGGTGTGTCAGCGGAAGTGGTTGGCTGACTTCACGTTAAGACGCCTGCCGATTAGCTGACGGCTGATTCCGCGCTGTCGACTCGTCATCGAACCCATGCGGAAGCCGAGAATCCCGCCTGGTTTCGGCCGTTGGTCGACCGTTCACCAACACAGGGAGCGCAGGCTGATTCGCCGGGCGGGGACGGAGGCGCTAGGCGCCATTCTGGCGAGAGTTTTTGCCGGTCGACGGCCGCAATCTTCGGCGCCCGTGGGCTGCCGGCCGGTCGTGTGCGAGATTCTTTGCCCGAGCCCTGATGGACGGCACGCTAGCTGCACTTAAGGAAGTCGAGTGATCGGGGCGGCAGCCCCCGACGCCTCCCCATCCGCACGAGCCCGCTACTGACAGCAGCCGCCGCAAGGAATCGCACGATGTTGACCTACGCCAATATTGAGTTCGCCTACGAGCAGCACCGAGACACCTTCGACGCCGAGCCCGACGGGCATCCCCGGCGCAAGGACTACTCTCGAAACCGGGCGAACCGCCCGCGCCGCCGCGCCAACCGCCGGGCGCCGCTGGGGATCGCGGGCCGGCGGCTGCGTCGTGTTGCTTCCTGATCGGGGGCCGCTGTCTACTTCAGCACCCGCTTGAGCTCCGCGTCGAGCTCGGTGGCGTGGACGTTGCGGTTCACGACCTTGCCGTCCTCGTCGACGAGGATCATCAGCGGCAGGGTCATCACGCCCATCTCGTTCGCCAGGCGTCCCTCCAGGCCGTCCTGGTCATAGACGTGACGCCAGGGGTAGCGGTTCTCTGCCAGGTAGGCCTTGGCGGCCGCCGGCGAGTTGTCGAGGTTCACGCCCAGCACCTCGAACCCCGCCTTGCGGTACTTGCTGAGGGCCTGATTGAGCACGGCCATCTCGGTCTTGCTCGGCTCGTACCACGTGGCCCAGTACTGGATCAGCACGTGCTTGCCGCGGTACTTGGCGAGGTCGACCGAGCCGCCGTCGAGCCCCGGGCCGCTGAGCGACATCACCTTGCCTACCGAGTCGATCCGGCGGGCGGCGCCCAGGCCTTTCTCGCCGCGGGGCGTGCCGGCGAAGTCCTTGCCGAGCTTCTGGTACCACTCGAGCGCCTCGTCGGTCTCGCCGGCGAACTCGAGCGTCATGCCGAGCTGCAGGCAGGCCTCGGCGGTGTCCGGGGTGTCGGGGAACTGCTTCACGAAACCGCGGAGCTGCTTAACCCACTCGTCCTGCACCTTGGCGAAATCGAGCTTGGGGTCTTGGTTCTTCAGCACCCAATCGCTCCACAGCCGCAGGTAGGTCACGTGCGCCACCAGTTCGCGGCTGGCCTTCATCTTGACCAACGCGTTCTCGAGTTCCTGGAGCCGCGCGACGCCCTTCGGGTAGACGCCCTCCATCGCCGCCGAGCTGTACATGTCGGCGAGCTGCGAGTACCAGGTCTCCTTGAACTGCGGGTCCTCAGTGGCCTGCACCAGGGCCAGGAGCCGCTGCTCGCGTTCGTCGATCAGCTTGGCCTGCTGCGCCGGCGGGAGCGTCGCGCGGCGGGCGTCGAGCTTCTCCAACTCCTCCATGAGCTGCTGCATCTTGTCCGAGGGGGGCGCCGCGGCGGCCCCGCCCGACGAGGAGAACCGGCTCAGCGCGAACACGCTCGACACCTCGACGTTCTCGCCGCCGATCTGCGGCGCGTCCACCAGGCGCCAGGCGTCGCCGGCCTGGATCAGCACGCCGAGTTGGAGCTGCTCGGTCTTGCTGTTGGTTTCCACCAGGGCCGACGCGCTCTCGTACACGATCGGCTCGGGGCCGTTGGTCCCGGGCGGGGAGGGCAGGGCGCCCGGCTTGGCGGCGCCGAAGTCGACGTAGCGGCTGCTCGCCGACAGCAGTCGCTGCCGGGAGGCCAGGTCCTGGAAGGTGCTGGCGGCCTGCCCGATCCGGCTGGCGAACTGGTTGTGCAGCGTGGGCGACAGCTTCATCGCGTCCAGCTCCTGCTTGCTCAGCAGCAGGCGTTCGAAGGCCGCGGCGTCCTTCTTGACGATGGCGTCCACCAGCTCCTCGCCCACCTCCTGCGGCGAGATCTGCTTCCAGTAGTCGATCTTCTCGTCCTGGTCGCGGTCGACGCCCCACTTGGAGCCGCCCGTATTGAACCAGCGGTGCTGGTCGACCTTGCGGTCGAAGTCGGAGTCGATGTCGCGGTACACCTCGAGGCCGTCCTTGAAGTAGCACCACGCGTCCAGCTGGTTGTCGCCGTTGGTGTCCGAGTAGCGGCGGAGCACCTGCCCGTCGGCGGTGCGGACCACCCACGCGCTGCCCTTGTCGCCCTTCTCGAGTTCGACCTTGCAGGTGCGGGCCTCGGCCTCGCTCGGGCGGTCGTACTCGACGCTGTGGAGCGGCGAGATGCTGAGCGCGGCCTCGGCCTTGGGCGGCGGCGCGGCGGCCGCGGGCGAGCCCACGGCGAGCAGCAGCAAGGAGGTGGCGATGGAGTACCGGCGGGGGAACTGGGGCATCCGTGCGTCCCTGAAGATTCGGGGGTAATGGGAACCGCTGCGGCGGCGGGCCGCTCAGCGGGGGGCGATTATTCTGATATTCGCCGCCCGCGTACAGGCCGATTACCCGCCAGAATCCGCAGCCCCGTGCCGCTGATTTGCGTTTGACAGCTTGGGCAGAGCTCTTAGAATAGCGAGTCTCGTTCGGGCCGACGCCCGACCGGGGGCGTGTAGCTCAGTTGGTTAGAGCGCAGCCCTGATAAGGCTGAGGTCCCAGGTTCGAATCCTGGCACGCCCACTCAAGTTAGCTGTGCAAGGCAGAAGCCGTGGCGCCCATCGGGCCAGCCGCGGCTTTTTTCGTGCGCCGGCGCTATTTCGTGGTTGCCGCCGGCGCTATCTCGCGCCCAAATCCCACGTCCACAAAAAAAGCCCTCCGGACGCGGGTGGGCGTGGCGGAGGGCTCGAAGATGGTCTGGAAAATTCCAGAGCGGAGAGGACAGGATTCGAACCTGCGGAAGGGAATGACCCCTTCACCGATTTAGCAAACCGGCGCATTCGACCACTCTGCCACCTCTCCTGAGTGAACGGGCGATTGTAGGGGATCCAGGCGGCTTTGCAAAGACCTGATCGCCGTCCATAGGACCGTGCTGTGGCCCACGGGGTTCGGTCGGTCGGTATCTACGGTTTGATCACGCTGAGCAGGAAGCTCGGCTTGAGCGATTCAAACGACAGCCGGCCCAGCTGATCGGCGCCCTCGGCGATGTTGACCATCATCACGCGGCAGTCGTGGCTGGCGGCGCCCATCTGCTCGTACAACTCGGCCAGGTTGTTGATCGCGATCAGGTTCACCACCAGCCGGCCGCCGGGCCGCAGACGCTCGTAGGCGGCGGAGCAGATGCGGGCCACCTCGCGTCCGCCGCCGGCGACGAACACCGCGTCGGGGTCGGGCAGGTCGGCCAGCGCCTCGGGCGCCTTGCCGAGGATCGCCATCAGGTTCGTCACGCCAAACCGGTCGGCGTTCTGCTTGATCAGGCCGTGGTCCTCGGGGTCCATCTCGACCGCGTAGGCGGCGCCGTCGCGGGCGAGCTGCGCGGCCTCGACGCTCACCGACCCGCTGCCGGCGCCGATGTCCCACACGATGCTGCCGGGCGCGATGTCCATCTGCGCGAGCGCCAGCGCGCGGACCTCCGCCGACGTGGCCAGCCCCTGCTTCGGCTTGGACTGCAGGAACGCCTCGTCCGGGTTGCCGAACAGCCGGCGGCCGATCGCGTCGCGCGGGCGGTCGGGCGCGTCGGCCTGTCGCACCAGGATCATCACGTTGAGCGGCGCGAAGGACTGCGCGGCGATCTCCTCCAGCGAGCCGCGGGTGACGCGCTCGTCGCGGGCGCCCAGGTTCTCGCACACGTAGGCGTGGAAGTAGTCGATGCCCTTGTCGAGCAGCGCTTGGGCGACCGCGTTGGGCGGCTGCTCGGGCGAGGTGAAAAGGCCCGCCTTCTGAGCGGTGCGGATCCGCTCCACGACCTTGTCGAGCGGGTGGTTGGCCAGGTTGGTCAGGTAGGCCTCGTCCCAGCTCTCCATGACGCGGGCGAACGCCAGCTGCATGCTGCTGACGTGCGGCGCGACCTCGAAGCGGTCCTTGCCGATCTTCTCCGTGACGTACCGCGCGAGCCCGTAGAACATCGGGTCGCCGAAGATCAGCACCACGGCGCGGCGGCCGCCGACGGACTCCAGCTGGGACGCCAGCTCGTCGAGGTCGCCGGAGAGCACCTGCTGCTCGGCCTGGCGGCCCTCGGGGAGGAGCTTCAGCGCGCGGTCGGAGCCGAGCACGAGCTCGGCCTCAAGGATCCGCTGACGCACGGACGGCGAGACGGCGTCCAGGCCGTCGTCGCCGATGCCGATCACGGCGATTTTCTGAGGGGTCTGCGACACGTCTGTCCCTGGAGTTGCTGGGCCTGCCCTGGAGTGCGAGCGCCGGCGGTCGACTGGGCGACCGCCGCGCTACGGGCAAAGTAGCACCGCGGCGGCCCGGCGGCCAGTGCCCGGCAGTCGTCGTTTGGCGGCCCGTCCCGACCCCGGGCGGGGCGGGGGGCTTAGACGGCCACGTAGCAACGCAGCGAGTGGTGGTCGAGCTCGACCGGCTCGCCGTTGATCAGCACCGGCCCGGTGGCGCCGGGGTAGATGTCCTTCGGCGAGTCCTTGGCGGTGTCGATGAACAGCCGCCACTTGAACTGCTCGGCGGCGGGCGGCGGCATGAAGTTCTGGGGGTTGCCGCCGGCGTGCATGAAGATCATCACGCAGCGGGCGTTGCGGTCCCGCAGCCAGCTGGTGCCGAGCAGGCAGGTCATGCTGTGGTAGGAGTGCTGCCAGTCGATCACCGACCCGTCGACGCCGTACCAGCTGACGTCGGGCAGCTCGCTGGGCCGCTCGGCGGTGCCGGTCAGGAAGGTCTCGCGGCGGAGCGTGGGCTGGTGCACGCGGAACGCGGTGAGCGCCTCGACGAAGCGGAGCATCTCGGCGTTGCGCGAGACCAGCCGCCAGTCGAACCAGCTGGTGGCGTTGTCCTGGCAGTAGGCGTTGTTGTTGCCGCGCTGGGTGCGGAGCACCTCGTCGCCGGAGACGATCATCGGCGTGCCCTGGCTCAGCATCAGCGTGGCCAGCATGTTCTTGCACTGCCGGATCCGCAGCTGCTGGATCGCGACCCGCCGCGTCGGGCCCTCGATGCCGTAGTTGGAGCTGTAGTTGTTGTTGTCGCCGTCGCGGTTGTCCTCGCCGTTGGCCAGGTTGTGCTTACGCTCGTAGCTGTTGAGGTCGTTGAGCGTGTAGCCGTCGTGCGAGGTAATGAAGTTGATGCTGTGGTAGGGGTTCTTGCCGCTGGGCTGGTACAGGTCGCTGGAGCCGGCCAGCCGGGTGGCCATGGCGCCGGTCATGCCGTCGTCGCCGCGCCAGTAACGGCGGATGTTGTCGCGGTAGGCGCCGTTCCACTCGGCCCAGCGGTGGTTGGCGAACGACCCCACCTGATACGCGCCGGCGGCGTCCCACGCCTCGGCGATGATCTTGGTGTCCGCCAGCATCGGGTCCTCGGCGATGTACTCCACCAGCGGCGGGTTGGGCACCAGCTCGCCGTCGCGGTTGCGGTGCAGGATGCTCGCCAGGTCGAAGCGGAAGCCGTCGATGTGGTAGTTGTACACCCAGTGCCGCAGGCAGTGGAAAATCATCTCCCGCGCGATGGGGTGGTTGCTGTTGACCGTGTTGCCGCAGCCGGAGTAGTTCTTGTAGCTGCCGTCCGGGTTCAGCATGTAGTAGACGTTGTTCTCCAGGCCCTTGAAGGTGAACGTGGGGCCGTGCTCGTTGCCCTCGGACGTGTGGTTGAACACCACGTCCAGGATGACCTCGATGCCGGCGGCGTGCAGCTCGCGGACCATCTCCTTGAACTGCCGGACCTGGGCGCCCGGCTTGTTGCCGTAGGCGTAGCCGCGGTGCGGCGCGAAGAAGGCCATGGGGTCGTAGCCCCAGTAGTTGGGCCGCTCGCTCTTGCTGCCGTTGCTCTCCTCGGTCGGGAACTCGTGCACCGGCATCAGCTCGACCGCGGTCACCCCCAGCGACTTGAGGTAGGGGATCTTCTCGATCACGCCCAGGTACGTGCCCGGGTGCGACACGTCGCTCGTGGAGCTCTTGGTGAAGCCGCGGACGTGCATCTCGTAGATGATGGTCTCGCTGAGCGGCCGCTTGAGGTGGCGGTCGCCCTGCCAGTCGAAGTGGTCGTCGACCACCACGCACTTGGGCGGGCGGACGACGCCGTCCGTGCCGGGCTGGAACTTGCCGGCCAGCGCCCGGGCGTACGGGTCGATCAGCCGCGCGCGGCCGTCGAAGCGGTGGCCCTGCTCGGGGGCGAAGGGGCCGTCGGCCTGGAAGTGGTAGAGCGCCCCGATCGGGAGCTCCGGAACAAAGATGCTCCAGATGTCGCCCCAGCGGTCGTTCTGCGGGTCGAACTCGATGACCCGCGACGGCTCGGCGTCGGTCACGCGGTTGTACAGCAGCACCCGCATCGACGTGGCGGACTTGCTGTAGACGGCAAACTGCACCCCGCCGTCCCGCACGACAGCGCCGTAGGGCAGGGGGTAGTTGAATTGCAGGACGGGCTTGGGCTGTGACATCAAGGAGTCGGCGGCCTCGGTGCGGGGGCGGATGGCGCCTGACGAACGCGTCATAGGTGTGGTCTCTGGGAGGTGTAGGCCTGCATCAACATACCACCAGCAGCCGCCTGACTGCTGGAGTCAGTGTCTTCTGACCTTCGTCAAATGCAATAGGGGGCCTCCAGCCCGCATCGACTTCATGGCCGGATCCTCCCCAGGGCAACATCGTCCTAACCCCACTCTTTTCTTCAGGATGCGCCGATTGCCAAGCGTCGGCAGCGCAGTTGGCAGAACCACTACCGGTTGACCCCGGTGGTTTGACAGTCCGGCGGCGCCGCCTCTAGAATCCCGTTTCCCGTCCGTTATAGGAACGCTAAGGCGAATGCAGAAAGCAACTTACAAAGATTCCGGCGTCGACCTCGAGCTGTACCAGCAGTCGATGGCCCGCCTGCCGGCCCTGATGAACCGGACCCGCAGCCCCCGCGTGCTGCCGGCCGAGGGCGGGTTTGCCGGCCTTTTTCAGCTCGATTTCGCCGGCAAGCTGTTCGCCCGGAACTACCAGGACCCCGTCCTTGTGGCCTGCACCGATGGCGTGGGCACCAAGCTCAAGGCGGCCCAGCTAGCGGGCGTGCACAACACGGTGGGCATCGACCTGGTGGCGATGTGCGTGAACGACGCGCTCTGCACCGGCGCCGAGCCGCTGTTCTTCCTCGACTACATCGCTATGAGCCACGACGACCCGACGCGGCTAGCCGAAGTGGTTGAAGGGATCAGCGCCGGCTGCCAGGAGAGCGACTGCTCGCTGATCGGCGGCGAGACCGCCATCATGCCCGACCTGTATGCCCACGGCGACTACGACCTCGCCGGCTTCTGTGTCGGCGTGGTGGACCGCGCGAAGATGATCGACGGCAAGGCGATCGCCCCCGGCGACGTGGTCCTCGGCGTGGCGTCCAGCGGCATCCACTCCAACGGCTACAGCCTGGTGCGGAAGATCGTGTTCGAGATCGCCGGGCTGACGGTCGACTCGCATGTCGACGAGCTCGGCTGCACGGTCGGCGAGGAGCTGCTCCGCCCAACCCGCCTGTACGTACGCCCGGTCCGCAGCGTGCTCAGCCACTACCGCAAGAAGCAGGTGGTGCACGGCATCGCCCACATCACCGGCGGCGGGCTGCACGAGAACATCGAACGGATCCTGCCCGCCGGCGTGAAGCTGCAGATCAATGAGGGCAGCTGGCCGGTCCCCCCGGTCTTCCAGTGGCTGCAGCGGCTCGGCTCGGTCGACGCCGACGAGATGGCCCGCGTGTTCAACATGGGCGTGGGCCTGGCGGTAATTGTCAGCGAGTACTATGCCGACAGCGTGCAGAGCCAACTGGCCGAGCAGGGGCTGGAGAGCTGGCCGATTGGCAAGATCGACGCTGCCTAGTCGGCGTCCCCGCCATCCCGGCCGCGACGCAGCCGGGCTCTCGCGCTCTTGAGCATCTGCCAGCCCAGGAACGAAACCATCGCCGCCCCGATCCCGCCGGCAACGATTCCGCCGATGGGGACGTACTGCATATCGCCGTTGATGACGGCTGCTAACGCGATTGACGCGAGCGTGACCAGCACCAGCAGCATCGACAGCGCCAGGCACCCAAAGAACCCCGCCTTGAGCACGTTCACCAGGCTGGGCGATTTCAGCGGTGCGTAGGCGTCGGCATCCGCCCGCGGCGAAGCGTAGGGGTTCTCACCGCCTGGTTGCTGCTCGGCCACTCGGCAGGCCTCGTCTTCAGAAGACTCGGCGGCGTCACCGCGCCGCTTGCGGGCCGTCGGGGGCCGAGTTGGCCACGGTGGTTGGCTTGGCGGCACTGGCCGCCGCGATGGCGTCGGTGAGCTGACCCTGCGTGTACACGCCGCGGAACACGATCGGCTCGTACGGCGCGCCGCCCGGGAAGATGGCGATCACCGGCACGCCGTTGCTGCGGAGCGCCTTGAGGGTGTTCTCGATCTCCGGCGGGTAGTCGGTGTTGTCGGCGAACATCGTGACCACGCGGTTGGCCTTGATCGCTTCCTCCACCGGCGCGGTGTGCAGCACGGTCTTCTCGAGCACCTGGCAGTTGGCGCACCAGTCGGCGCCGAAGTCCACCAGCACCGTCTTGCCCTCCTCCACCGCCACCTCGTTGAGCTTGGCCAGCGAAAACGGCTGCCAGGCCTCGTTCTCGTTTGACAGCACCGGCGCGAGCCAGGCGAACGAGAACACCGCGCCCGCGGCAATGATGGCGCTGCACAGCACGTAGGTCTGGGTCTGCTCGCCGAACGGGGCGCCGATCGGCATCTTGGAATATACCCAGCACGCCAGCCCAAGCGTGGTCAGCAGGCAGAGCGACGGTAGCAGGTAGGTGGTGGGGATCAGCGACAGCAAGAAGATCACGGTACCCAGGAGCACAAAGCCCATCAGCTGCTTGAACGTCACCATCCACTCGCCCGGCCGCGGGAGGAAGTTCACCAGCTTCGGGAACGCGCCGATCAGCAGGTAGGGGAACGCCATCCCGATGCCCATCACGGTGAACACCAGCATGGTCGTCCCGCCTGTCTGGCGGACCGCCCACCCGAGCGCTACGGCCATGCCGGGCCCGGTGCACGGGGTGGCGAGCAGCGTCGTGAGCACGCCCTTGAAGAACGCCGCCAGGCGGCCCTCGCCGGCGACCGACTTGTGGGTCGAGCTCCGGCCGACCGCGTCGGGCACGTGGATCTCCCACACCCCCAGCAGGCTCAGCGCCATGACGAACACGATCGACGCCATCGTCAGGTTGAAGCCAACGCTGCTGAACTGCTTGCCCCAAGACAGGCCGGCGAAGATCGCCAGCCCCGCCAGCACCCAGAACACCGCCACGATGCCGAGCGAGTACCAGAGGTTGAGCTCAAACGCCTTGGCGCGGCTGTAGCCCGCCTGCTGCACAAAGCTCATGACCTTCAGTCCGATCACCGGCAGCACGCACGGCATCAGGTTTAGGATCAGCCCGCCGCCGAACGCCAGCAGCAGGTTCCAGCCGAGCGAGTTCTCGCCCGCCCGTTCGGTGAAGCGGATGGCGTTCAGGTCGTACGCCTGCCCTGGCTCGGCGGTCGGGGTCAGCGGCGCGACCGGGGCGGCAACGCTCGGACTGGCCCCCTCGCCCGGCGTAGCCGCGGCCCGCTCAGCGGAGGTCGACGGCGGCGCGGAGAGATCGAGCGGGCCGATCGGGACTCCCCCGCCTACGCGGGCGTTGATTGGGTAGCTCTTGGGCGGGATGCACGACCCGCGTTCCTCACAAGCCTGCAGCGACACCTTGCCGGTGACGGTGACCGCGGCGGGATCGACCCCTTCGGCAAGCTCGATCGGCGCGTACCAGGTGACCTGGTTGGAGTGCTCTTCGAGCGTGAGGCCGACAAAGGCCTCCGCGTCAACGCGGTCGTGCGCCTCTGGGAACGCCCGCACCTCGCCCAGCAGCTTGTACTGCGGCGACTCGTCGATGGTGATCTTGGTCTGGTTGGGGCCCAGGCCGCTCGGCAGCTTCCCCTGGGTCAGCGAGTAGACGTGCCACCCCGGTTCGATCTTGGCCGTGATCATCAGCACAGCCGGCTGGTCGGCCGTGGCCGCGGTGAACTGTGAGCTGACAGAAACCGGGTCGCCGGTGGCGCCGCCCATCGGGCTGCCGAACCCTCCTCCTTGGAAGCCATCCAGGAAACCGCCCTGCGCCAGTCCGATTGCGGGCGACAGGCAGAGCAGCACCGCGGCGGCGCGCCGCAGGGTGGTGGTGAGCAGGTTGGTCAACGCGGTGCGTGCCACGTGGTGGTTCCTTGTGTGCTTCCGAACGGCTAGCGGGGCTTCATCCTGGGGGCGCCTTCGCGAACGAACCATTTTATCGGACCCGGCCGCCCCCTCAAACATGGTTCTATACGGTTGGCGGGGGCCAAAAGCCGGCGCCGCCAGCGGAATACGCCCCAACGGTATGCTGTTTCACCCCCCGCCGGCAGCAGTCACCTGAGCGGCGTGCCGCTGCTCAGCGAACAGCCCGACCCACTCCGCAATCTGCCGGATGCGGGCCGTGGCGCCCTGCTGGTTGGCCGCGCCGAGGTCGCCATTCTGCGCCCAGCGGACCCAATTGAAGCCCGACGCGACGACGCCCGACAGAGTGAGCGTCGACACCAACCGCCGCTCATTGTTGCTCAACGGTCGGACGGAGTGGTACGCATCGACCCCACTCTGCCAAGCCGCGGCGTCGGCGGAAGTGGTTTCGCACAGCCACCGCGCCAGGTCGACCATCGGCGTGTCGTGTGTCACGGCGCCAAAGTCGACCAGGCC
Organism: Posidoniimonas corsicana; assembly: GCF_007859765.1. NCBI lineage: Bacteria > Pseudomonadati > Planctomycetota > Planctomycetia > Pirellulales > Lacipirellulaceae > Posidoniimonas > Posidoniimonas corsicana. Next base: position 1,476,704 of record NZ_SIHJ01000001.1, read on the forward strand.
TGAAACGCGGCCTTCCGAAAACAGCAGGTGCTCGCGCCGCGGGTCGCCGTGGATCATCTGCACGTGGGTAGCTTGCGCTGCGGCCTCTCTCGCCAGTTCGGCGGCCTGCGGCGCGAGCGCAGCGAGCCGCCTTACCAGCGTTAGGGCTTCGGACGTCGAGATACTTAGCCTGGCGAGGGCCCCTCCGCAGTCCAGCGGCGCGCCGGCCGCGTGTTGATCCAGGACCCGCACCCGCTTGCCTGCAGACCCTGGCGGGGCTGTAGATGCGGGTCGGCCGGCGAAGTCGTGAAAAGCGCAGTGCAGCTCTGCCAACGCGGCGGCGCCAGCGGGGGCCAGTTCGCGCTCTGATTCATTCGGCTGGCCAGGCATTGGTTGTCCTGGCATCCAGGGGTGCAGCTCCCAGCAATGTCCGGCTAGCTGAACCACCGAGTCGCCGCCAGCGGCGGGCAGCGGCAGTGGAAGGATGGTCAGGCTGCGATCGGCGCCGTGCCGCAGGAGCGCGTGGAGGCCGCGGAGGTCGGTCGGCGTCATGCTCGGCGGCCACCGCCTGAGCACGAGCGATCGCCCACCGCCCCCGACGCGCCAGAACCTGGCGCCGCTCAGGCCGCCCAGCGTTCCGGCGGGCGTCGCGTTCGCTGGCGCCCCGCCGAACGAGAAGCGGCGGAGCGCGTCGTGAGCCTGCCGGTCTTCGCTGCTGATGGCCATGGGGACGGGGTCTTGCCGTGATTGCGACGGGCGGGGCGCGCATAGCACGCAGCTGGCAATTTGCCACCTTGCAGCGCCAAACGGGCGAGATGGGGTATATTTACGGACCAAGCCGCCTGGGCAGAATGCTCGCCTCCCGCCAGAGCCCTGGCCCACCCACCGCACGACGCGACCTAACTCTCTACCTGCAAGGAATTTACCATGGCGTTGAAGCCTTGGGGATATCGCCTCCCGGTCTGCCTGCTCTGCGTCGCGTGCCTGTCATGGGGCGGGGCGGCGGTGGCCGCCGACTCCGACCAGGCGGAAAAAACGTCGCAGGCCGACGAGAAGCAGGCGGACGCCGACGAAAAAATCTCGGCTACCTCCAACGGGTCGAGCAACGGTGGATCGTCCGACGGCGACGCCGACGATGACAAGAAGCCCAAGTACCCGCCGCTGTCGAAGGTCACCAAGGACCTGGACGAGATCGACGGGGGCCTCATCAAGCTCTACCAGGGCGACGACAAGCTGCTGGCCGAGCTGAAGCCGTCGGACCTCGACAAGGACCACATCCTGCTGATCACGATCGCCAAGGGGATCGGCCAGCGGCCGCTGCTGGGCGGCTACAGCTGGGGCTTCGGCGACGACTGGGTCTGGCAGTTCCGCAAGGTGGGCGAGCGGATCCACGTGGTGCGCCGCAACGTGCGTTTCAAGGCGGACGCCGGCAGCCCCAGTGAGAAGGCGGTGAAGCTGGCGTTCACCGACAGCGTGCTCTACAGCCTGCCGATCATGGCCCGCGGTTCCGGCGGCTCGTACGTGGTGGACCTGGGCCAGGTTTTCCTGAGCGACCTGCCGCAGATCTCGATGGTGCTGCCCGGCTTCACGTTCTCCAAGGCCCGCTCGACGTGGGCCAACGTCGAGGCGTACGACAAGAACCTGGAGGTGCAGGTCGCCGCGACCTACGCGTCGAGCGGCCGAGAGGAGTTTGACACCGTGGCCGACTCGCGGGCGGTGACCGTGGGCGTGCACTACTCGCTCAGCCGGCTGCCGAAGTCGGACTACCAGCCCCGCCTGGCGGACGACCGCGTCGGCTACTTCCTGACCGTGCTGAAGGACTACTCGCAGGCCGAGGACGACGACCGGTTTGTGCGGTACATCAACCGCTGGAACCTGAAGAAGGCGGACCCGAACGCCGAGAAGTCGCCGCCGAAGGAGCCGATCGTCTTCTGGCTCGAGAAGACCATCCCCTACAAGTACCGCAAGCCGATCCGCGACGGCATCGCCGAGTGGAACAAGGCGTTCGAGAAGGCCGGCTTCTACGACGCGATCGACGTGCGTCAGCAGCCCGACGACGCCGACTGGGAGCCGGGCGACATCCGCTACAACACCTTCCGCTGGATCACGTCCAGCGCCGGGTTCGCGATGGGCCCCTCGCGCGTGAACCCGATGACCGGCGAGATCCTCGACGCGGACATCATCTTCGACGCGGACTTCCTGCAGACCTGGAAAGTCCGCTACGAGACCTTCACGCCCGAGGGCATCGCCGCGATGACCGGCGGCCCGATGGACCTGGAGAGCTACCGCAGGCAGCTGAGCCGCACCCCGGTCGCGCTCCGCTGCCGCCACGGCGAGCGTTGCTCGTGCAATCTGATGCACGGGATGTCGCACCAGTTTGCGCTGGGCGCCTCGGTCGGAGCGGTCCGCAAGCGGAGCCCGGAGGACCTGGAGAAGCTGATCATGCAGGGCCTCAAGGAGGTCACCATGCACGAGGTGGGCCACACGCTCGGCCTGCGGCACAACTTCAAGGCCAGCGCGCTCTACTCGCCGGCTGAGCTGCACGACGTGTCGAAGACCAGCCAGACGGGCCTGACCGCGTCGGTGATGGACTACGCCCCGGTTAACCTGGCGCCGCCCGGCGTCGAGCAGGGCGACTACTACTCCACCACGATCGGGCCCTACGACTACTGGGCCATCGAGTACGGCTACACCCCGCTCAAGGGATCGACCGAGTCCGAACTGCCAGAGCTGAAGAAGATCGCTGCCCGCTCCGGCGAGCCCGGGCTGGCGTACCTGACCGACGAAGACACCCGCGGCATCGACCCGGACCCGCACAGCATCCGCTTCGACATGTCCAACGACCTGGTCGAGTGGGCCAAGGGCCAAGCGGCCATTGTGGCCGACGCGCTCCCCGAGGTCGTCGAGAGCGTCACCGAAGAGGGCGATGGGTACGAGAAGGCCCGCCGCGCGTTCGGCGTTCTGCTGTCGACCCACGGGCAGTCGATGTTCATGATGTCCCGCTACGTGGGCGGCGTGTACGTCAGCCGCAGCCACGTCGGCGACGAAAACGCCCCCGAGCCGTTCGAGGTGGTCGACGCCAAGCGGCAGCGCGAGGCGCTCGCGTTGCTTGAGGACCAGGTGTTCAGCGACAAGCCGTTTAGCATCCCGCCCGCGATGTACAACCAGCTGGCGCCGTCGCGGTGGAGCCACTGGGGGCAGGACGTGGTGGACCGCCCGGACTACCCGGCCCACGAGGTCATCCTGATGTGGCAGGAGCGGATCCTGGGCCGGCTGCTCTCGCCGCTGACCCTCGCCCGCGTGCACGACAGCGAGCTCAAGACCCCCGCCGACCAGGACGCGTTTACTACCGCCGAGCTGATCGACCGGCTGACCGACGCGATCTTCGCCGAGCTCGACTCCCAGGACGCCGACGCGGAGTACACGGTCCGTTCGCCGGCGATCAGCAGCCTGCGCCGCAACCTGCAGCGGGCGTACCTGGAGAGCCTCGCGCAACTGGCGATCGGCCAGACCTCGGCCCCGCAGGACTGCCAGACGCTGGCCTACGCCAAGCTGAAGAAGCTGGGCGACAAGATGGCCAAGGCCGCCGAGTCCGAAAACCTCGACGCCTACACCCAGGCCCACCTGATGGAGTCGCAGGCCCGGATCGAGAAAACCCTGGACGCGGTGATGCTGACCTCGCCGTAGCCGCGGTTTGCCGAGCGGACCGGTTGGCTGTATCCTAGCCGGCTGGTTCCTCGATTCCCCGCCGGGCGGCTATGAAGCTCATCGTTACGGTAATCCAGCCGACGCGTCTGAACGCCGTGCGCGAGGCGCTGCACCACATCGGCGTCACGCGGATGACCGCCTGCGACGCCATGGGCTACGCGCGGCAGCGCGGCCACCTCGAGACCTTCCGCGGGCACGAGTACCAGACCCAGCTGCTGCGGAAGCTGGAGCTGCAGATCGCCGTCAATGACGACTTCGTCGAACGCACCATCGCGTGCCTGGAAGAGTTCGCCCGCACCAGCACCGAGGGGCACATCGGCGACGGCAAGATCTTCGTGCTGCCGATGCACGAGGCGATCCAGATCAGCGACGGCCTAACGGGGCAGGGCGCCATCTAGGAGCGGCTGACAGGTTAAGCGGGTCAGCCGTGGCTGCTGTCGTCGAGGATGTTGACCAGCGTCTGCGGGTCGTCGTCATCGTCGTCGGCCTGCTGGCGGGCGGCCTCGTCGTCGGGGCCGGACATCTCCTCGTCCTCGGCGGCGTCGCTCTTCTGGATCTTCGACTCCAGCGGCAGCTCCAGGCGGAAGATGGTGCCCTTGCCCGGCTCGCTGGTGAGGCTGACGGCGCCGCCGTGCTCGTTGAAGATCTTCTGGGTGACCGAGAGCCCCAGGCCGGTGCCGCGGCTGCCCTTCTTCGACACGAACACGGTGAACACCGACTCGACATCCTCTGGCGCGATGCCCACGCCGGTGTCCTCCACCAGTATCACCGCCCGCTTGGCGGCGGCGTCCAGCTCGGTGCTGACCGTCACGACCGCCGGGTCACGCCCCTCGCAGGCGTCGATCGCGTTGGTCACGACGTTCAGCACCGCGCGGTGGATGGCGTCGGGGTCGAACTCGATGACCGGGATATCGGCGGCCGGCCGCCACTGCAGCTCGACGCTGACGTCCTTCGCGCGGGACTGGACCAGCTCCACCACGTCGGCGGTCACTTCGTTGAGGTCGCTGGGGACCGGCTCGGGCACACGTTCCTTACTGAACGTGAGCATGTCCATCACCAGGCCGGAGATCCGCTCCTGGTTCTTGTCGACGATCTTCCAGCCCTTGCGCATCGTGGCGACCGCGTTGATGGCCGCCTCGGCGTCGATCTCCACGCCGTCCTCACCCTCGTGCGTGGCCTTCTCGTGGTCGGTCATGCCGAGCTCGATCAGGTAGCTGCCGCCGCGGACGCCCTGCAGGATGTTCTTGATGTGGTGCGACAGCGTGGCGATCGTCTGGCCGATCGCCGCCAGCCGCTCGGCCTGCACCATCGCCTGGTAGTACGAGGTGTCCTCGATGGCCAGGGCCGCCTGGTGGGCGATGGCCACCATTAGTTTGAGGTGCTCCTGGCCGAACTGGTTGGTCGACTTCTGCTGCGCGATCCGCTGCGGCGTGAGCGACGTGTCGATGTAGATCACGCCGACCACGTCGTACCGGCCCTGCATGGGCACGCAGATCGCCTCGCGCACGCCCATCTTGACGATGCTCTGCGCCGGGTCCCAGCGGTTGTCGTCGCGGGCGTTGCTGGTCAGCACGCCCTCGCCGTTCTCCACCACGTAGTCCAGGATGGTCTGGCTGATGCTGATCCGCTCTTCGGTCTGGATGCCGCGGCGGTGCCGGCGGACGCGGGGCTCCAGCTTGCCGGTCTTCTGGTCCTTGAGCATGATGCAGCCGCGGTCGGCCTCAACCCACTCGAAGATCATGTCCATGATGCGCGAGAGCAGCTGGTCGATGTCCAGCGTGTGGCTCACCGCCAACGACGTGCGGTACATGATCTGCAGATTGCTGCGGGCGCGGGCCAGCCAGGGGCTCTGCGTCTGGTCGGCCGGGGTGGCCAGCAGCTCGCTCCCCTCGGCGTGGCTGATCGAGTGCAGGATGCGCGACTCGTCGCCGTCGAGCACGGAAGAAACGATGTCGATGCGGCTGTCGCCGGAGTCGATCGACTCTTCCTTCGGGCCGGTGAACAGCAGCAGCGAGCGGCCGAGCTGCAGCTGGTCGCCGCTGCGGAGCAGCGCCTGACGCACAGCCTTGCCGTTAACGTAGGTGCCGTTGGAGCTGTTGAGGTCCCGCAGCAGGACGCGGCTGCCGTCGAGCGTGATCTCGGCGTGCTTACGCGAGACCTCGGTGTCATGCAGCTGGAAGGAGTTGTCGCTGTCCCGGCCGAGTGAGGTCGGGTTCTCGCGCAGCTCGAACCGGGTCCCCTGGTCACGGCCTTGGATTACGAACAACGACGGCACGCCATTTGGCCCCAAGCGGCTCTCGGGCGTCCCTGGCGGGCGCCCGGCGGAAGCGGGAGCGGCGGGTCGATCGCCCGGCCCCGGTTCCCCGACTAGGCCGCGCGGCGACTCGCCAACAGCGCCTCGATTCTACGAATCAAAGGGCCGTAGTGGTAGGGTTTAGCGACGAACTCTCCGCCGGAAGTCCATGCGGATTGCTGTTTTAGGGCGCCGAGAAGAACGATTGGGGTGTCCGTGCGGTTGGCCTCGGCCGCCAGGCGGCGCGCCGCCTCCCGGTCCCGGGACCGGTCGCTGTCCACGTCGCACACAATCAGGTCGGGCTTGGATTGGGCGCACAGCGGCTGCGCCCCGTCCGGGCGCTCGGCCTCGAGGGTCTGCGAGCCGACCCTCTCCAGCGCGGTGCGCAGCACCTCCCGCGATTCGGCGGACTCGTCGACAATCAGGACTCGGAGGGGGGCGCTCAACCGTTCTTCCTCCATGAAGGCGGCTGGGGAGGGCGGGCCTTTCGGCAGGGCGGGCGAGGTTAGCGGCCGCGCAGGGCCGCGGCAAGGGGTCTTGCCGCCGCCCCAGCCCGCTAGCGGATCCGCGTGCAGTTATTTCAAAACTGCCCTTTACGCGTCCCGGGCATGTCGGCAGAATACCGCCCGCCTTCAAGAACAGGGGCCTCGCACGCAGATAACTCTGCGTACCCTGTCGTGTATCGTCGAACCGGTCATGGATGACCCTACTCAGCAAGGAGTGCTGACGTGAAGACACTTCCCGTCGCCGCGATCGCGGCTCTTCTGTTTGCCGCCCCGGCCTTCGCCCAGAACCAGGCCGGCATCAACGCCCCCAAGTACGGCTTCGCCGTGGTGGACGTTAACTACGTATTCAAGAACCACCCGCAGTTCCGCGAGAAGCTGGAGGGCATGCAGGGCGAGGTTCAGCAGATCGAGCAGCAGCTCAAGGGCAAGGCCCAGGGCCTGATGACGCTGGAGCAGAAGCGCAACAGCTTCAAGCCCGGCTCCGATGAGTTCAAGAAGGCCGACGAGGAGCTCGCGACCGGCAAGGCCAGCTTCGAGCTGGAGAAGAACCGGCTGCAGAAGGGCTTCCTCGAGAAGGAGGCCAAGGCGTACTACGAGGCCTACGGTCAGGTGCAGGCGGAGATCAACCGCTACGCCAAGCACTACAAGATCGGCATCGTCTTCCGCTTCAACGGCGAGGAGCCGGACCCGGCGATCCGTCAGCAGATCCTGGCCGGCATCAACAAGCCGGTCCAGTACCAGGACTCGGTTGACATCACGCCGGACATCATCGCGATGGTCAAGGCCAGCTACCCGGCCAAGAACCCTTCGAAGACGTCTGTCGCGAACCCCACCGCTGGCAATAGCGGCCAGTATTGATTCAGCGGCCAGCGCGGCGGCCCCGGACCGGGGCCGCCGCTGCGGGCCCGCTGTCGCATGCCGCTTGCTTGAATCTAGTCCGCCTCGGACGCAGCCAGCCAGGGAGTTCTACGCGATGCCCCAGTCGCGCACACAGCACACGCTTGCCCGACCCGTATCCGTGCGTGGGGTCGGCTATTGGTCCGGCCAGGAGGTCAGGGTGGAATTCCGCCCGGCCCCGGTGGGCGCCGGCCGCTTCTTCGTCCGGGACGATCTGCCCGGTTCGCCACGCATCCCCGCCGAGTCCGCCAGCCGCACCGACGCCCAGCGTCGCACCGTGCTGGCGACCGACGAAGCGGACGTCGAGATGGTGGAGCACGTCCTGGCGGCCCTCGCCGGGCTTGAGGTCGATAACTGCGAGATCGGCGTCACGTCCGCTGAGATGCCGGGCCTGGACGGCTCGGCCGCCGCGTTCGTCGAGGCGATCGCCCAGGCCGGCCTGACTTCTCAGGCGGCGCTCGTGCGGCCGATCATGGTCGAGCGCCCCCTCCGCTGCGGCGACGCCGACAAGTGGATCGAGGTCCGCCCGCCGATGGGCGACCGGCTCTCTATCGAGTACCGCCTGGACTACGGCGCCGACAGCCCGATCGGCTCGCAGTGGCTCGTTACCGACGTCGACCCCATGGCGTTCATCGCCGAGCTGGCCCCGGCCCGCACCTTCCTGCTGAAGCAGGAGGCCGACGCGCTGATCGAGCGGGGCCTGGGGGCGCACGTCTCGCCCGACGAGCTGCTGATCTTCGGGCCGGACGGCCCGATTGGAAACCAGCTGCGTTTCGACGACGAGTGCGTCCGGCACAAGGTGCTGGACGTCGTGGGCGACCTGGCCCTGGCGGGCCGCCCGATCGTGGGGCACGTGGTGGCCTACCGCAGCGGCCACCAGCTCAACGGTCAACTGGTTGCGGAGCTGCTCAAGGACGAGCGGCTGCACTCCCAGTCCAAGCGGTCGGCGTAACGGATTCACTTAATCGAGCGGGCGAAGGAACGCCCGCCTACCCGAGGAGACTCCCCATGGCCACAAGCATTGCAGCAAACGCCTGGGTGGACCCGCGTGCGGAGCTCGACGAAGAGGTCGAGATCGGTCCGTTCTGCACGGTCGGCGCCAACGTCCGGATCGAGCGTGGCACCCGCCTGCTCAACAACGTGACCCTGATGGGCCACGTCGACATCGGCCGCGACAACACCTTCTACCCGAACGTGGTGATCGGGGGCGAGCCGCAGGACATCAGCTACACCGGCTCTGCGACCAAGGTCGTGATCGGCAATGGCAACATGTTCCGCGAGGGCGTGACGGTCAACCGCGCCACCGAGAAGGAAGACGGCGTCACCGCCATCGGCGACGAAAACTTCCTGATGGCCAACTCGCACGTCGCGCACGACTGCAAGCTCGGCAGCCGCATCATCATCGCCAACGGCACGCTGCTGGGCGGGCACGTCCACGTGAACGACTTTGCGTCGCTCTCCGGCGGCGTGGCGGTGCACCACTACACCACCATCGGCAGCTACAGCTTCATCGGCGGGCTCAGCCGTGTGCTGCACGACGTGCCGCCGTTCATGCTCTGCGAGGGCACCCCCGCCCGGCCGCGTTGCATCAACATCGTGGCGCTGCGGCGGAACAACTTCGACCCGGCGGAGATCGACTGCCTGGCCGAGGCGCACCGCCTGCTCTACCGGTCGAAGGTCGGCCTGGAAGCCGCCCGCGAGGTCCTCCGCGGCGCCGACCGCATCACCGCCGGCGTGCAGGACCTGCTGTCGTTTATCGAGGGTCAACAAGAGGGCCGCCACGGACGTGGCCGAGAAGGAAAGAGGGCCGCATGACACTCCCAAGAATCGCAGTCGTCGGCGCCGGTCACCTGGGCCGGTTCCACGCCAAGCTGTCCGCCGGGATTGATCAGCTGGACCTGGTCGCCGTGGCCGACCCGAGCGAGTCGCACCGCACCGCGGTCGCCGCCGAGGCGTCTACCCGGCCGGTCGCCGACTACCGGGAGCTGATCGGCCAGATCGACGCCGCCGTGGTCGCGACGCCCACCGTCCTGCACTTCGAGATCGTCAAGCAGCTGCTCGACGCCGGCGTGCACGTGCTCTGCGAGAAGCCTTTGACGCCCACGCTGGGTGAGGCCAACGAGCTGGTCGCCGCGGCCGACGCCAGCGGCGCGGTGCTGCAGGTCGGCCATGTGGAGCGGTTCAACCCGGCGGTCGGGCTCGCCGCGCCGCGGCTCCGCGACCCGCGGCTGATCCGCACCACCCGCACCAGCGGGTACACATTCCGCTCGACCGACATCGGCGCGGTGCTGGACCTGATGATCCACGACATCGACTTGGTGCTCAGCCTGGTCCATTCGCCGGTGGTCTCGGTGCAGGCGATGGGCCTGTCCGTGCTGGGCGACAACGAGGACATGGTCACCGCCCAGCTGACGTTCGAGAACGGCTGCGTGGCGCAGCTCAACGCGTCGCGGGTCAGCTTCCAGCTCGAACGCACCATGCAGGCCTACACCAGCCACGGCTACGTGGGGGTCGACTTCAACACCCGGCAGGCGACCTTCGTCGAGCCGCGCGAGGACGTGCTGCGGCGCGGGTTCCACGTTGGCTCGCTGACCGGCGACGAAAAGGACCACCTCAAGGCGAACCTGTTCGACGAACTCCTGGTGAAGACCACCGAGGAGGCGCCGCCGATCAACGCCATCGAAGAAGAGCTCAAGGACTTCGCCCACGCCATCACCACGGGCAGCGCCCCGCGCGTCACCGGCGCTGATGGACGCGACGCGGTGGGGGTGGCGGAGCAGATCCTGCAGAAGGTGGAAGAGCACCGCTGGGACGGCAACGCCGAAGGCCGGCACGGCGCCTTCGCGACCCCCGCGATGCCGGTCCTGCCGATCGAGACGCCAATCCGGCGGGCGGCCTAAGAGAGTTCGCGCAGCCGACGGATTACATCCGTCGGAGAATCACCAGCCGAAGTCTGCTGGCCAAGAGCTGTCAGCGGGGCTGTCCGACGGATGTAATCCGTCGGCTTGGCGCCGCACCTCGGGGCTACGCGACGTCGCGGTCTTCGAACAGCAGCAGCGCTAGCAGCATGGCCGCGGTGCAGTACAGCACCGTGTAGCCGGCCGCCATCCAGAGGTAGACCGGCGGCACCGGCACGCCGGCGGCGATCGCGGCCTGGATGTTCAGGTTGTCCAGGTTCGGTATCACCACCGAGATCAGCCGCCCGAAGAACGCGACGAACTCTATCTGCCCGATCGAGGACTGCACGATTAGCGGCCCCAGGTGCCCCAGCACGTAGATGGAGCCGCAGATAATCAGGTTGGGCATCATCGGCAGCCGCGTGGAAATCGCCACGCTGATGGCGGCCAGGATGGCGGTCTCCATGAACGCCAGAGTCAGGCCGGTCGGCACCTGGCTCATCTCGTAGTAGCACTCCTCCCACTTGGGCTGGGGGTTGGAGGTCTCGCGGGCGTCGTAGACCACCTTGTACGAGACGCACGCCATCAGGATCGGCCCCAGCACCACAAACATCACGAGCACCGGCCACAGGATGCCCAGGTACTTGCCGATGATGAACTGGCGGCGGCTGATCGGCTTGGAGAGGAGCGTCAGGGCGGTCTTGCCCTCGATCTCCTCGGCCACCGTCGCGCTGGCGGTCCACATGGCGAAGATCATCGCCAGCACCATGATGGTGGTCAGGCCCGAGTCCTTCAGCATCTTTACGTCTTCGCCGAAGGTGTTGTACGGGATCACGATGTAGATCAGCAGCGCCGCGGCGCCGATCATCAAGAACAGCAGGAACAGCGGCTGCCCGACCGCCTCCTTGGCCGTGGCGACCGAGATGTTCGACACCGCCGGCAGCAGCCACTGCAGGGCGAAGTAGATGGCGAATACGCTCAGCACCGCGATCACCGTGGTCCAGACGTGGTGCACCTCGGGGATGCGGACGTCGGTGGCGAAGTCCATCGTGAGTTCGGCCGGCGCGTCGCCCTCGTTCGTGACGTACAGCTTGTCGACCCGCCCGACAAAGCCCCGCATGTTCTTGCTGCCGGGCGCCCACTCGTAGCCTTCTTCCTCGCCGCCCAGCACCACCATCGCCTGCTTGTACGCCTGGCCCGGCTCGATGCCGACCCGCACGTCCTGGTCGCTGGTGAACTTGTAGCCGGTGAGCTCCTCGGCCTGGAACGAGACATCCGTGACCTCAAAGTCCTCGGTGTTGGCCGGGATCTCGACGGTCACCGACTCTTCGCCGACGTAGGGCAGGCGGCGGAACGAGTCGAGCACCAGCTCGCGCGGCGCCGTGGCGGCGCCGAGCACGAAGATGACCAGGAACGCCCCCAGCACGTAGCCAATGAGCTGCAGCATGCCCTCGTTGAACGACACCGCCATCCGCTCGGCGGTCGGCCTGGCGAACAGCCAGATCAGAGCGTAGACGGCCAGCAGCAGCGCCACGGCGATCGTCACGCCCAGCGAGACCATCCACAGCGGCGTGAGCCACAACTGCAGGTTAGCAAGCGGTAGCAGGTGCATCGTCAGGGATCGTGAATGGTGACGGGATGAAAGGCGGGCGCCGCCGACCTAGTAGGCCACTCGGAAGTCGCTGTACTGGCCCGTTGCCGGGCGGGTGTCGGTTTGCTCGCTACGGATGTGACTGCCGAGCTGTTCGCGGACGTCCGCTAGCAGCCGGTCGATCTCGCTTGTCTGGCCCTCGGCGACCAGCTCCACGCGGCCGTCGGGCAGATTCCGCACGTAGCCGGTCACCGCCAGCGGCCGGGCCGCTTGGGCGGTCGTGTAGCGGAAGCCTACCCCTTGGACGTGCCCCTCGAAGTAGACGACCCTCTGCTCCACAACCTGCGTCCTCCGCCACGGCCAGAACCGGGGCGCCGCGGCCCTGATGGCCGCCCGCGCCGAGACCCCCGAGTATAAATGCCGGCGCCAGCACAGGCTAGGGTTGACCCCGCGGGGCGGTGGACGTAACCTCCGCCCGCCATGAATCTTAACGCCCGCAGGTCCGTCCTAACCGTCACGCTCTGCCTGTGCGCCGCGGGCGGCGCCGCCCGCGTGGCCCGGGCGCAGGCCGCGCCGGATACGCCGTCGTGCGTGCTGCTCACCAACGGCAACGTCATGACTGGGCGGGTGTCCCGCTCGGGCGGGCGGCTGCTGATCCAGGGCGAAGGCTCCCAGGTCTGGCTCGAGGAGTCCGCCGTCGTCCACGTGGCGGCCGACCTCGAGGAGGTCTACCGCTGGAAGCGTTCGCAGCAGACGCGGCCCGATATCGATCACCACCTGCGTCTGGCGACCTGGTGCATGAAGCAGCGGCTCTTCCCCCAGGCTTCGCGCGAGCTGCTCGAGGCCCGCGTGATGGACCCGGCCGACCGCCGAGTGGCCGCGCTGCAGCGGCAGCTCTTCGAGCAGTCCCGCCCCCGCCGCAAAGACTACGCGGTGCAGCAGGCCGCGTACGAGGCGCCGGCGGGCGTTGTTTCGGCGACCGTCGAGCCGCCGGCCCCCGCCATGACGCCCGACGAGCTGGAGCAGCTGCCCGCTGGCGTCCTGGAACAGTTCACACGCCGCATCCAGCCGATCCTGGTCAACAACTGCACCGCCGGCGGCTGCCACCAGGGCCTGGGCCCTGAGCAGTTCCACCTCGACCGGTCGATCCTGCACGGCGCCGGCGACTACCGCACAACGCAGGCCAACCTGGCGGCCACGCTCCGCTACGTGGACCGGGTGGACCCCGCCAAGAGCGAGCTCCTGCTCGCCGCACAGCAGCCCCACGCGGGCCGCAGCACGGCCGCGTTCACCGGGCGGCACGCCGCGCTTGAAGCGCACCTGGTCGCCTGGGTAAACGCCGCCTGCCGGCCCCCTGAGGAGGCCAGTCAGCCCGCGAGCCCTCAGGCCGCGTCGGGGGGCGTGTTTGATCTGGTGAAGGCGCAGCACGAACGCGACCGGTTCGTCCAATCGGTCGAAGAGCGGGTCGCGAAGCAGGGCCAGCGCGACGAGTTCGACCCGGCGGTGTTCAACCGCCGCTACGGCCCCCAGCGTGAGGCCGACGGCCAATAGCCGCTACCGGCGGAGTGGCGCCTCGTCCATCATCGGCTGCTGGGCGATCTCCACCGCCTGGTCGAGGGTGTCGCCCGGCTGCTGCAGCTCGTTCTCGGCGTAGTAGCGGGCCGAGGCGGAGCCCGCTCGGCCGCTCCCGCAGTCGGTGCAGCCGTTGCACTGGCAGTTGGCCACCGGCCGCGAGTAGTCGTGGCACGATCCGCACGCGTTGCAGCCGATCTGAGCGGCGGCGCCGCACGAGAGCAGCAGGGCGGCGAACAGTCGGGTGGCGAGCTTGGGCATCTTGGGTTCCTTCCCGTAACGCGAGCGGTGGCGAGTCGGCGCAGCGGCGCCCGTTGCTGTGAGATCGGCGCGCGACGGCTGGCGCGATTAGGCGAAGTTGAGGGATTCGCCCGGAAGGGGCCGACCCGCTGCTAGGCGATGCCCAGCAGGTTGCGGATGCCGGGGTCTGCTAGCGTGTCGGCCACCAGCGCCGCGCCGGTGAAGTCGTGACCGGCCGTGTGGTGGTTGGGCAGGGCCACGGTCACCGCGCCGGCGGCCACGCCCGCCTTGCACCCGTTGGCGCTGTCCTCCAGCACCAGCAGCTCGGCGGGCTCAACGCCAAACCGCTCGGCCGCCTGCAGGTACGGCTCCGGGTGGGGCTTGCCGTGTTTCACGTCGTCGGCGGTGATGTAGAACTGGAAGCCGGTCAGGCCGACCTCGCCAAGAATCCGCTCCGCGTAGCGGCGCGAGCCGCTTGTCACCACGCACCGCGGCAGGCCTGCCCGGTCGACCTCGGCGATGATCTGCTCCACCCCGGGCATCGGCTTGAGGATCGTGTGCGCGATCTCCCAGAACAGCTCTTCGCCTTCCGCCTCGAGCGCCTCGACGGTGTCGGACAGCCCGTGGTGCGCGATCATCACCGCCAGCGCCTGAGCGGCCGGCTGGCCCATCATGCGGTGCCGCAGCTCGTCGGTGAACTCGTGGCCGCGGCGGCGGAGGGTTTCCGTGCCGACGTGCTCGTAGACATCCTCGCTGTTGGCCATGGTGCCGTCCATGTCGAACGCCACTGCGCGGATCGGTTGGGGCACGTCAGTCTCGCAGGTCGTAGATGGTGTAGTGGGCGTTCTGGTAGGCGACCGGCAGGCTTACCGGTCGGTAGTTGACGGTCAGCGCAAAGTCGGCCCCGTACTTCTGGCCGAGTTCCCGCAGCCGCGTGGCGCCCAGGTGGGAGAGTGACCGGATCGAGCGGCGGTGGCCGTCCGGCGTGGTGTCGTAGTAGATATCCTCGACGCTCTGGCGCCACTCGACAAGGTGCGGGGCGTCCTGCGGTACATCTTTGTAGGTGACGACTTCCGCACGCCCGGTCCGCCACTTGAAGCTGGACGAGTGCAGCGGCACCAGGAACTTCGACCCCTCCGGAGAATTATCGCGGGCCCATTCGCAGGCGGCCAGCCAGCTACCGAAGTCACGCACCTTGCGGTCGGCCGGCGGCAGCGGCGATTGCGCGCGGCTGGTGATCGTGCCGTAGAAGTGCCAAACCGGCAGGGCGATTAAGAGCAGGAGCAGCGCCGCTGACCACTTCTGCTCCCGCCTGAGGGCGGCCGCCAGCGTGGCGCCGAGTCCAATCGCAACCGCGAGCGGCGCCGCGATGTCGGAGAGCCGGAACCAGTAGTACTTGAGCAGCTTGGCGGCGGTTTCAGGGTGGTCCCTTAGGCCGTGCTCGATTGCAAATCCGATCAGCATCAGCGTCGCGGCGCCCCAGGCGAAGCGGACCAGTCGGATGACCGCGTCGTCGCGGCCGCCGGGATCGTCGTGGCGGCGCTGGCGACTGACGAGCCAGCTGAACAGGGCCAGCAGCACCAGCATGCCGGCGTGACGCGCGGCTCGGTTGTAAAGCCAGTCGTCGCGCATCGACAGCAGCGCCAGGTGGTGCGGCAGCCGGAAGAAGACGTAGATCTGATTGGCCTCGGCGACGACCGCAGGATCGGCGCCGCTGTTCATCGCGATCGGCGGCACAACGCCCAAGAGCGCAATCGCCCCGCCCGCGACCAAACCGGGCAGCATCTTGCCGAGCGGGGTCTGCTGTCGGTGGTAAGCCGCCCACAGGACCAGCAGCACCAGCACCGACCAGCCGCCCACCAGCGCGTGCAGCGCGCTGGCGATACCCAGCAGCACCCACGCGCGGCCCCAGCGGTCGTCCAGGTAGTCGCGCAGGGCCAGCAGCACGAAGCCGTAGGCAAACGCCTTGGCCTCGACGCCGCCCACCACCCACTCGCCGGCCAGGTGCAGCTCTTCCATGCCGGTCACCCACAACGCGGCGGTGAGCACCGAGCACCACGCGCCCGGCGCCGCCCGCCAGCTGAGCCGCTGCCACGCGAACGCGAGCAGCGTCCAGGCAGTCAGCCGCCCCAGCCAGGCCAACATCGGCAGGCTGATGAAGTAGGTCACCCAGCCCGCCAGCATCACGATCGTCAGGTGCGCGTCCGGGGACTCCAGGAACAAGTCCCCCTGGCACCACGAAGGGTCCCAGTAGTGCTTGAACCGGGTGAGGTAGTGGGGCTCGTTGACCGCCGGGACCGGGTCGCCCGCGGCCACGAAGAAGACCGCCAGGATCGCTAGGGTCTCGACAACCGTGCGGGCGGCCGACGCGGGTTTGTGATCTTCCCGTGAAAAAGTCAGTTCCACGCTAGCTTTGGCGGGGGGGCAGGGTAGGATTTCAATCGACCAACCTACCGGACACCGTCGGTGTGACGCCACCCGCGTTGCACCGCCCCCAGCCCGGCCGCTAGCAACCCACGCCAGCCCGCCGGTCCCCCCACCCCGCGGTGTCACCAACCAACCCGCCCGAAACCCTGCTGCATTCGTCAGATCGCCCAATTGTCTTGTGGCGATTTGACGAAACTGGTAGTAGACGCGTGCGCTTGCCGGATCGTCTTGGCGTTGAGCCGAGAGGAAAACCGCTGGCGCCCCGCTTGCGTACCAATGCAGGCAGGCCCCCCTACCCGCAAGCCCCATTCCAGGAAGCGTCATGAGCGATTCCGACCGCCCCACCCCCGCCGGCGATTCCCCCCTCCGTGACGCGGCCAAAGCCGCGGTGCAGGCCGAGCGGCTCGACCGCATCGACGAGCTGACGTCGCTGCTGGTCGACGAAGTCATCGAGGAGGCCCAGATCGCCGAGCTCGAGGGCCTGCTTCGCGACAGCGACGAGGGGCGACGCCGCTACATCGACGGCGTGCAGCTGCACTGCGACCTGATGGACTACTACGCCGACGGCCGCCGCGCCGAGGGCGGCCAGCGGACCGCCGTGCTCGGCTTTCTGGGCGACATCGACGAGAGCGGCTCGCACGTGCCCCTGCCGCCGACCAAGCCCGGCGCCTAGCGGGCCGTCGCAGACACGGTCGCGCTTCGCTAGGCGTTGAGGTCGGCGATGGCGCGGTAGTCGTCCTTCAGCGACCGGTAAAGCGAGCGGTACACCTCGACGCCCCGGTCGTAGAACCGCCGCTGCTTGAGCGCCGGCTTGCAGGTCGAGGTAGTCGCGACCGTCGCGGAGCACGCCTCGGCGATCGAGCTGTACTCGCCGGCGCCGACCGCGGCCAACAGCGCCACGCCGAACGCGGGGCCTTCGTCGGCGGCCATGGCGGCCACCCGCGCGCCGAACATGTCCGCTTGCAGCTGCCGCCAGAATTCGCTCTTGGCGCCGCCGCCGGTCGCGCGGACTTCTTTTGCCGACACTCCCAGGCCGGTCATGATGTCCAGGCAGTCGCGGAGCGAGTAGGTGACCCCCTCAAGCACGGCCCGCACCAGGTGCCCGCGATTGTGTGACTGGGTGAGCCCCACGAAGGCGCCGCGGGCCAGCGGGTCGGCGTGCGGGGTGCGCTCGCCGGCCAGGTAGGGCAGGAAGAACAGCCCATCGGCGCCGGCCGGAGTCGCGGCCGCTTCTTCGACAAGCTTGTCGAACGGGACCGGCTTGCCGCCGGGGCCGTGGCACAGCTCGTCGGCGAACCACTGCAGCGAACCGGCGGCCGAGAGCGTGACGCCCATCATGTGCCACTTGCCGTGCACCGCGTGGCAGAAGGTGTGCAGGCGGCCGTCGGGGTCGTACTCGGGCGTGTCGCTGTGGCAGAACACCACGCCGGACGTGCCCAGCGAGCTGTTCACCACCCCCCGCTGCACCACGCCATTGCCGACCGCGCCCGCCGCGCAGTCGCCGGCGCCCCCCACCACAATGCAGTCGGTCGACAGGCCGAGCTTCTTGGCGACCGCGGGCAGGAGCGTGCCGGTGGCCTCCTCCGACTCGTAGCACTTAGGGAGCAGCGCCGGATCGAGATCGAGTTTGGTCAAGAGCGGCTTGGACCACTTCCGCTTCACCACGTCCAGTAGCAGCGTGCCGCTGGCGTCGGACACCTCGGTGGCCGATTCGCCGGTGAGCTGCAGCCGCACGTAGTCCTTCGGCAGCAGCACCTGCTTCAGCCGAGCGAAGTTGCGGGGCTCGTTGTTCCGGAGCCACAGGATCTTGGGCGCCTGGAACCCGGTGAGCGCCGGGTTGGCGACCATCTTGATCAGCTTCTTGCGGCCGCCGGCGCGGCTCTCGATCTCGTCGCACTCGGCGGCGGTGCGCTGATCGTTCCACAGCAGCGCGGGGCGGATCACCTCGTCCGACTTGTCGAGGAACACCGACCCGTGCATCTGCCCCGACAGGCCGATCGCCCGCACGTCGGCCGGCTTGAGCTTGGCCTTCTTCACTACCGCGCGGATGGTCTTGAACGTGGCGTCGCGCCAGTCGGCCGGGTCTTGCTCGCTCCACAGCGGTTTGGGATGGTGGCACGGGTAGGAAGCGGACGCCTGCCCCAGCAACTTTCCAGTGGGATCGATCGCGATAGTCTTTGTGCCGGACGTGCCGATGTCGACGCCAAGTAGAACGCTCATTCGCAGTGTAGCCTTCGGGAGGAGGAGTTGGTTGCGCGGGACGGCCGCCTGCCGCTGGTGGTTGGCGTGCGCCGCGCTGGCCTGCTTGGCGACCGGCTGCTGGCGGCAGCCCGAGCAGCAGGGGTCCAAGAACCAGGAGTCAGGGACGCCGGCTGCGTCACGGACGCCCGCGACCAGTGTAACGCTCACGGTCGGTCTTGGGGATGACCCGCAACTCAGGTCTGCCATCGAGGTGCTCGCCGGCGAATGGCGCGAGCTGAGCGGCGGCGGATTCGAGATCGTCGAACCCGCCGCCGACGGCGCAGCTGCCGAGACCGACCTGCTCATCTTCTCTCCGGTTCAACTCGGCGAGCTGTGCGAGGAGGGCGCCCTGCGCCCGGTGCGGGACAGCACTCTCGCTTCGGACGCCCTGGCCTTCGACGACTTCTACCCGGCGGTCCGCGACCAACTGCTCCGCTACGGCGGCCGCACCATGGCGCTGCCGATCGGCTGCGTGACGCCGGTCGTCGCGACCACGTCGGAGGAGCCGGTCCAGTGGGACGCGGTCGGGTACTTCCCGTTCGTGACTAGAGAGTCGCCGTCGGGCATGCCCCGGCCCGCCTGGCAGTTGTTGGCCCGTGCAGCGCCGTTGGCGGTGGATGACCTGCGTGAGTCGGTGTTGTTCAATCCAGAAACCATGGCGCCGGCCATCGAGTCTCCCCCATTCGTGGCGGCCTTGGCCCAGTTGGTCGACGCCGCCCAACTGAAAGCAGGCCCGACCACCGCGGCACTCAGGACGCCGTTCCGCGACGGAGTGCTCAGCGACGAACCGGCCGTCTGGACGCACGCCCAGACGCCCCCCGGCGCCCCTCGGAGGTACGACGCGGTGCGCAGCGACTGGGTTAGCGTCAGCGGCCCGCCCCGACGCGTCAGCCTGGTCGGCGTCGACGGGCGGCTGATCGGCGTAACGGCCGGTTCCCGCAACGCGGCGGCCGCATTCCGGCTGGCGGCCTGGCTCGCCGGCAAGAGCAACGCGAGGCAGCTCAGCGTCGCTGGCCCGCACGTGGCCAACGTGCGGCGGAGCCTGTCCCGGTCGTCGGACAATTGGCTGGGGATCGGCGGCGCCGGCCTGGGTCGGGAGGTCGCGTTGGCGGCCGACCAATCCTGGCAGTCCGAACACCAGCTGCCCGTCCCCCGGCTGATCGAGGCCGAGCGGTACCTGGCGGTCCTGGACGAGGCCGTGAAGCAGGCGGCAGGCGGGTCCGCTTCCCCCGAGGACGCGTTGCGGCGGGCGTCCGAGCGGTGGGACGAGCTGACCGACGAGGTCGGCCGCGAACGCCAGCGGCGGTGCTATCTGCGGCACCTGGGCCTGGACCAGTACGCGCCGCCGAAGCGGTAGCCCGGCCCGGCGAGCCGCTTGTCAATCTGCGGGCGAGCGGATACGTTGAATCGCTTGTTCACAGCCGCCCGCCGCCGGCCCTCTGGGCCTGTTTCCCCCGTATGATCAGCACCGCCTCGCCCCACGACCGGATCGTCATCACCGGCATCGGCCTCACGGCGCCCAACGGCAACTCGCTGGCCGAGTACCGCGCCGCGCTGCTGGAGGGCCGCAGCGGCGTCCGCGACTACGAGATCCGCTACGTCGGCAAGACCCTAGCCGGCGTGTGCGATTTCGACGAGTGCAAGTACCAGAAACGCCGCAACGTCCGCCGCGGCACCCGCGCGGGCAGCATCGGCATCTTCTGCGCCCACGAGGCGGTGAACGACTCGGGCCTGGACTGGCCGAATGTCGACCCAGAGCGGGTGGGCGTGTACATCGGCGTGACCGAGCACGGCAACGTCGAGACCGAGAACGAGATCAACGAGATCAAGGGCTACGACTACGACACCAGCGTCTGGTCGCACCACCACAACCCGCGCACGGTGGCCAACAACCCGGCGGGCGAGATCACGCTCAATATGGGCATCACCGGCCCGCACTACACGATCGGCGCCGCCTGCGCCGCGGGCAACGCCGGCCTGATCCAGGCGGCCCAGATGCTGCGGCTGGGCGAGTGCGACGTGGCGATCTGCGGCGGCGTGTCCGAGAGCATCCACACGTTTGGCATCTTCGCCGGCTTCGCCAGCCAGGGCGCCCTGGCAGTGAACGACGACCCCGCCCGCGCGTCGCGCCCGTTCGACAAGAGCCGCAACGGCATTGTCGTATCCGAGGGGGGCTGCCTGTACATTCTCGAACGCTACGAGGACGCGGCCCAACGCGGCGCCCGGATCTACGGCGAGGTGGCGGGCTACGCGATGAACTCCGACGCCAGCGACTTCGTGCTGCCCAACCCGAAGCAGCAGGCCCGCTGCGTCGAGATGGCCTTGGGCCGCGCCCGGATGAGCGCCGACCAAATCGGGATTGTCAGCACGCACGCGACCGCTACAGAGAGTGGTGACATCCAAGAGTGCACCGCGCTGCGGGCCGTGTTCGGCGATTGCGAGTCGACCCGCATCAACAATACCAAGAGTTACATCGGCCACGCGATGGGCGCCGCCGGCGCCCTGGAACTGGCCGGCAACCTGCCGTCGTTCACCGACGGGGTCGTGCACCCGACGATCAACGTCGAGGACCTCGACCCGCAGTGCGACGTGCCCGGCCTGACCATCAACGAGCCGTACGAAACCAACGGGGTCACCAGCGTGCTGAACAACTCGTTCGGCATGCTCGGCATCAACTCCGTGGTGATCATCAATAAAGTGTGACTAGGGGCTGTTGGCTGCTAGCTATCGGCTGTTGGCCCGCTGGGCCACGGCCTGGTGGCGGGGGGCCAGCAGCCAACAGCTAACCGCCAAGAGCCATTCAATGACCCGCGAAGAAATCCGCACCGAGATCCTCGACATCCTGGCCGACATCGCCCCGGACGAGGACCTGTCCGGCCTGAAGGACGACGTCAGCTTCCGCGAGCAGATGGAGCTCGACTCCATGGACTTCCTCGACATCGTGATGGAGCTCCGCAAGCGGCACCGCGTGCAGATCCCCGAGGACGACTACGTGAACCTGGCCAGCATGGACAGCACGGTCGCGTACCTCGAGCCGATGATGGCGGAGCTTTGAGGAGAGGCGAGAGGTCGGAAGTGTGAGGTCAGGAATCTTTCGGACCAGTGGCTTCAAGGCGCTCCCTGACCTCTCACGTCTGACCCCTGACCCCCCATGTACGACACCCTCATCATCGGCGCCGGGATGAGCGGGCTGGCGGCCGGCATCCGGCTGGCGATGTACGACCAGCGGGTGCTGATCGTCGAGAAGCACTGGACGATCGGCGGGCTGAACAGCTTCTACCGGCTCCGCGGCCGCGACTACGACGTCGGCCTCCACGCGCTGACCAACATCACGCCCAAGGGCGCCCGCAAGGGGCCGCTGGCGCGGTTGCTGCGGCAGTTGCGGTTCTCCTGGGACGACTTCCAGATCTCGCCGCAGATCGGCTCGCAGGTGGTGTTCCCCGGCGCGCGGCTCGCGTTCGACAACGACCCCGAGTTGCTCGCGGCCGAGGTCGCCCGTGAGTTCCCCGGCCAGGCTGACAACTGGCGCCGCTTTGTCGAGGCGATTGTCGACTACGACGACCTCTCCGACGAACACCAGCAGCTCTCGGCCCGCGAGGTGGTGTCGAGCTACCTCACGGAGCCCCTGCTCGTCGAGATGCTCTTCTGCCCGCTGATGTTCTACGGCTCGGCCCGCGAGCACGACATGGACTGGGGCCAGTTCTGCATCATGTTCCGCAGCATCTTCCTGGAGGGCCTGGGCCGCCCCCACGCCGGCGTGCGGCTGATCCTCAAGAACCTGGTCAAGAAGTACAAGGCGCTGGGCGGTGAGCTGAAGCTGCGGTCGGGCGTCAAGCGGATCGCCACGGAGAACGGCCGCGTGATCGGCGTCGAGCTCGAGGACGGCACGCACCTGCAGGCCAACCGCGTGCTCTCGTCGGCCGGCTGGTTCGAGACCATGCGCCTGTGCGACGACGGCGCCCCCGTGGTCGACTCCCGCTCCCCCGGCAGGCTCAGCTTCTGCGAGACGATCTCCACCCTCGACATCGACCCCAAGCAGCTCGGCTACGACCGCACCATCACCTTCTTCAACGACCACCCCCAGTTCGACTGGACCCCGCCCGCCGAGCCGTGCGACCTGCGGAGCGGCGTGATCTGCAGCCCCAACAACTTCGAGTACGACAAGTCGCTCGGCGAGGGCGTGATGCGGATCACGGTGCTCGCCAACTTCGACTGGTGGAACAACCTGAGCGATGAGGAGTACCAGCTCGCCAAGCTACGCTGGTACGACCGCATCGTCGACTCGGCCGTGCGGTTCGTGCCCGACTACCGCGGCCGCGTGGTGGACACCGACATGTTCAGCCCGACCACCATCGTCCGCTTCACGGGCCACGACAACGGCGCCGTGTACGGCGCCCCGGACAAGCAGCTCGACGGCGCGACGCACCTCGAGAACCTCTTCATCTGCGGCACCGACCAGGGCTTCGTCGGCATCATCGGCAGCATCGTCAGCGGCATCGGCATGGCGAACATGCACTGCCTGCGGGAGTGAGTGGTGGTTGGTGGTGGCCGGCGAGCGACGCCTCGCTGTCGGCCAAGTCTTCCCGCTGGCAACGCCGGACCCGCGGCGGCCCGACAGGACCGCCCATCCCGCTTGGCGTGCTGGCTATGCCGCTGTGCGGTTGCAGTGACCCGCCCCCAGCGACCTGATAGAATAGGCGGGCGCCCGGCGCCGGAGCGTAGGGCACAGCGTCCCCGCCACGTCTTCGCTGCATGGCGGGTGAGTCACGAACTCGCGTTCAATTCGAATTCGGTTCTTCCGGATGGTTGGCGATTCTCGGCGCGATCATGGACCGGACGCGCGGCACTCTTCTCACGGGGCGGGCGATGCAAGTGACCCTCTCACGTCTTGCGCCGATGGCGGTTGTTCTCGCCGCGTGCGCGATCGGCTGCCCCGAGTCGGCGGCGATCGACATCGGCACGGCCGCGTCGCACCGGAACCAGCGGTTCGAAGCCTGGGGCAGTTCGCTGGCGTGGATGGGCAACGAGCTCGGTCGGCCGACCACCAACCCAATGCGGCGCACGCAGATCGTCGACATGCTGTTCGACCAGGACAACGGGCTCGGCCTCAACTTCCTGCGTTACAACATCGGGGCCGGCCAGAACCCCGCCGGCCCCGCCATCACCCGGCCCGGGGCGGCCATGGACGGCTGGGCGCCATCCGCGCCGACCGACATCTCCGATCCCAGCACCTGGGGGTGGGACTGGGACGCCGACCAGACGCAGCGGCTGGTGCTCGGCATGGCGATCGAACGCGGCCTCACCCAGATCGAGGCGTTCGCCAATTCGGCGCCCTGGTGGATGACCGTGTCGCAAAGCTCACGGGGGAACCCAAGCACCGGCGCAACCAACCTCGACCCCGACAACTACGGCATCTTCGGACACTACCTGCTGGAGGTCGCCGAGCACTTCGAGTCGAACCTCGGCGTCCACTTCCACACGCTCGCGCCGATGAACGAGCCCGGCGCCACCTGGTGGGACGGCAGCAACAACCAGGAGGGGATGCACATCCCGGTGGGCGGCGCGCAGTCGGCGCTGGTGCGTGAGGTCGGGCAGCAGATCATCGACCGCGGGCTGGAGATGGGCCTGGGCGGGCCCGAGGAGACCGCCATCCGCTGGTCGGTCAACTCCTACGACAACTGGGACGCGACCACCCGCGGGTTCGTCTCTCAGATCAACACCCACTCGTACCCCTGGGGGGGCGGGAGCGACGCGGCCGACGCCGCCGCCCTGGTCGCCTACAACCAGTCGCGTCCGGAGGGCCCCAAGAAGATCTACGCCACCGAGTTCGGGACCGGCGGCGACTCCACGCCCCTGAGCGGCGGCGTCACGCTGGCGAACCAGATCACCAGCGACCTCAACAACCTCGGCGCGGCCGGGTGGACCTACTGGCAGGCGGTGGAGGACAACAACGGTAGCAACTGGGGGCTGATCATCGCCCCCTTCGACGGCGCGAACAACTCTTTCGACACGCGGCGGCAGTTCTACGTGATGAAGCAGTTCTCGCAGCACATTCGCCCCGGCTCGCACATCCTCGACCAGGCCGACGACGAGGTGGTCGCCTCGTACGACCCGCGGCTCGGAGCCACCACGCTCGTCATAACGAATGACGAAACCGCCTCAGTGGACACGAGGACCTTCAACCTGCTCGACCAGACCGTGAGCCACTCACGCGTGATCCGCACGTCCGACTCGGAGTACTACCAGGCGCTGGGCGGCGCCACGGTGAGCCCCCGCGGGAACCAGGTGACCGTGTCGAGCCCGGCCTCGACCGTGACCACGGTGCAGCTCCACCACCGGCCCAACCTGATCCAGAACCCCGGCTTCGACCTCGACGGAGCGGCGAACGGCGCATCGGCGATCCCCGGTTGGCAGTCCGTTGGGAACGTCGCGTTCGACACCGGCAGCGACCTCACCGGCGACGGCAGCGGGACGGGCCGCCTGGAGACCAATTCCGCCGAAAACACGGGCCGCCTGTTCCAGACCAGCATCGGCGACGCCGGCGCCGACCTGACCGGCGTGGCGTTCCAGCTCTCGGTCGATCTGTTGCTGCAGAGCGCCGGCTCAGCCAACTACGACGCGGACGCCTACCTGGCGCTCGAGTTCTACGGCGCCGATGACCAGACGCTGGCGCACGCCTCGGCCGACGACTTCCAGACGCTACTCGAACCCGCCTACGGCATCAACAACGACTCGCACACCGACAGCGCGTACCGCACCTACCAGTCGGGACGGTTCGTGGCGCCGCCCGGCGCCCGCTACGTCCGCCCGGTGATCCGATTCGACAACGTTGGCGCCCGCAGCTCCGACTGGAGCTTTGTCGACAACGCCTACCTGCAGCAGGTGCACCCCGAAGCGGACGCCAAGGAGTGGGCCAGCACCGGCGGCGGCGACCTGACCGACCACAGCAAATGGCTGACGCACGCCTCGGTTGAGAAGAACAGCCGGCTCTACTTCGGGACGGCGATCACGCAGGACGCCGCCGTTACACTCGATGCCGCCGAAGCCGTGACCGGGATGACGTTCTTCAGCGACCACCAGTACGAAATCGCGGGCGCCGGCGCCCTGCAGGTCGGCGCCATCGACGCCACAGCGCTGATCGACGTCCGGTTGGGGGGCCACGGCGTTTCCGTCCCCACGGAGTTAATTGGCGCCACCGAGCTGCAGGTCCTGACGGACGCGCAGATCGAGTTCAGCGGCGGCTTCCACGTGAGCGGCCAGCGGCTGACCAAGCTCGGCGCCGGCCTGGTCGACTGGTCCACCGGCTTCAAACTCAACGGGGGAGTGCTCGTGACCTACGCGGCGGACGAGGCCACCCTCCACTTTGGATCGGATGCGGTCCTCGACGGCGGCCTGGAGCTGCTGCTGGCGCCCGGGCAGGTCCTCGGCGTCGGCGAGCAGTTCGAGCTCGCTACCTACAGCAGCCTTAGCGACACGTTCGACACCATCATTCTGCCGTCCATCCCGGGCGGGTACGCGTGGCGGGTCGACTACGGCGCCACCGCGCTGACAGCAACGGTGATCAATTCTGTCCTGGGCGGCGACTTCAATGGCGACGGCCACGTCGACGCGGCCGACTACACCGTCTGGCGCGACAACCGTGGCGCCGCCGACGAGTCCGCGCTGGCGGGCGCCGGCGACGGCGTCAACGGCGTCGACGGCGGCGACTACCTCCTCTGGCGCGAGAACTTCGGCGCAACAACCACCGCGCAGTCACTCCCCGCTTCCGTACCGGAGCCGACCAGCCTGATGCTCGCCGGTACGTTGGGCATTGGTCTGCTAGAACTCCGGCGTCGCCAACCGCGCAAACGTACTCGTGCTACAATCGCCGCATGAGCGATGAGTCAACGCCCCGCCGGTTCCGCTTCTCGCTGCTGAACTTGCTGCTGCTGACGGCCATCCTCGTGCTGTCGCTGACCGTCGGCCGGTTGTGGAACAAGCTCCGGCCGCTCCGCGAGGATGTCAAACGCCTGCGGGCCGAGGTGGGTGAGCTCGATATCGAAGACCCGAAGCTGGTCCACGCGATCGCCGCTCGCACCTACCAGCAGCGTGTCTGGCGGTGGAAGATCTGGTGCCCGGCCGGCAAGAGCGTGGTGGTGCGGATGGCCAGCCACGACATCCCCGCCGATCCGACCGTGCTCCCGAAGCCAGACGGGCGGCTGCACCTGAACCGCAACAACCCGGACGCGGCCGAGGTGGAGGTCACCCTCTCGTCCGAGCAGCTGACCGACGGCGCCGTCCGCTGGAACCTCCACGCCGATGGCATCACCACGCACCCCCGCGTGCCAGAGGACGCGACCCAGTGGCTGCTGGAGGGCTCCAGCGGCTGGTCGGGCGGCCCACGGCACGAGACCCTCGTCCAGCGCCCGGGCGAGCCGCTCGAACTGCTCCGGATCCGCGC
The DNA here is from genome assembly GCF_007859765.1 of Posidoniimonas corsicana. Classification (NCBI taxonomy): domain Bacteria; kingdom Pseudomonadati; phylum Planctomycetota; class Planctomycetia; order Pirellulales; family Lacipirellulaceae; genus Posidoniimonas; species Posidoniimonas corsicana. The sequence goes on from NZ_SIHJ01000001.1 coordinate 1,503,495, forward strand.
CTTCTACAACACCAACCAGGTCCCGCCGCCGAGCCCGCCGAAGGAGGGCGACGGCGTGCTGGTTTGGGTGGAGGTAGAGGAGTAGTTTCCTTATGTGCATGCCGAGGCGCGCGAGACGACCGGGACCCTCGGCGACGCCCTGGGGTAGGGAGGCCTCCACCGGGACGCACTTCGACGCACCTCGAGGACATGCCCGGATTCCTGTAGAAAACGGCCACCTGCGCCGGTATACCTAAACTGCTTGCGGCTATCACGGGCCGCACCTTCCCCAACCGCGACGTTTGTCCCGGCTTGCGCGCCGCATGGGACAAAAGTCGCCGCGATCAAGTGGCCTCGCGTGATGCAGACGCTGTTATACAAGCGTGAAACGCACCTCGGGGCCGCGGCAGGGCCCGACTTTTGTCCCTAAGAATCGATTTCCTGACATCAGGGACAAAAGTGACAGAACCCTGTGGCCCGCCGCCCATCGGCCGCGGCGGCCCAAATTGCTAGACTACAGGATTGCCATCCCCCGACCCTCGACCGCCTACCGTTCCCATGCCACGCGACTTCCTCAAGGATGCCCAGGAATACTACGACGTCATCGTGATCGGCTCGGGCCTGGCCGGGCTGACCTCGGCCAACATCCTCGCCCGGCAGGGCCGATCGGTGCTGCTGCTCGAGCAGCACTACAAGCTGGGCGGCATGGCCACCTGGTTCAAGCGGCCGGGCGGGCACATCTTCGACATCTCGCTGCACGGCTTCCCGTTCGGCATGGTGAAGAGCTGCCGCCGGTACTGGTCCAAGGAGATCGCCGAGTCGATCGTGCAGCTCGACGGCGTGCGGTTCGACAACCCGATGTTCTCGCTCTGGACCAGCTTCACCCGCGAGGACTTCACGAAGCAGCTGATCGAGAAGTTCAAGGTCGATCCACAGACGGTCAACGACTTCTTCGACACCGCCCGCGGCATGAACTTCTACGACGACCAGGGCATGACCACCGGAGAGCTGTTCGAGAAGTTCTTCCCCGGCCGCGAGGACGTGACCCGGCTGCTGATGGAGCCGATCACCTACGCCAACGGCAGCACGCTGGAGGACCCGGCGATCAGCTACGGCATCGTGTTCAGCAACTTCATGTCCAAGGGCGTGTTCACGTTCCAGGGCGGCACGGACAAGCTGATCGGCCAGATGGAGGACGAGCTGAAGAAGTCGGGCGTCGACATCCGCATCAATTGCGACGTAAAGAAGGTCAACGTCAAGAACGGCGCCGTCGAGTCCGTGGAGATCGACGCCAAGGGCGCCACGCGCACCATCCGCTGCGGCGCGGTGGTCAGCAACGCCAACGTGCGGCAGACGATCTTCGACCTGGTCGGCGAGGAGAAGTTCGACCGCGGCTTCATCGACGACGCCAAGGCCGTGCGGCTGAACAACAGCAGCACGCAGGTGTACATCGCGATGAAGGAGGACGAGCGGCTCGACGTGAACGAGCTGGGCGACCTCCTATTCAGCAGCACCGCCTCGTACTTCCGCACCGAGGCCCTGCTGTCCCGCGACATCACCAGCCGCACCTACAGCTTTTACTACCCGAAGACCCGCCCGCAGAAGGACCCTCGGTGCCTGGTGGTCAGCAGCACCAACGCCCACTTCTCCGACTGGGCCGACCTGCCCGACGATGAGTACCAGGCCAGCAAGGCCGACCTTTGCGAGACCACGCTCGACGCGCTCGACAAGTACGTGCCGGGCGTGCGCGACCGGGTGGACCACGTCGAGGCCAGCACCCCCCGCAGCTTCCAGCACTACACGCACCACCCGGAAGGCGCGAGCTTCGGCACCAAGTTCGAGGGCCTGGCCGTCAGCCGAGCGCTGCCGCAGCAGGTCGATGGCCTGTACCACGCCGGCAGCGTGGGCATCATCATGAGCGGCTGGCTGGGAGCGATGAACTACGGCGTGATCGTCGCCAACGAGGTCGACGGCTGCCTTGAGAACAACGCCAGCCGTAACACGGGCAGCGTGGAGCGGGGCGTGGTGGAGGATGTGTCGGCGGGGTAGGAGCGGACAGAGGGAAGCTAAGCTATGGGTGAAGGTGTAAAGAAGTCGGTGACTCTTCCTGCTCACGTCGTGGAGTTGCTGCAGCATGCCAACGATTTGATTGGCTCCGAAGACGATCTCGCAACGATCCCATCGGACGACCTGATCCAAACCGAAGCTGGTTACGGCGGACTAGACCGTGGGGGTGGCAACCAGTACTCATTCGTGCTATTTCCTGAACAAGGCACTAAGCCGCGTTGGGAGGTGACACTCCTAGCAGACGAGATTGATGAAATCGCCAGCGGATTTCGAGATTCGATCGTCGTCAGAGAGTTTAGTTGAGCCCGGCGACCGAACGCGATTAGCTCTTCAAACGAGTCTGTAGGGTGGACGCAATGCACCATGTTTCATGTGCAGCTAGTTCGTGCATAGAATACACCCTACGTCTGGGGCTTTTGCCTGTCTCCTGAGTGATCAGCGCGATGCAGGAGTGATGGATTGTTTCGACGCACCCTATCAAGCGTTGACCTGCCATTCGACGCCGATGGCGATCTGGAGCTTGAGAATACTGTGGCCGGCGCCCGACAGTTTTGGGCGAGCCTCATTGGGTTCACTGCGGACGAGGGCGCCCCGGAAGGTGTTGCGGAACTGTCGGACGGCGCTGTCCGTGTGCGGCTTTGCCGTGGAAACGACGCCGTGGAGTTGGTGCCACCGCCCGCAGAGGTGGGGCCTTACTTGATAGAGGCGGCGCCCCTCGCGATTGGGGGAGGGTCGTTTGATGGCTGGGTAAGGTTGTCACGGATTCTCAGGCTGACCCCACCCACATTTTCTCTTACGATGTGCACCTTGAAAAGTCGTTCCCGGTGGAACATTGAAATGAGTCCGAATCATGTCAGGTGGGTGCGTTGTCAGTAATGTGTGTTTGGGTGGATAGGATCCACCGAGGCTCTAGGAAAGCTCCGCCTATGAAACCAGACCCGGTAAACCCTTTCGAGTCACCGCAGACGGAATCGCGGCCTGATGGCGAGGCGGAGCTGGCGGGAGCAGCGTCGGAGACGGACGGGCTTCCGATTCCACGCGGCGTGCACGGCGACGGCATCGTCACGGTAGCCTCCTTCGGATATATCAACGAGGCGAGCGTCGCGGTGTCGCTGCTCCAACAGGAGGGCATTAATTGCTGCCTCGACAACGAGGGGATCGTCAGCGTCAACGCGTTCCTCTCCAACGCCGTAGGCGGGGTGAAGGTGCTGGTGCATGAGAAGGACGCGGAACGCGCCGCCTGCTTCCTTCACGAGCACCGGCGGTCCCTGCAGGCGAAGCAAAGCCAAGAAGACATCGAGTTTGACTGCGAAGAGTGCGGCGCTCCGCTCAAGATGCCGGGCAACCGCCGCGGCCGCGTCGAGACCTGCCCCAAGTGCCGGGAGTTTATCGACGTGCCGGAGTAGACGCTGCTTGTCGATTAGCTGAGGCGACGCCCGCAGCGCGAAAGGCTGCTCAGAGTACGACGCGTGCCACACACGGGCGGAGCCCGCGCCGCGTTAGGATCCTGCTTGCGATCCTGACGGATACTCGTGAATCTTCAAGGATTCGGATATCGAATGAAGCGACGACTCTTTCACATTGTCTGCTTCGCGAATTTGGAAGATAAACGTCCGCTCTCCGCTAAAGACAGTAACTCCGCGGATTAGGGTTGGGTTCTTGTCTGGGTCGAGCGTGGTTAATTCATACTCGACACGATCTGGTATCACGCCGTCGAGCGGAGGTTTCGTCGTGACAACAACTTGCCAACCCTTGGAATGAATTGTCTCAACTATTCCATTCCAGTGCCCCTTGAGATGAGCGACTCGAGTTCGGTTGCCTATGGCTACCTGAGGGGAGACCGTCATCACCATGGCGCCATTCTCTGGGCCATGTGCTGTGCACGCAAAAACCTTTAGGGCGCCTAGGTCGGTGGTGAGCTCTCGTTCAAGCGTCCAGTGGTAGCCTGGCGGCGATGCGATCTGAGCAATGCCGGCGATGGTAAACGAGTTCTCGGCAGACTTCGCAGCATATTCGCGATCGTCTTCGGAGAGCATCGGGATTGGAATTCGGAGCAGGGTCCCATCTGTTCGACGAAGCTCCAACACATCGTCATACTTTGCGTAGAACGAAGCTTCGAAGGAGAACCGTCCTGACTCACTGCGCCAGACACGGGGTTCATCAGCCGTGCAAGTGCTCAGCAATGATGAGACTAGTACAATCGCGAGTGGGAGGTAGCAGAGAGTTGGCATGGTAGACTGATCTCGCGTTTCAGCACCAGACACGGTCCACGAGCGAATGGCCGTAGAAGCCGTCGCTGAAGTGCTTAATTCCTTGATCCGCGTGGAGTGCGTGTATCGCCCTCCTAATGTTAATTTACCGGTGCATTGCATGCACCCTGCAACAGACCCTATTGTTCCAATGCCCACCGAAGAAATCCTTTCCGCCATCCCCCACCGCCCGCCGTTTTTGCTGATCGACGAGGTCACCGAGCGGGGCGAGAACACGATCACCTGCACCAAGACCTTCAGCGGTGACGAGTTCTGGTTCGCGGGCCATTACCCGGACTACCCGATCACGCCGGGCGTGCTGCTGTGCGAGGCGGCCATGCAGGCGGGCGCCGTGATGCTCAGCGGCATGCTGGGGAGCGAGACCGACGGCAAGGTGCCGGTGGCCACGCGGGCGAACAACGTGCAGTTCCGCCAGATGGTGCGGCCGGGTGACACGGTCGAGATCTCGGTCGAGCTGACCGAACGGCTGGCCGACGCGTTCTTCATGAAGGCCCGGGTGACCAACGCCGGCAAGCTGGCGTGCCGGTTCGAATTCGCGTGCACGCTGGCCGAGCCGCGGTAGCGCCGCCCTACTTGCCCGCCCGCTCGACGCGGCCGGGTGGGCGGACTTCGGACCCCTGGGTCTTGGTGAGAGTGTCGCCCAGGGCTTCGCGGGCCTGCTGCGCCGCCGCCTGCAGCCGCTCTACCACGTCGGGGTGCTCGCCAGCGACGTTGGTCGTCTCGCCGGGGTCCGACTTCAGGTCGAACAGCTCGAGCCCGATCGTGGTGTGGTCGTAGCCAACGGGCGTGCCGCCGGTCCCGCCGGGCCGGCCGCTGAGTGTGCGGTAGCGGTGCCGCAGGTGCAGCTTCCAGCGGCGGTCACGCACCGCGCGGAGCTCGCGGCCGTAGTAGCAGTAGAACTCCTGGTGCGGGCTCAGGGCGCCGGACTCGCCGGAGAGCAGCGGCCAGATGTCGCGTCCGTCGATCGTGCGGTCGGCGGGCGGCTCAGCGCCGATCAGCGCGGCGATGGTGGGCAGCAGGTCCATGGTGCTGGCGAGCTCGTCGCACGAGCTGCCGGCGGGGATCCGGCCGGGCCAACGCACCACGCAGGGCACACGGTAGCCGCCCTCGAACATGGTGCCCTTGCCCTCACGCAGCGGGCCGGCGCTGCCGGCGTGGTCGCCGTAGCTGAGCCAGGGGCCGTTGTCGGAGGTGAACACCACGAGCGTATTCTGGTCGACGCCGTTGCGCTGCAACGCGTCGAGCACTTGGCCGACTGACCAATCGAGCTCCATTGCCACGTCGCCGAACAGCCCGGCGCCGCTCTTGCCGTGAAACTTGTCCGACACGAACAGCGGCACATGCACCATGGTGTGCGGCAGGTACAGGAAGAACGGCCGGTCGGCGTGCTGGTCGATGAACTCGACCGCCCGCTCGGTGTATTGCGTGGTGAGCTGGGCCTGGTCCTCGGCGGTCACCTCGTCGTCGATGATCTGCTCGCCCTCGTAGAGCGGCAGGTTCGGGTAACGGCTCTTCCGCTTCGCAGCGTCGGCTGGCAGCCGCGCCAGGTCCGGGTGCTGCGGCCACATATCGTTGGAGTAGGGGAGCCCGAACCACGCGTCAAACCCTTGGCGGGTCGGCAGGAACTCGGGCTGGTCGCCCAGGTGCCACTTGCCGAAGCAGGCGGTGGCGAAGCCCTGCGCCCGGCAGAGCTCGGCAATCGTGACCTCGTCCGGGTGGAGGCCGATGCGGGCCCTGGGGCCGAGTGCCCCGGCGATGCCGACCCGCTCCGGGTAGCAGCCGGTCAGCAGCGCCGCGCGGGACGCGCTGCACACTGCCGTGGCGGCGTGGAAGTCGGTCATCACCCGCCCCTCAGCCGCCATGCGGTCAAGATGCGGGGTCGGGTAGTCCTCCGCACCGAACGGGCCGATGTCGGCGTAGCCCATGTCGTCGATGAAGATCACCACGACGTTGGGCGGCCGCTCAGCCCCCGGGCAGGGCGCCGCGGCGAGCAGCATCAGCAGCGAAGCGACGCACAGGCGATGCATAGCGTTTCCCAACGGTGCAGCGTGACGGAACCGGATCGCTAGGCGGGCGTTTCTGCCGGCGGCTCGGCGAGCTGCTCGGCGGCGGCCTGTTCGACCTCCGGCTTCTCGTGGAACGCGGCCAGGAAGAGTACGAAGATCACGGCCGCCATGCCGGCGGGCAGCAGCCAGAATTCCTTCCACTGGGCCATGGTCTCTGAGAGCAGTGCGGGGTCGACGCCCTCGGGGATGTTCTGGCTGAACATCTTGGTGAACGCCTCGAAGAAGCCGACCTCGGTCTCGGGGCGGGCGGCGGCGATGGCGGCCTCCAGGTCGGCCTGGCTGGTCATCGTCGAGTTGAAGCGGTCGCCGGCCACCATGTAGCCGAAGAACATCCCCACGCCCTGGGTGAAGAACACCAGCATGCTCTGCGCCTGGTTGCGCACGGCCGCCGAGGCCTTCTGGTCGGTGTACATGAACCCGGTGACGAAGAAAAAGTCGTAGCAGATGCCGTGCAGCAGCACGCCCAGCAGCAGCATCCAGGTGACCTGGTCGGGCGCGCCGAAGGCGAACAGCAGGTACCGGCCCACCCAGGCCGCCATGCCGACCAGGATCATCCACTTCACGCCCAGGCGGCGGAAGAAGAACGGGATCAGGATCATGAAGATGATCTCGCTCATCTGGCCCAGCGTCATGGTCGACGCGACCTGCTCGAAACCGGTCTGCAGCAGCAGCTTGGAGGTAAAGCTGTAGTAGTACGCCAGCGGGATGCAGATGAGCGTCGAGCAGACGATGAACACCAGGAACGGCACGCTCTTCATCAGACGGAACGCGTCGAGCATCAGCAGGCTGTTCATGTCGATCGGCTGGCCCTTGGCGGGGGGCGGCGTGTGGGGCAGCGTGAAGCTGTACACGCCGAACAGGCCCGACGCGATCGCGCCGAGCCAGAGGATCTTGGTCGACGCCGACCAGCCAAGGGCGCCCACCATCAGGCCCGCGACGATCCAGCCGATGGTGCCCCACACGCGGATCGCGGGGAACTTGTTCTGGTCGTCGATGTTGGCGAAGGCGATCGAGTTGCCGAGCCCGAGGGTCGGCATGTAGCACAGCATGTAGGCGATAAACAGCCACACGGCCAGCGGGCCGTCGCCGGCCTCGACGGCGCGTGTGGCGGCGACCATCAGCCCCGCGCCAATCAGCATCAGCACGCCCTGCACGATCTGCGACGGGAACAGTCGGTCGGCGATCAGGCCCAGGAACAGCGGCGCGATGATCGCCGCGATGGGGGCGCTCTGGTAGGCGCTGCCGATCGAGTCGTCGAGCCCCTGGGCGCCGAGGCAGATAGCCAGGGTCGCGAACCACGCGCCCCAGGTGAAGAACTGCAGGAACATCATCACGCTGAGTCGTGTTGCTACGCCCACTCCGCACTCCTTGTGCTCAGATAAGAACCGGCGCCGCGGGGGCGCCCGGGGTTGAGATCGCTCGTTGATGACGCGGCGCGAAACGCGTCCGCACAAGCTTGGCAACAGAATAACTGCTGGCGCCGCCCGGGGAAACCGATCGGGCGACGAATCTTGCAACGGCGACGCCGCTTAGCGCCCAACGGGTTTGCCTAGTCGGCGCGGTCGACAGAAAAAACGCCCCGCCGTGGGCGGGCCACGGCGGGGCGTTGGTCGTTGCTCTTGGCGCCGGGCGGCGCTAGGTCGCGGCCGGGTCTTTGCCGTCGACCCACGGGCCTTCCAGCTTCTGGTAGGGCCGCGGGAACAGCTTGCTGCCGCGGTCGCCGGCTTCCCAGCCCGCCACGTGCGACGGCTCGCCGCGTTCGGCGGAGCGGGCCTCCCACTTCTCGGCCCAAGACGGGTTGCCGTCGGAGAACGACATGCTGTCCTGGTCGAAGTGGTACACCTTGCCCTCGCGGTAGCTGCGTGAGCCGAGCTTGACGATGGTCATCGCCGCGGCGCCCAGCTCGGGCGAGCAGTTCACCTTGCTGGGGTCGCCGGCGTTGACGGCCTCGGCAAAGTTCTTGAGGTGGGCCTTCGAGGTGTTGTTGATCTTGCCGACCTCGATCCGCTCGTCCTTCAGGCCACGCTCGTGGTGCACCTGCGGACGCTCGGCGACGAAGTCGTAGCCGGAGAACTCCTCGCCGACGCCCAGCACCACCGAGCCGCTGTGGCCGCGGATGAGCTGCTTGATGGGCGTCTCGCCGCTGCACATGGTGGCGGTCACCAGGCCCTGGACGCCCTCGTTGAAGTCGGCCACCACGGTCGCGACGTCCGGCACGGTGCGGCCGTCGTACTCCAGGTAGATGCCGCCGGCACCGACCACGCGGCCCGGGAAGCGGAGGCCGGTGGCCTTGAGCATCGACGTGGTGCGGTGCACGAACAGGTCGGTGAACATGCCGGAGCCGAAGTCCCAGTAGCAACGCCACTGGGCGAACTTGGCGCGGTCGAACGGCATCGCGGGGGCGAGGCCGAACTCGGTGCCCAGGAACATGTCCCAGTCGATATTGCTGGGGTTCATGTCCTTAGACAGGCCGTAGTAACGCCACTGGCCCATGTCCGAGTTGCGGAAGAACTCGGTCTGGTACTGCATGACCTTGCCGAGGTCGCCCTGGCGGATCTTCTCGTTGATCGACTGCCAGACCGGCAGCGAGGTCGACTGCACGCCGACCTGCATCACCAGGCCCGAGTCTTTCCACGCCTGGTGCACGGCGAGCGCCTCCTCGACGGAGTGCGTCATCGGCTTCTCGCAGTAGACGTGCTTGCCCGCCTTGAGCGAGTCGATCGTCTGCTTGGCGTGCCAGTGGTCGGGGGTGGAGATCACCACCGCGTCGATGGAGTCGTCGTTCAGGATGTCGCGGTAGTCGCCGGTCTTCTTGGGCGCCTTTCCGGACTCGTTCTCGACGTGCTTGGCGGTGTCGTCACGGTAGCGGTTGAAGACGTCGCACACGGTGGCGATCTCAACCAGGTTCTCTTCCTTCTGCAGCTGCAGGGCGTGGTTGATGTGCGCCTGCGCTCGGCCGCCCACGCCGATGTAGCCCAGCCGCAGTCGGCTGTTGGCGTTGGCGTCGTTCGCGGCGATGGCCGGCGCGGCCGCCAGCGCGGCGCCGGCTGCGGTGGTGGCGATGAAGCCACGGCGGTTCACTTGATCCTGGGGCATGTAACGAATCCTCCTGTGCGATAGATCTCGAGAATACACTTCGGCCCGACGCCCCGTCGGCCGTGATGGGCAGGCTGTCATGATAACCGAAAAGCGTCGTAAATTGGCGTTGCGCTTGCAAAAAATGCGTCTCGCAGCGCTCCACAAAACGCCAATCGGTTACATGGATTTCAGCAAAAAGAAGGATGTCTTCCCGCCGGGCGCCAGACCCGCTGCTAGGGCGCCGCGGCGGCCGGGGCAGCGTCGGCGCTGACGTCGGCGAAACCGCCCAGGTACGCGATCGTGCGGGCGGTGATGTTGGCCTCCCACAGCAGCTGCAGCGCGTACAGCCGGTCGAGCGGTTCGCGTCGAGAAAGGGCGTCGGCGCACATCTTGGTGCAGATCAGGTCGGCCGGGTCCACGCCGGCATCCCGCAGCAGCTGGATGTTGCGGCGGACCTGGTCCTCGGAGAACTCGAGCATGAACTCCAGCGCGGCGTCGCGCCGCACGCCGGTCACCTCGCCCTCGTCATCGGTGACGAGCCCCAGCGAGTAGTCCTTGGCCAGCAGCACCGACGAGAGGGAGTACGTGTGCAGGGCTTGGCCGAGCTTGACGTACGGCCGTTGGGACTCGTCGAAGTCGGTCATCAGGCTGGCGTGGGGCCGCTTGGTCCTCCACCAGACGATTAGGTAGTCGAGGTCATCGACCAGCGCGTCCATCTGGGCACGGTCGAAGCTGACGTGCGCGGCGGCGGCCTTGGAGTCGATGACGGTCTTCTCGTACTGGTTCAGGTTGGCCTGGGCCGCACGGCGGAAGAACTCGGTGGTGGTCGCGATTGGCAGGTCCCTGGGGAGCGGGCGGCCCTGCAGGTCGTCGCTCAGGTCGAGCAGGTCGTCGATGTACTCGCAGTCGTAGGCGGCCTGCTGGAGGTACTCGACCGCTTCGAGCAGCCGCTCGATCTCTTCCTCGTCGGGGTCCTCGATCTCCATGAACATCGGCAGCTCGAGCTTGCCGCTGACGATCGCCATCCCGATCTGCTCCAACGCGATCGCCTGGGTGAGCATCGCGTAGCCGTAGATCAGCGGGCCGAGCTGACCCAGCGTCTTGGGCTGGTAGTTCTTGAGCTTCTGCTTGGCGGTGCGGATCTTGGCGGCCGTCTGCGCGAACCGCTCGACGTACAGCCGCGCCTGCTCGCGTCCCCGCTTGTCGTCGACCCAGATCGCGCGGGCCACCTCGGACGCGAAGGCCGCGTAGTAGGCGGCCTCACTCACGTCGGAGTAGGCGACCGGCGCAAGGCCCTGGGCGTTGAGCGAGTCGACCCGCGCGACCAACTCCTCGGCGTCGGCGATGAGGCCGTCGGTGTAGTCGCTCTGGTAGGCCCTGGGGACCTCGCGGTACTTCGCCAGCTGGTCGCGGTACCGCACCAGCCACTCGTCGGTCTTGACCCGCATGCTCTGGTAGGACCGGTTGCTGAGCGACGGGCTGGCGGCCGGCGCGGCGCGGGGCAGTTGGGCGCCGGTGGCCAGCTGGTACGCCGTGTAGATGTCGCCCACCAGACGCACCTCAACGCCCAGGTCCTCGCCGTGCTGCACCAGGTCGATCTGCTTCTTGGTGTTCGGGTCGAGCTCGGTCCGCGAACCGTAGGGGACCAGCACCAGCTTCATACCGGCCGCGGCGGCGCCGCTGATCTTGTAGGGCACCCCGCCCACGGGGCCGATCGTCCCGTCGGGGTTGATGGTGCCCGTCATCGCGACATCGGGCCGCACGGTGTCGCCCCGCAGGGCGGCCAGCACGCCGATGGTGGTGATCGCGCCGGCGCTGGGGCCGTCGACGCGGCCGTTGCGTTCCATGAAGATCCGCACGCCAGAGAGGTCGCGGCCGCACAGGTCGGCGGCGACCAGCACCGCCTGCCAGGCGGCGGCCCGCCACATCTCGCCGTAGCCGTCGATCTCGTCCTCGATGAACGCGACCCGCGTCCGCTTGTCCTGGGAGTGGTCGTACCAGATCGTGACCTTGTCGCACGCCCCGAACGACTGCCCGGCCACGGTGAAGTAGCCCAGCATGTTGATCTCGACATGCCGGTCCGGGTCGCCCGTGGGGCTGCCCGCTCCTGCGGCGTTCACGGTCCCAAGAATCGACAGGGCGGCGAGCAGGGCGGCAATCGACGGTCGCATGGGGGCCTCGCATCGGGCTGAGGACTAGCACCTGGCAGCCGCTGCTGCGGCCGGACACAGTTTAAGCAGGCCGGTGGCCCTGTTCCACCAACGCCCACTGGCATCCGTCCGGGCGTTGGGCGCCGGACCGTGGCGGGCCCTTGCCGCTCCCCGGGCGGTGATTGATAACGTAGCGGACCCGTCCCCCCGCCCGATCCGACATGCCCGAAGACTTTCTCCAGCTTTCCGGAAAAACCGTCCTGGTGTGCGGTGTCGCCAACCGCAAGAGCGTGGCCTGGCACATCGCCCGGGTGCTGACCGCCGCGGACTGCCGCGTGGTGTACTCGGTCCGCAGCGACGCCCGCCGCGAGCAGCTGGCCAAGCTGCTAGGCTGCGATGAGGATATCCTCGTGTGCGACGTTGAGCATCAGGACCAGATCGACCGGCTCGCGGCCAGCGTCGCCGAGCGGTACGGCAAGCTCGACGGGCTGGTGCACTCGATCGCCTTCGCCGACTACGAGGACGGCATGCGGCCGTTCCACGAAACCACCCGGCGGGCGATGCTGCGGGCGTTCGACATCTCGTGCTTCTCGCTGGTCGCGCTCTCGAATGCGCTGCAGGGCTGCCTGGCGGAGGACGCCTCGGTGGTGGCGGTGTCGATCTCGACGACCGAAATGGCGAGCGAGAACTACGGCTACATGGCGCCGATCAAGGCGGCGCTCGACTCGTCGCTGGCGTTCCTGGCGAAGTCGTTCAGCGGCTTCTCGCGGGTCCGGTTCAACGCGGTCGCCCCCGGTCTGCTCAAAACCTCGGCCTCGGCCGGCATCCCAGGCTACGTCGACTCGTACTTGTTTGCGGAGCAGGCGACCCTGCGGGGCCAAGCGGTGCAGACCGATGAGGTTGCGTCTGCCGCGGCGTTCCTGCTCAGCCCGCGGTCGTCGGGGATGAACGCTCAGCACCTGGTGCTGGACGCCGGGATGCGGGTGAATTACTTCGACGAGCGGATTGTCCGGTCGGCGGTGGAGAACCGCCCCTAGATTGCGGGTGAACCCAAAGCGGCGGGCGGGCGCGGTTGGATCCCCCCTCGGGGCGGGGAAGGACCGGCGGAAACGATCGTGGCGGTGGGGCCGATCTTACGTGTCGGACAGCCGCAATCGGACGAAACGGAGTTTTCGTAACTGGCAGAAGCTGGCAGACTTAGGTAGCTAGTGATACCATGCTAGTAAGCAGTCAGCTCGCAAGGCTGGCTGTGGCTCACTCAACTGGCATAAGAGGCTGCCGTTGGGAGAGCACCTTTTCTCAGGTGGACTCCCAAGTCTGGGAGAGCAAAAGGAAGAAGAGGTCAGGAAGACAATCGATACCGCAACATTCTGGCCCGCCGGCCGCGAATAGTGGTGAGTCGTCCGAGGCTCGCCATCGCGACTGCCGTCCAGGGTTGAGGGACGCTAGTTCACGCACCGGAACCGAGACCGAGCGCCGAGCCCTTGCTGGCCCGTCACTCATGCCTGAATTGACCGCCAACAAACTTGTCGAGCTAATCCGCAAGAGCGGGCTCATCAAAGAGGGACGTCTTGACGACTTCCTCGACGAGCTGGCTCAGGCGTCTGGGGGCGCTCTGCCCGAAGACAATCAGGTGATTGTCGATCGGTTGATCGAGGCCGAGATGCTCACCAAGTGGCAGTCGGAGAAGCTGCTAGCGGGCAAGCACAAGGGGTTCCGTCTAGGCAAGTACAAGCTGCTGGGCCAGATCGGCAAGGGCGGCATGAGCAGCGTGTACCTTGCCGAGCACGTAATGATGAAACGCCGGGTGGCCATCAAGGTTCTGCCCCGCAACCGCGTTAAAGACAAATCCTACCTCGAGCGGTTCCAGCTCGAGGCCCGTGCTGTCGCGCGGCTCGACGACCCGAACATCGTCCGCGCCTACGACATCGACAGCGAGGAGAACGTCCACTACATCGTGATGGAGTACGTGGACGGCAAGGACCTCCACCAGATCGTGGCCGAGCACGGCCCGCTCGACTTCATCACCGCCGCCGACTACATCGTGCAGGCGGCCAACGGCCTGCAGCACGCCCACGAGATGGGCCTGGTGCACCGCGACATCAAGCCCGCCAACCTGCTGGTCGATCAGCACAAGGTCGTGAAGCTGCTCGACCTGGGCCTGGCCAAGATGGCCAACGACGACGAGGCGTCGCTCACGCTGGCGCACGAAGAAAACGTGCTCGGCACCGCCGACTACCTGGCGCCCGAGCAGGCCCTCAACAGCCACACCGCCGACGAGCGGGCCGACATCTACAGCCTGGGCTGCACGCTGTACTACCTGCTGACGGGCCGCCCGCCGTTCCCCGAGGGGACCATCAGCGAGCGCCTGCTTAAGCACCAGGTCGAGACCCCCGAGCCGATCATCAAGTTCCGCCCCGACGCGCCGCTGTCGCTCGTCGAGATCTGCGGCCGGATGATGGCCAAGCGGGCGGAGGAACGCTACCAGACCGCCGGAGAGGTGGGGCAGGCCCTGACCGCCTGGCTCGCCGAACGCGGCCGCAAGCCGGGCGGCGCCAGCACCGAGGACCACGGCGAGGGGAGCGGCGTCGGCAGCGGCATCCTGAGCCGCTTCTCTGTCAAGCCGCCGATGGCCACGCCCGGGTTGTCCCCCAACAGCAGCGGTGGGCTGTCGTCGCCGATGCGCGACACCACCAAGCTCAACGGCCCGGACACCGCGCCCGTTGACGAGGACGACCTGGAACTCGCCCCGCTCGACGAGGAGGGCGACGGTCCCAAGAAGAAGCCCAAGCCGGCGTCGCCATCGTCGGGTGTGCTGTCAGACGACTCGTCGCCGACGGGGTCGAAGAAGGGCGGCGCGTCGTCGCCGTCAGCCAAGAAGCGCTCGATCTTCGAAGAGGAGTTCGAGGAGAAAGAACGCGAGGCCGCCGCGCTGGCCGCGGCCCAGGCGCGCCGAGAGTACAATCCGCTGCACCCGCCGGGGTACCGGAGCCCGTACAACCGCACGCCCTGGCTGGCGTGGGTGCTGGGCGGGCTGGCCGCGCTGATCCTGATCGCGGTGGTGGTGGCGATCGCCAACAACTAGCCGCGAGCGTCCGTATTCTCGACGCGGCGGCTGAACTTAGGCCGCGCTCTACGCGCCGGTTACCGCCGCGCCGACCTCGCCGGCCAGGACCGGGCTCTCGCGCCACTCGACGCCCATCATCAGGCAGTTGATGCCCGACCCGATGCCCAGCAGCGCGACCCGGTCGTTCGGGTCGAGCCAGCCCTCCTGGCGGCCCAGGCAGAGCGCCGCGGGTAGCGCGGCCGAGCCGGTGTTGCCGAGCCACTCGAACGTGGGGAAGTCGATCGCCGGGTTGATGCCCAGCCGGTCCAGCATCATCTTGCGGTGCGCCGAGCCGACCTGATGGCAGAAGGTCTTGTCGATCTCGTCGACCGCCCAGCCGCTCTCCTCACGCAGCTGGGCGAAGGTCTCGGCGCCGACCTCGACGCCGCGCCGCATGAGGGTCTCGCTGTCGGTCTGCATCACCTCGGCCAGGCCGACGCTCTGGCAGAGGTCGTGGCCCGAGGTAGCGCTGCGGCAGACGGCCGTGGTGAGCTGGTTCTCGGTCTGGCTCAGCTCGGCGTCGCACAGCACCATGGCGGCCGAAGCCGAGCCGATCGTCAGCGACGCGACCGACAGCTTCACCGAGTCGCGCGTGAGCGACGTGTCGGCGTTGAGCCGCTCGATGGTGTTCTCCACCAACGCGCGGCCGCACTCGGTGCCCACCACGACGCCGGCCCGGATCTGGCCCAGCTCGATCATCCCGGCCACCTGCACCGCGGCGGTCAGCACGCCCAGGCATGCGTTGGACACGTCGTACACCAGGCAGTCGCTGGGCAGGCCCAACTCGTGGTGCACGCGGCAGGCGGTGGCGGGCTCGAGGAAGTCGCGGCAGACCGACCCGTGCACCAACGCGCCGAAGTGACGCCGGTCGATGCCGGACGCCTCGATCGCCTGGTTGGCCGACTCGATGCTGATGTCGCTGGGCCGTGTGCCGGGCGGGAAGAACCGCCGCTCGCGGATGCCGGACATCAGTTCCAGCCGCCCCTCGGGCAGGCGGAGACGCTCGTACAGGGGGGCGAGCCGCTGCTCGATCTCGGCCGTCGTGACCCGTTCTTCCGGCAGGACGCAGCCGAGCCCTTCGAGGCAGACACGCGAATATTGCATAGCGTTGCGATTAAACTATGGGGGCGAGAAAGCCGTACCCAAGGTTATCGTTTGACCCCTGCCTGGTAAACCGACCCCGTCCCCGGAGCCCCGTGTGCCGTCCCGCAAGTCCGAGTGTTGGCTGATGGTCTTTGCGCTGCTGCTGCCGACGGTGGTGACCCTGGCGTACTTCAAGCTGGCCGCGACCCTGCCCTCAGCGGCGCAGCAGGCGATCTACGGGGTGGGCAAGGGGGTCCAGTTCCTGCTGCCGGTGGTGTGGGTGCTGGGGGTGCTGCGGCTGCGTCCCCGCTGGAACTGGGGCGGCTGGGCCAACGCCGCGATCGGCGTGGCGTTCGGCCTGACGGTGCTGGTGGTCACCTGGTTCGGCTACGACCTGCTGGCGGGCGGCGCCGTCATGGGCCCGGCCCTCGCTCCGGTGCACGAGAAGGTGGCCAGCCTGGGGATCGACCAGCCGTGGCGGTTCGCCCTGGTGGGGGTGTTCTACGCGTTGGTCCACTCGCTGCTGGAGGAGTACTACTGGCGGTGGTTCGTGTTCGGCCGGCTGCGGACGTTGATCTCGGTCCCGGCCGCGGTGATGGCCTCGTCGCTGGGGTTCATGCTGCACCACGTGGTGGTGCTGGCGACCTACTTCTCACACTCGCCGGCCGCCACCGCGGCGCTCAGCCTCTGCGTGGCGGTGGGCGGGGCGTTCTGGGCCTGGCTCTACCTCCGCAGCGGCAGCCTGGTCGGCCCCTGGCTGGGCCATCTGCTGGTGGACGCGGCGATTTTCGCCGTTGGCTACCGGATTGTGTTCGCGGGTTGAGCCGCGACCAATCGGGCTGGTAAATGCGCGTGTTGGAAGTGTGAAATCCATCACAAACGTCCAAGACGTTCAGGGAGGAAAACCGCCCAAGGCACACGATCTTGTGCAAGCACTTTTGCCGCGGCCCAAAATCATCGCGGCGCGTTGCTCCTCGCGATCGGTTCGGTAGGCTCTCTAGCGACTTGCATCCCCCCGAACGCAGCCGAGTGACACGGCTGTCATCATAAGGAGCCGTGCCGCCTCGAGAACCAGATAGGGATATCAGAGCGGGAGTGCTGGCGCCGCCGTCGCGGCGCCGATTGGGCTCCCCCGCCGACCACAGATCACGCTGGCGTGTTAGGGAAGACACGTTGCCCGCATTGCCGGGCAGGCACGCCTCGAGACCAGCCGCCGCGCCCTGGGGTGCGGAGGGCCGCCTTGAAATCGTTGTGATCGCCACACGGCCTAGCCGCGTGGGCGCTAGTTCCCCGTCCGGGCGCCGATTCGGAACGACCCCGCACTATCAGGGACGACACCCCGCGTGGGTGTTGTGGAAAGGGATTCCAGAGTCATGTCCAAGCCAGTTATCGCGATCAACGCCGACTACCGCGCCGCCGCCGCCGACAAGCCGGCCTACTCGTACCTCGCCTCGGGGTATTACGACGCCATCCTCGAGATCGGCGGCATCCCAATGATCCTGCCGCCGCTGGCCGACGAGGCTGACGTGCGTCAGGTGCTCAGCCAGGTCGACGGCGTGATGCTGATCGGCGGCGCCGACCTCGACCCGCGTCGCGACGGCTGGATGCTGCACTCGTCGGTCCGCCCGATGGACGGCCGCCGCGAGTCGTTCGACCGGATGCTCGCCCGCTTGGTCGGCGAGATGCGGATCCCGGCCTTCGGCATCGGCGTCGGCATGCAGCTGCTCAACGTGTCGCAGGGCGGCAACCTGTTCCTGCACATCCCGGAGGACGTGCCCGGCGCGCTGCCGCATAAGGACCCCATCGACCCGGACCACCGCCACACGCTGGAGCTGACCCCCGGCACGCTGATGGAACGCGTCTACGGTGACGGCGAGCTGCGGGTGAACAGCCGCCACCACATGGCGATCGACGAGCTGGCGCCCTGCTTCGACGTCAGCGCCCGCTGCCCGGACGGCGTCATCGAGGCGATCGAGTCGAACACGCCGGACTGGTTTGTCATTGGCACGCAGTTCCACCCCGAGGCCGACACCGCGTCGGCGCTCGACCTGCGGATCTTCGAAGAGTTTCTGATGGGCGCTAAGGAAGGCGCCTCGGCCATGCGGTTGGTTGCTTAGGCCGCCGCGACCCTCGAGCCTGGCTGTGCCGTCTCCGCGGACGGCATAGCTCCATGGGGGAGGGAGCCGCACGACCCAGCAGGCATGGACGCCTGCGCTGTTGCTTCCCGCGTGGACTATGGCCCGGCAAGACACGGATCGTCTTGCCGGGCCATAACTTTTTACAGAGGCCGGTGAAGTCTCATCCTCCTGCTGGCTGCTGACGTCATCCCGTCGCCAGTCGCTCCATTGCCATCTGCTTTAACGCCACCCGGTCAACCTTGCCGGTGGCGTTGAGCGGCATCCGGTCCAGCACCACGACCTCGTCGGGCGCCTTGTAGCCGACCTGCTGGCGGGCGAAGGCGATCACCTCGGCGGTTGTCGGCCGTGGCGCGCCTTCGCGGAGGGTGACGTACGCCCGCACGTTCTCGCCGTGGACGGCGTCGTGCACGCCGATGACGCCGGCCGACGCGATCGCCGCGTGCCCGGCAACCGCCTCCTCCACCTCCTGCGGGCAGATGTTGGACCCGTCGTGAATGATGATCTGCTTCTTGCGGCCGCAGAACCACAGGTAGCCCTCCGGGTCGGCCCGCATCACGTCGCCCGTGTCGAGCCAGCCGTCGACGATCGCCTCGCGGGTCGCCCGCGGGTTGTCCCAGTAGCCGGGCGTGTTGGCCGCCGAGCGGAGCCACAGCCGGCCCGGCTCGTCGGTAGGGACCTCGCCGCCGGAGTCGTCGCGCAGCGAGACCTCATACCCGCTGATCGGTTGGCCGACCGAGCCGATCCGGTTCTCTCCCGCCGGCGGGTTGATGGTGGTCAGGCCGCACTCGGTCATGCCGTAGCTCTCGTCGACGGGGAACCCGGCCAGGCTGGTGAACTCGCGTTCCAGCTCGGCGGACACCTTGTCGCCCCCCGAGAAGCAGCAGCGGACGGAGGAAAAGTCGGCGCGGCCGGCGTCGTGGTCGCGGACGAGCGCGATCAGCGCCGCTGGCAGCATCCACAGCACAGTGGGGCGGTGGTTGCGGAGCAGCGGCAGCACCTCCGGCCCTTCGCCGCGGCGGGCGATAACCAGCCGCGCGCCGCGGGCGAGCGTGGCGAGCCCGAACAGCGAGCCGCCGATGTGCGACAGCGAAGCCGCCGACAGGAACGCGTCGTCGGCTGTTAGCTCCAGCCCCCGGATGGTGAGCAGCGTCATCCAGGCGAACGTCTGCTGCGTGTGGGTCACCCCCTTCGGCTTGCCGGTGCTGCCGGACGTGAAGTAGATGAACGCCGGCGAGTCAGGCGGGGGAGGGGAGAGGTCGCGCTGGTCGGCGGGGCGGTCGAGCAGCTCTTCCAGCTGGGGACCCCGCGCATCGGGCGCCCCGCAGCGGACCAGGCCGCACCGCAGGCGCCCGCTCTGCTGTGTCGCCGCGATGTCGGGTTCACGCTCGGCGTGGTGCAGCAGCATCGCCGCGCCGCTTACCGCCAACGCGTGGTCGATCTCCGCCGCCGTGTAGCGGTAGTTGAGCGGCGTCGCCACCAAACCGGCCTTGAGGCAGGCCAGGTAGTGGACGATGAGCTCGGGGTGGTTGGGCATCAGCGACGCCACGCGGTCGCCCGGCGAAAGCCCGAGCGACAGGTAGCCGCTCGCCAGACGCGAGCTC
This sequence comes from Posidoniimonas corsicana, assembly GCF_007859765.1. Classification (NCBI taxonomy): domain Bacteria; kingdom Pseudomonadati; phylum Planctomycetota; class Planctomycetia; order Pirellulales; family Lacipirellulaceae; genus Posidoniimonas; species Posidoniimonas corsicana. Next base: position 1,523,033 of record NZ_SIHJ01000001.1, read on the forward strand.
TGCTGCTGGAGCTCGCGCCAGCTCAGGTTCTTTGTGGCCGACGCCAGGGCCAGCGCATCGGGGTCCTTGGCTAGCCCAACGGTCAGCCAGCCGCCGATGAGGTCGGTGGGCGTCGATGGAGGAGCGGGCGAGGGCATAGCCGGTCGGATAGGTTCGACGACTGAGCGGGTGCTCCCGCGAGTGTAGCCGATCGGCGCAGCTGAAATCGACCAGAATCGGCCGTGGGAGACGGCGGAGTGAACACCACCTTCTGCCGATTTCTTTGTCGAAACCGGCCACCCGGCGCGGTCCAATGAAAGGTGGCTGCGGGTGGCGTTGCGCGCGGAAGCCACCACCACTCCCCACAACTGCCGGCGGAAGACTTTTGTCCCTATCGATGCGTTGCCGGGGACAAAAGTCGCTGCTCGTTGGGAACGCCGTTTGGCGTAAGCTATTACTGCGCAAGGGTTAATCGCGAAGCGACTCGACCGGTAGGGGCCGACTTTTGTCCCTAAGGATCGTTAGCGCCAAAATGGACAAATGTCCCGCCCAGCGTCAGCCGTACGAGGCAGCGTCAGTCGATCGAGATCGACGCGCCCAGCTGGCCGGCCAGCGCCCTGATCCAGGCCGGGTTGGCGGGCCAGGCGGGGGCGGTCACCAGGTTCTGGTCGACACACGCGCTGTCCAATCCGGCCGAGGGCTCGTCCCACTCGCCGCCGGCCAGCAGCACGTCCGGCTTGCAGGCGGGGTAGGCCTGGCACTTCTTGCCGCGGACCACGTCGGCGGCCGCCAGCAGCTGGGCGGCGTGGCACGTGGCGGCGATCGGCTTGCCGGCGGCGTTGAAGTCTTGCACCAGCTGGATCACCGCCGGGTTGAGCCGCAGGTACTCCGGCGAGCGGCCGCCCGGCAGCACGAGCGCGTCGTAGTCGGCGGCCTGGGCGGAAGCGAAGTCGCGGTTGAGGGCGAAGTTGTGACCCCGCTTCTCGGTGTAGGTCTGGTCGCCCTCGAAGTCGTGGATGGCCGTCGGCACGACATCCCCCGCCGCCTTGTCGGGGCAGACCGCGTGGACCTCGTAGCCCAGCATCAGGAGCATCTGGAACGGGACCATGACCTCGTAGTCTTCCACGAAGTCGCCGGCGAGGATGAGGATTTTCTTCGGCATCATTGCGGGCACAGGGAAGGGGGAGATTGTTTAACTCAGCATCAGCCGCGGGGCGTCAGCCCCAGGATTGCAGCGCGGGCCGACCACGATCGAACGGGGCTTACGCCGCTCGGCTGATCGGCACGGCGCCGTGCCGCTACTCGTCGATCTCTAGGTACTCGGGGATCCGCTGCACGTGGCCGTTGCGGTCGACGCAGGCGATGGTGCTCTGGGCCTCGGCGATCAGCTCGCCGCCCCGTTTGACCTGGTAGCTGTGGTCGATCCGGGCGCCGCGGGCCCGCTCGGTCCGCATCGAGATGGTGAGCGTGTCGCCGAAGCGGGCCGGGCGGTGGTACTTGCAGGAGATCTTGCTGACCACCAGCATCAGGCCGGACCGCTCGAACTCGGCGTAGTCGTACCCGGTGGCCTTGAGCTGTTCGATGCGGCCGATCTCGAAGTACTTGAAGTAGTTGGCGTGGTGCACCACGCCCTGGCCGTCGGTCTCGTAGTAGCGGACGGTGAGGTCGAACTCGTATTCGCGGGACATGCAGGCTTCGGCGGGGAGGGGGCGACCCGCTGACGGGTTGCCCGAGGGGCGGCCGAGTTGCAACAAGGCCTTTGATTGCTTACACTTGCGGCCGTTTCGAGGGGCCGGCGCCGGCGGGCGGAACCGCCGCGACGCCTCGTTGTAGCCTCTCGCGATCCACCTCGGCAACCGTTAACCAAGGGCATCCGTGATGAGCACGGGCGAAGGACTCGGCTCCGACTTCATGACCGCCCGGGGGCGGGACTACCCGACCATCCGTCAGTTCACCGTGTTCCTGGAGAACCGGGTCGGCCAGCTGATGGAGGTGGTGCGGCGTTTCGAGGGGAGCAACGTGCGGATTGTCGCGCTGACGATCTCGGACTCGACCGAGTGCGCGTTGGTGCGGTTCCTGCTGAGCGACCCGGAGGTGGGCCGCGAGATCCTGGAGCGGGCCGGCCTGGCGATTGTGGAGTCGGACCTGGTGGGCGTCGAGCTGCCGGACTCGCCCCAGCCAATGCTGCAGGTCTGCACGGCCCTCTTGGCGGCGGAGATCAACATCTCGCAGGTCTACCCGCTGATCGTCCGCCCGACCGGACGCCCGGCCGTGGCGCTGATGGTCGACAACATCGAACACACGCTGGAAACCCTCGAATCCAAGGGGTTCCACCTCATCCACGAGGATGAGCTGAAGGACTATGATAAGCCGTAGGCGGCGGTTGCTTTGTTAGCCGCTGGCGGCGGCATTGCCCCGCCGCGTCGTGCTGAGCCGCCCGACCCCTCTGAACCCTCCTGCTCTCGCTACCGCCGCGGAACCGAACCGTACCCATGCCGATTGATGTCACGTGCCCGGGCTGCCACAAGCGATTCAAGGTCAGCGACAAGTTCGCCGGCCAGAAGGGCCCGTGCCCGCAGTGCAAGACCGTCATGGAGATCCCGAAGCTGGAAGACCAGGTGGTCATCCACGCGCCGGACGAGACCAGCGGCCCCAAGGACGCCAAGGGCCGGTCGGTCCTGAAGACCGCCAAGAAGAAGGACGCCAAGTTCAACCCGATCATGGCGGGCGCCGTGGGCGGCGTGGTGCTGCTGATGCTGCTGGCCGCGTTCCTGCTGCGGGGCCAGGAGGAGAAGAGCATCGTCGCGCTGGCCGGCGGCGCCGTGCTGCTGGGGCCGCTGATCGCTTGGGCCGGCTACCCAATCCTGCGTGACAACGAGCTAGAGCCCTACAGCGGCGGCGAGGCCTGGCTGCGGGCGCTGGGCTGCGGCCTGGCGATGGCGGCCGGCTGGGGCGTGTACTGCTACATCGGCTACTACTTCGGCGGCGGCGACTGGCCGATCCGGCAGCTCGAAATGGTGCACATGCTGTTCGCCGTTGGCTTCGCCCTGGCGATCGGCGGGCTGGCCGCGTTCGTGGCGTTCGACCTGGAGCCGCTCAACGCCGCGCTGCTGGCCGGCTTCTACTTTGTCGTGACCGTCGCTTTGCGGCTGGTGATGGACCTGCCGGCGCTGCCGGGGCTGGTCACGTAACGGTTGATTCCCCGCGCGGCGGCGCCGGCCGCGCGTCCCTCTAGACCTGGGCGAACGTGTCCACGCTGCTCGACATCCCCGAGATCGCCGGCCTGCGCGGGTCGGCCGGACTGGTGCGGATCCCGCCTGGGATGGACGTGCCGCTGACGCCGCGGGTGCGGCAGCTGATCGACACGCCGGAGTTCCGCCGGCTGACGCGGATCAGCCAGCTGGGTCTGGTGGCGCACGTGTACCCGGCCGCCAACCACACCCGACAGGAGCACTCGCTGGGCGTGTTCCGCGCGGCGGTGGACTACGTGTCGCGGCTGGCGTGCGACGACCGCTTCGCGGCGGTGGTGGGCGTTCAGGACGCCGAGCTGTTCCTCGTGTCGGCGCTGCTGCACGACCTGGGGCACTGGCCGTTCTGCCACCCGATCGAGGACATCTGCCTGCCGCAGACGCCCGACCACGAGCACTTCGCCAACAGCTTCCTGCTGGAGGGCGAGGTGGCGGACGCGCTGCGGGACGACTGGGGCGTCAACCCGCGGGACGTCGTGACGCTGCTTTCGGGCAAGCCGACCGACCGCAAGAGCAAGATTCTCAAGTCGATGCTCTCCGGGCCGATCGACGTCGACAAGGTCGACTACCTGATGCGCGACAGCCTGCACGCGGGCGTGCCTTACGGGCAGAACTTTGACCGCGGCCGGCTGATCCAGAGCCTCTGCCTGAACGAGGCCGGCGACGGCCTGGCGATCACCGACAAGGGCAAGACCGCCGCGGAGATGATGGTCTTCGCCCGCTACGTGATGTTCAGCGAAGTCTACTGGCACCACACGGTGCGGTCGGCCACGGCGATGCTGCAGCGGGCCTTCTACCTGCTGAGCGGGTCGCTCGACATGGACTCGCTGTTCCGCCTGACCGAGCAGCCGATGATCGACGCCATGCGCGCCGCCGCCGGCGACGGCCCGGCGGGCGATCTGCTGGACGCGCTGTTCGGCTCGAGCCGGCGGCTCTACAAGCGGCTGGCCCAGTACAGCCTGTTCGAGGAGCCGCAGCTCTACGCCCGGCTGGCCCGCAAGCCGTTCCCGTGGCTGGCGGCCGTGGCGGACCAGTTCGCCTCGGTGGCGAGCACCGCGATGTCGCGGGTGGTGGCGCCGCACGAGGTGCTGTTCGACGCGCCGCCGGTGGGGCTGGAGGTGGAGTTCAACCTGGACGTGTACTTCGCCAAGGACCGCGCCTACCGCCGGCTGGGCGACGTCTCGCCGGTGGTGCGGACCCTGGCCCGCGAGCAGTTCGACGACTACGTCAAACGGGTCAGGCTGTTCGTGCACCCCCGCCTGGCCGACGACATGCGCGACCTGCGGAACCTGCCGGAGCTGCTGGCCGAGGCGATCGACCGGGTTGGCTGACCGCTACGGCTGGGCCGGCTCGGCGAAGTTGAAGCCCTCGGCGGCCCACTCCGCGATCTGCGAGGACGGGATGGTGTGCACGTGGCCGTCCGCGAACAGGTAGTTGGCGCAGTTGCCAGAGTGCCGCTCGATGGCGAGGTCGTGCTGGATGCGGTCGAGCGTGGAGGCCTCTTCGCCGTGGTCGTGGTCGTCGTGCCCGTGATCATCGACGAACCACTCGTGCGAGTCGACGTGGTCGAAGAACGCGTGCTCTTCTTCATGATCGTCGGCGTGGTCGTGGTGCTCGGTGGGCGGCGCCTCGAAGAGCATCATCGTGTTGTGGCTCTGCGGCAGGTCGAACAGGTTGCGGACCGAGGCGTCGTACGCGGGGCGTGGGTCGGTCTTGATCACCAGATAGGCGTTGAACGCGTAGCTGGAAACATGCTGACGCTCGAGCAGCGTCTCGGGTCGCAGGTCGTCGGGGCAGATCCGGATGCTGTCGGACTGCTCGGTGTACGGGGCCAGCGAGTAGATCCACGACACCGGCTCATCGTGGTGCTCGTCGTCATGCTGGTCGTCGTGATCATCGCCGTGGTCGTGGTCGTGCTCCGACAGACCGACCTCGGGGAAGCGGCCCCGGTGGTCGTTCGCGTACAGTTGGATTGCGATGCCAAGCTGCTTGAGGTTGTTGGAGCATTGCATCCGGCGGGCCGACGCCCGGGCGGCCTGAACCGCAGGGAGCAGCAGCGAGATGAGCACGCCGATCACGGCGATCACCACCAGCAGCTCGACGAGTGTGAAGGCTTTCTTGTTCATAGCTAGTATCTTTGCGCTTTGCACGCGCCGAGAAGGAATCGCAAGCTTCAGGACTGGGGAGCTTTCCAGCGCATCTGGGCGCCGGATGTCCTGAGGGAGAAGCGGCTCGGCAGAGCCGCGACCGAAATCAGCAGTCGGTGACGGGGGTGGGGGGGCCACGTGCGGCGCGGACGCCGAGGGTGATGAGCTCGGCCTGCGCTGGTGAGCCGAGGAGGGCAGGGGTGGTCAAGCCGCAGGCGACCAGCGCGGGCGAGTCCGCGGTCGGCTGCGCCACCAGCTGCCGCAGCGATTGGCAGATCACACAGTCCGCACACAACCGTTGGGGAGCCTCGGAACGGAGCTGCTGGACGCCGTCGTCCGCCGGACACGGCTGGGTGTCGCGCCACCGCAAGAACGGCGACTCGGCGTGCCTGCAGCCGTCGGCGCAGCACGCGTCAGCGGTTGAGCCGTGGCATGATCCGCCTGGAGATAGGTAGTGGAGTCCTTGGTCGGCTCCGGCGATCAGCGCGTACAGGGCGACAACTACCGCCCGCAACGTCTGATTCCGGAACGCTTTGGCCATGGACCGAACCCTGGATGGCGGTGCAGCGAACCAATCGCCGCAGCACCGTCAGCATAGTCGCGGGCCAAAAACAGAGCAATAACAGGGCCGAAATGGGGTATTCGGCTAAGTGGTGGCCCTGGCCAGGGAGTGCGGCAGCTTGAAGACGCCGGTGTCGTCCATGTGTCGCTGGAACCGTTCGAAGTACAGTTCCGCGGCCTCGGCGGTAAGGACGCCCAGCTCAACAAACACCTCCCGCAGTGGGGGGCGGAGGTCGGACTGGGTCATCAGGACTTCCGCCAGCTCGGACCTGGAAATCAGTCCCATTTCGATGGCGATGTCGCCGAACCGGTCTCGCTTCAGGCCGGATTGGGCCTTCACGATGTCGAACAGGTCGTGCACGGACACGAGCCCCGCCTCGATAGCCAGCTGACCAACAGGTGGGGTGTGCCGCTGCTGCTCCTCGACGGCCGAAATCAGCTGCTCCGCGGTAATGACGCCCTGGTGATAGAGATAGATGCCGAATCGCATGATCGCCTCCCGGGCCGGTGGGTTGGGCCCTGCTGATTGGGATCGCTCGCTACTCAAGTGTGGGCCATGCGGCCGGTTTGGGGGGCGGTTTCGCGGAAATGTCCGGCTGGCCGGGTCCCACGGGATCGGGATGGAAGGTGTTTTAGGGATCTGCGCCCGGCGCCAAGTTGCTGAGCATGGGCGCCTAGCAGTCGCGCGGCGTTCGCGTAGGTGTTCGGCTAAATGCAGGCTCTGACAGCAGTTGCGACTACTCGGAAAGCCTTTGTTTGGAACGGTTTAGCACAGCCTGGGATGTTCGGCAGGCGGTTTGGTCCAGTGTTTGCCTAGGGATTCACCCGTTGACTCAACCCCTGTGCTAGGAGTGCTCACCGATGAGCTCTATGGATTTCGGACTGCCTTCCCCTTCGACCCCTGACTGCGGCACTCCGATGAACTTCGCGTCTGGCTGTGAGCAGGGCGATCAGCAGAGCGAGGTGCTCGCGCTGGGGTGGGCAGCCATCGACGGTCTGGCCGACGAAGCCTCGATTGCGCGGCTTGACCACCTCATCCGCACCGAGCATGGCGCCAAGGAAGAGTACGAGTCGATTCTAGCACTCGACGAGGGGCTGAGGTGCTTCTTCCGGGACGCGACTCCGCCTTCCCCGTAGGTCACGATCGGCCCCACGGCAGGTGTGGCCAAGAAAAAACGTCCAACTGCTAGCTGTTGGACTGGATGTTCTGGGTGGAGGCGGACGATAGGGTAATTCAGGTCCCTGGGGGGCTCTGTTCCGCGTAGCGGCAGAGCGCCACCGCTACCTGAACCCTGCCCGCCATGCTCCCTGCCACCCCCCGATACGTCCTGCAAGCCGACGCCCTCTTTCCACAAGCAGATTGTGGTGAGTGGCGGTTCGTCCTGACCGACCAGTCCACCGGGAAGCTCGTCGCCGCTAGCGACAGCGAGCCTGGTCTCAATCACGACCGGCTTGCCCTGCTTGCCCTCGTCCGCGGGCTCGAGGCGATTCCCCGGCCCGGCCGCGTGACACTGCTCACCTCTAGCCGCACACTGCGGGACGGCCTCCGCAGCGGTCTCGCCAACTGGAAGGCAAACGACTGGAAGTGGGAGCGGTTTGGACGGCTCGTAACGATCCGCGACCACGATCTTTGGCAGCGGATCGATCAGGCCCTCCAGATCCACAGCGTGCAGTGTCGATCCTGGCGACTGTGCGTGGCCGACCACGCTGGGTTCCAAGCGACCCATCCCCCCGATTTCCAACCAGCTTCCCTCAGGGGCGAATCGGCGACCCGGGTCTCCGACGCTCGATTCCAACCTTCTGCCGCGTCTCGCTCGACTTCCGCGGGACCGGCGACGTTTTTGCGTGAACCAGCCCTACTGGTGATCCGCAAAGCGGAGAAACGCAACCGGCTGCGGATCGATCACCACAACGATGCGGCGTCTGGCTTCGCCCAGGCGTCAGCCGGATGAAGGCGTCCCCTGCCCGAGAAGAGAAAGCACAAGTCATTATGCGCACCCAAGTTCCGCTCGAGGCGATCTCGCCGCTGATCGGATGCCATCACGAGAACCCGTTTGCCCTGCTGGGCCCGCACCAGGTGGAGGACAACGGGCGTAAAGCGTTAGCTGTCAGGGCTTTCCTGCCGGAGGCAAAGCAGGCTTGGGTGGTCGACGCGGCCCATGGAGAGGCGCGGCCGATGCGGCGGATCCACCCGGCGGGCCTGTACGAGGCGATTCATTCCACGGAAGATAGTGGTCTTAGCCAACTGGATGGCGCAAGTTACGCAATTCAGGTAATCGACAAGAACGGCGAGCGGACGACTATGCACGACCCTTACGCGTTTGAACCCCTGCTCGGCGATATCGACCTGCACCTGCTGGGGGAGGGCAAGCACTGGAGCAGCTACGAGCGGCTCGGCGCCCACCTCCGCACGATCGACGGTGTGACCGGCGTCAACTTCGCCGTCTGGGCCCCCAACGCGCAGGGCGTGAGCGTCGTGGGCGACTTCAACGGCTGGAACGCCAAGCTGAACCAGATGCGAAAGCACATCCCCTCGGGGGTGTGGGAGCTGTTTGTGCCCGGCCTCACTGACGGCACGCTCTACAAGTTCTCGGTCAAGCAGCAGAGCGGCCGGGTTGTGGAGAAGTGCGACCCGTACGCCTTCGCCGCCGAGGTGCCGCCCAAGACGGCCAACGTCGTCACGAATCTAGACAGCTACGAGTGGTCCGACAGCGAGTGGATGGGCGGGCGCGAGAAGCTCAACGGCTTCGACGCCCCGATCTCGATCTACGAGCTGCACCTGGGCAGCTGGCGCCGTGATCCAGCGGACCCCGACCGCTGGCTGAGCTACCGCGAGATCGCGCCGCAGCTGGTGGAGTACTGCCAGCAGATGGGCTTCACGCACGTGGAGCTGATGCCGGTCAGCGAGCACCCGTTCACCGGCAGCTGGGGTTACCAAACGGTCGGCTACTTCGCCGCCACCAGCCGTTACGGTTCCCCTCAGGACCTGATGTTCCTGATCGACGCCCTCCACCAGGGTGGCATCGGCGTGGTTATCGACTGGGTGCCGGCCCACTTCCCGAAGGACGATCACGGCCTGCGGATGTTCGACGGTTCGGCCCTGTACGAGCACTCCGACCCGCGTCAGGGAGAGCACCCCGACTGGGGCACGATGATCTTCAATTACGGCCGCAACGAGGTGAGCAACTTCCTCATCTCCAACGCGCTGTTCTGGTTGGACAAGTACCATATCGACGGCCTGAGGGTCGACGCCGTGGCCTCGATGCTGTACCTCGACTACAGCCGCGAGGACGGCGAGTGGATCCCCAACCGCTTCGGCGGGCGTGAGAACCTCGAGGCGATCGACTTCCTCAAGCGGTTCAACGAAGAGACCCACCTGCAGTACCCCGGTGTGCTGACGATCGCCGAAGAGTCCACCGCGTGGACCGGCGTCTCGCGGCCAACGTACGTGGGCGGTCTCGGGTTCAGCCTGAAGTGGAACATGGGCTGGATGAACGACACCCTGCGTTACTTCCACCACGAGAGCATCCACCGCAAGTACCACCACGACGAGCTGACCTTCAGCCTGATCTACGCGTTTACAGAGAACTTCTGCCTGCCGTTCAGCCACGATGAGGTGGTGCACGGCAAGGGCAGCATGCTGGACCAGATGCCGGGCGACATGTGGCAGAAGTTCGCCAACCTGCGGCTGCTGTACGGCTACATGTGGACCCACCCGGGCAAGAAGCTGCTGTTCATGGGCGGCGAGTTCGGGCAGTGGCACGAGTGGAACTACAACGAGTCGCTGCAGTGGCACCTGCTGCAGTGGGAGAGCCACGAGGGGCTGCAGAAGTACGTGTCGCACCTGAACCACCTGTACCGCAACGAGCCGGCCCTCCACGAGGTCGACTTCGAGAACGGCGGGTTCGAGTGGGTCGACTGCCACAACCACGAGGACAGCGTGCTGGCCTACCTGCGGAAGGCCAAGGACCCGAAGGACTACCTGCTGGTCTGCAGCAACTTCACGCCGGTCCCCCGGCAGGGCTACAAGCTCGGCGTGCCCGAGGCGGTCTGGTTTGAAGAGATCAGCAACAGCGACTCGACGTACTTCGGCGGGAGCGACGTGGGCAACGACGGCGGCATCCAGGCCGTGCCGATGGAGAGCCACGGCCGACCGGCGTCGCTGGAGATCTCGCTTCCGCCGCTCTCGACTGTGGTGCTGAAGCCGCGCCGCTAGGCCCAGTGGATGCCCGCGAGACGCCGTTCGGGCTACGCGCCCTCGGCGGCCTCGCGGTCCATGGGCGAGACGTCCGCGGTCCGCTTCCAGTCGGGTTCGACGCCGCCCAGCAGGTCCATCACCACCGCGCGGGTGGCGTCGCGGACGTGGTCCCGCTGCATGCTGAAGATGCCGGGCCAGACCTGCCACTCTGACAGGAATGCCTGACGCAGCTCGGATCGCGACTTCTCACGCTGCGAGACGCGGATCAGATAGGCGTGGTCTTGGCCGTTGTCCAGCGCTGCGCCGACCTCGTTGGGTCCCAGGCTGAACACCTCCTTCATGAAGTCCGGGCCGGCGCCCTCGATCGATCCCGGGTCGTCCAGTCGCAGGGCGTACATGCCGGTGGCCGACGCCCCGACCGGCTCGAGCCAAGCGAACATGTCCGACTCCGCGATGGTCAGCTCGCTGCGGTTGCCGAACAAGTCCTCGAGCGAGCGGCCGGCGTCGGTCGCCTCCTTGGCCAGCTCCTTGGCCTTGGCTAGCGCCAGCTCGGCCGCCTTCTCGTGCTTCCAGGCGGCGACCACCTCGTCGCGGATGTCGTCAAGCGTTGGCTCGCTCTCCTCCACCGCCTCGATCTTCATGACCAGGTAGAAGTTGCGGTCGGTGTCGTACGCGGAGTCGGGCTCATAGAGCTCCATTCCGCCGCGGCGGAACACCTGCACCGCCAGGGGCCGGGCCTGGTCGACCTGCTGGAAGTAGTACATCAGCTGCGGGTCTTCCATTTCCTGCATCTGGAAGAACGTGAGCAGCTCCGTTTCGCCAAATTGGAGGCCGTTGTCGGCTGCAAGCTTCTTGAAATCGACCAACGCCTCGGCGGGTTCGGGCGGCGTTTCGCCGGCCGCCTCGGCGTCGATTCGCTGCGTGAAGTAGACGTTGTAATCCCGTTTCAGCACGGCGAGCAGGTCATCGACCTTCTGCCGCTGGCTCTCCACCGCCTTGCGTTGGGCCAGTGTGTCGCGGATCTCTTCCGAGACCTCTTCCAGCGGCTGGTACTGAACCTCGGGCTCCTCCGACTCCGCGGCAGGCGCCGTGGGCGAGTCGTCCGCGGCTTGCTCGTCGGTCGGCGCCTCGTCGTCGCCGCCCGCCATGAACTCGTCGAGCACGTTGGCGTCGTCCGCTTCTTCCGTAGTGGCCGGTTCGGCCTCGGCTTCTACCTCGACAGTTTCTTCCGCAGCTGCATCATCTGCGGCGTCTTCTTCTTCCTGGAAGCTCGCCAGGCGGAACGGGCTCGCCTGTCCGACGACGCTCGATTGCTCGGGCGCGGGGGAAGTCGTTTCGTCGTTTTCAGCATCGGCGGCGGATTCTTCGACCGAGTCCGCGTCGGTGCTGTCGGCGTCGGCTTCGCTCGCAGGCGTCTCGCTGTCGGAACCCGAGTCTTCGCTGTCGGCGGGGTCTGCGGGTTCGTCCGGCGTATCGTCGACGGGCTCCACCTCCAGATCGTCCTCGGACATCAGGAGGTCACCGCCCAGCTTCACAAACTGGGTCTTGTTGGTCTCGTAGTACTCGGCGATCTCTTCTTCGGTCACCTCGTCCATCGCGGCCGCGAGGGCCTCCTCGTAGCTGGTACGCACGTACTGCAGCTTCGCCTTGGCCGGCTTGCGGAAGCCGGGCGTCGGGGAGGGCAGCTCTCGGTTGTCCACAATTTCCGGGGCGGCAATGACGTCGCGGTACTTCTCGAAGTACTCCTCAAGCTCGCTCTCGCTCGGGCTATCGACCTCGCTGACGAAACCGTCGACGTCGAGCGCCGCGGTTTCGACAACCACGCGGTCGTTCACCTTGAGCCAGTCGTTCCACCTTTGATCGGGGGTCACGGTCGCCTGCGTATAGGCGTAGCTGGACAGGTAGCTCTGCGCCAGCAGGGCCTCGCGGAGCAGATCGAACATGAACTCTGGGGTAGCCCGCGTGCGGCCCAGGTTGATGTTGCTGATCATCTCCCGCATGGCGTTGATGTCGACCCGGTCGCGTCCCAGGGCCATCAGGTAGTCGACTATGGTCTCGTCGCCGATCACCATGCCCGTCTTGCGGGCCGCATCGGCCAGGATCTTCTTCTGCAGGACATCGCGTTCAACGCCCTGTTCGTACTCGGTCGGCAGGCGGAGGGGCTGCACGCGGGTGGGCAGGTTAGCCGGAGCGCCGGCCAGCATCGCCTCGTAGGCGCCCATCTGCTCCACCTGACGTAGGAACGCGACGAGGATGTTGCGCTTGGAAACCAGCGAGCTGAGCTCGCCCTCGGTGAGCTTGCCGCCGTCCCAAGTGACCGCCACCTCGCCGCGGCGGCTGGCCGAGCCGCCGGTCTGGGCCGCGTTCATCCATTGCATCAGCGGGTCGGCGACCACGAACGCCATAATGCACAGCACGCCCAACAGGATGACTGCGAACTTGGAGTTCTTGCGGAAATAATCGAAGGAGGAATTGGCCATTTTCTGCTTTAGGGGTGAGCAATCGCGCTCTCCAGCGGCCGGGGGCACACTTGACAGCGTCTGCGGCGGGTTCCTATATCCTTGACAACCCGACCAATCGATTAGAAGCGGGCAATTCTATGGCAGATTGACGTAAATGCAATGGCAATCGGGAGTGTGGGCGACTCCCGCGGCCGAAATTCGACTAACAGCAGTTCACCCAGAGCGGTAGCACGTCCTACCATGACTCAGGGCGGCGACATCCAGGCCGCCCGCGGCCGCGTTGAGTCGCGCCGCTGAAGGACGCAGCGAGAAGTCAGGAAGCAATGGCCAAGAAGAAGGCGGCAAACGGGGCGAGCGGCAACGCGTTGGTGATCGTAGAATCGCCAGCCAAGGCCAAGACAATCGGCAAGTACCTCGGCAAGGGCTTCACGGTCGAGGCCTCGGTAGGCCATGTCCGCGACCTGCCGCAGGGCGCCAAGCAGATCCCTGCCAAGTACAAGGGGGAACCCTGGGCAAACCTGGGGGTCAACGTCGAGGACAACTTCACTCCGATCTACGTCACCTCGCCCGGCAAGTCGAAGCAGATCAAGCTGCTGAAAGACCAGCTGAAGAAGGCCGACACCCTCTACCTCGCGACGGACGAAGACCGCGAAGGGGAGGCCATCAGTTGGCACCTGCTGGAGCTCCTTAAGCCCAAGGTGCCGGTCCACCGCTTGGTGTTCCACGAGATCACCAAGGACGCCATCCAGGCCGCGCTCGCCACGCCCCGCGAGGTTGACGACGGCCTGGTCCGCGCCCAAGAGACCCGCCGCATCCTCGATCGGCTGTACGGCTACGAGGTCTCCCCCCTCTTGTGGCGGAAGGTCCGACCGAAGTTGTCCGCCGGCCGCGTCCAGAGTGTGGCGGTCCGCCTGATCGTCGAGCGGGAACGCGATCGTATGGCGTTCGTGTCCGCAACCTGGTGGGACCTGATCGGCACGTTCGCCAAAGAGGACGGCCAGAAGCTGGAAGCGGCGATCGTCTCGGTGGATGGGAAGAAGATCCCCAGCGGGTCCAACTTCGACCCGATGACGGGCAAGCTGAAGAAGCCGGACATGCTGCTGCTGGACGGCCCGGCGTCCGAAGCCTTGGCGGAGAAGCTCCGCACCGGTGAGTTCACCGTCACGAAGGTCGAGGAGAAGCCGTACACGACCAAGCCGTACGCGCCGTTCACCACCAGCACGCTCCAGCAGGAGGCGAACCGCAAGCTGGGGTTCACCGCCCGTCGCACCATGGGCGCCGCCCAGAGCCTGTACGAGAACGGCCACATCACCTACATGCGTACCGACTCGACCAACCTCGCGAAGGTGGCCGTCGAGGACGCCCGCAACCTGGTGGCGAGCGAGTACGGCGATTCCTTCCTGCCGGCCGAGCCCCGCACCTACAGCGGGAAGGTTAAGAACGCCCAGGAGGCACACGAGGCGATCCGCCCGGCCGGCCACCCGTTCCCGCTGTTGTCGGAGATGCGCAGCTCGCTTAATTCCGACGAATTCAAGATCTTCGAGCTGATCTGGAAGCGGACGGTCGCCAGCCAGATGGAGAACGCCCGCGGGCGGCGGATCGTGGTGACCATTGAGGGCGGCGGCTGCGTCTTTCAGGTGAGCGGCAAGACCATCGACTTTCCCGGTTACCTGCGGGCGTACGTGGAGGGGTCGGACGACCCGGACGCCGAGCTGGCCGACCAGGAGAAGGCCCTGCCGAGCGTGGTCGAGGGCGAGAAGCTGACCTGCGTTGAGATGCTCAACAAGGACCACACCACCCAGCCCCCCAGCCGGTACAGCGAGGCCGCGCTCACCAAGGCGCTGGAAGAGAAGGGCATCGGCCGGCCGTCAACCTACGCGTCGATTATCGACACCATCCAGGCACGCAATTACGTGTTCAAGAAGGGCGGGGCGCTGGTCCCGACCTGGGTCGCGTTCAGCGTGATCAAGCTGCTGGAGGACCACCTGGGCGGGTTGGTCGATTACCAGTTCACCGCCGAGATGGAGGACGACCTCGACGCGATTAGCCGTGGGGAGAAAGAGTACCTGGAGTACCTCAAGGGCTTCTACTTCGGGAACGGCAAGCCCGGCCTGAAGAAGCAGCTTGAGAACAAGATCGACGACATCGATCCCCGCACCATCAGCCGCATCAAGATCGGCGACGCCGAAGGCGACGAGGTGTTTGTGCGGGTGGGCAAGTTCTCGCCGTTCGTCGAGAAGGGCGAACGCACCGCGTCGCTCCCCGAGGAACTGCCGCCCGACGAGGTGAAGCTGGACTACGCGCTTGAGCTGCTCGCCCAGGCGGCCAAGGCGGACGAGCCGCTGGGAACCTGCCCGGAGACCGGTAAGCCGGTCTACCTCAAGACCGGCCGCTTCGGACCTTATGTCCAGCGTGGCACGATGGAGGACGACGAGAAGCCAAAGAACGCCTCGCTGCTCAAGGGGATGAGCGTCGACGACGTCGACTTCCCGACCGCCCTGAAGCTGCTCAGCCTGCCGCGGGAGCTCGGCGTTCACCCCAAGCTCGAGAATGTCATCACCGCCTACAACGGCCGATACGGACCGTACGTTAAGTGTGGCGATGAGACCCGCAGCCTGCCGGCCGACGTGTCGCCGCTGGACGTCACGGTCGAGCAGGCGATCGAACTGCTCAACCAGCCCAAGGCCCGTGGCCGCGGCCGTGGCGCGGCAAAGCCGCCGATCAAGGTGTTCGACGAATCGCCGGTCACCGGGACCAAGGTTCAGCTGCTGGAGGGCCGTTACGGCCCGTACGTCACCGACGGCGAGACCAACGCGTCGCTCCCCAAGGGCGCCGACCCGGAAGAGCTCGACTTCAACGAGGCCCTCAACCTGCTAGCGGCCCGAGCGGCCGCCGGAGGGTCGAAGAAAAAGAAGGCGCCCAAGAAGAAGGCCGCCAAGAAGAAAGCAGCGAAGAAAACGACCAAGAAGGCTGCTAAGAAGAAAGCGGCCAAGAAGGAGTAGCGTTAGTTTCGGGCGCGCGATCGGTGGCTCGTGTGGCGGCCGCTCTCCTACGGAAGCAGGGCCTGGCTCTCAGACCACTGCCCGTGGATGCTCACGTCCAGCTTGTCCCGGTTCTTGGGCGGCACGATCAGCGGGGGCGAGGTTACCCCTTCGGCCAGGTTGCCGAGCTTGCGCCCGTTGCCGCCTACCAGACGCAGCCGCCCCGTTGGGTTGCGGCTGAAGTCGACCAGCGGCTCCATCCCGACCGCGTCCGCCGTCTTGCGGTTCGTGTCGATCCAACCGCCGATCCAGGTCACGGAGGTCAGTGCGCTCGGGCACTGCTCCAGCACGAACGGCCCGCCGCTGTACCGCGCACAGGAGTAGCACGTGATATTGCCCGACCGCTTGAAGTAGCCCATCAGCCCGCAGCGGCGCCAGTGGGTGCGGACAAAAATCATCCGCGTGGTCTGGGGGCAGTCGAGGTCGATCCCCCGCTCGAGGTTCTGGAACACGCAGTCGACGAACGCGTAGTTGTCACAGCCGTTGTCGCCGTAGACGCCCAGTCCGTACTTGCCATTGTTCTCCCCTAGGCCTAGCCCGCCCAGCGGGTCAGCGATGCCGGCATCCGGCGCCCGTGTGCGGTGGTAGAAGCCGCAGTCAACAAAGGTGTGGTCCCCTGAGTTTCTCCCCTTGGCGTTCTGGTCCGTGACCAGGCAGCCAGGGGTCGTGCGGCAGAGGTTCACCCCCTTGAGCTCAATCGCCCGACAACCAACCATCTGAATCCCGGCTTCTCCCTCCGGCAGGTCGAAGCAGATGATGCAGGCCCGCCCCTTGTTGCCCGCCCACCACGCGCGGCCCCACCCGACCGGGTCCATCAGCGTCCGGGAGGGGCCCTCTAGCTTCAGTGAGTGGACCCCATCGAGCACGATCGGTTCCTTCACCACGTGGACGCCCGGGGCAAGCACCTTCGGTTTGCCCGACAGCGCCGACGCCACCCAGTCGGCGACCGTTTCGGCGTTTTCGCCCGCAGCGGCGGGGGAGGCAGAGATCAACAGCAGGAGCAGCGTCAGGCGCTTTGGCATGCTTTAGCGGCTTCGTTGGAATGCGGCGGGGCGGATGGCGCTAATAAAGGGTACGCCACCGATCCATCGGAAGTTCCGCAAATCACGACGATTCAGTCGTCGCTCTCCGCCACGGCGTAGGCCGTGGCGTGGCTGCGGCAGTGGCTGATGCTGAGGTGGATCCGCTGGATGCCGGACCGCTCCAGTGCGTCGCGGGCGCCCCCTTGAAGCCGCACCACCGGCGCGCCGGAGGGCTGCTTGAAGACCTCGATGTCCCGCCACGAGATGCCCCGCACCCAGCCGGTGCCGAGCGCCTTGAGCACCGCCTCCTTGGCCGCCCAGCGGCCCGCGTAGTGCTGCGTGGCCGCCTTCTGGGCGCTGCAGTAGCTGATCTCGTGCTCGGTGTAGACCCGGTTGATGAACAGCTCGCCGTGCCGCTCAATCATCTTGGCGATGCGGAGCGTCTCGATGATGTCCGTGCCGATGCCGACAATCATGGGGCACGCTGTTGGAAGACGCTGGGAGCTAGTTGTTGTTTGAAATCGGAGAACGCGCGAGTTGGCTGCGGAGAACTAGCGCCGAGCGCCCTCCAACTCCCAACTAACCCAGCGCCTGACCCAGGTCGGCAATCAGATCCTCGGCGTTCTCCAGCCCGCAGGCCAGGCGGATCATGTTGTCTGGGATGCCGAACTGCTTGCGCTCCTCCGGGGTCCGCTTGTAGTAGCTCATCACCAGCGGCTGCTCGATCAGCGACTCGGCGCCGCCCAGGCTGGGGGCGATGCGGAAGATCTTGGCCGCGTCGACCACGTCGGCCGTGGCCCGCCAGTCGGCGTCCTTCACCAGGAACGTGACCAGCCCGCCGAAGCCCCGCATCGTCTGCGCTGCCACCTCGTGGTCGCGGTGCGATTCCAGTCCGGGGTAGTACACCTTCTGCACCCGCGGGTGCTCCTCCAGGAACCGCGCCACGGCCAGGCCGTTCTCGTTGTGCCGCTGCATGCGGAGCTCGAAGGTTTTCAGGCCACGGTTCAGCAGGTAGATGTTCTGCGGGCCGTTGACGGCGCCCATCACGCCGCGGAGGTCGCGGATGCTGGCCATCTGCTGCTTCGACCCGCACACCACGCCGGCCAGCAGGTCGTTGTGGCCGCCCAGGTACTTTGTGGCCGAGTGCAGCACGTAGTCGACGCCCGCCTCGATCGGCCGCAGGTTGTACGGCGTGGCGAGCGTGGCGTCGATCATGGTCTCGACCTCGTGCTGGCGGCCGATCTCGGCGAACCGCTCCAGGTCCACGCAGCTCTGGTGCGGGTTGGTGGGCGACTCGCTGACCAGCAACCGCGTGCGCGGCGTGATGGTCGCCTCCAGGGCCTGGTAGTCGCCGGTCTTGACCTCGTGGGTCACCACGCCGAAGCGCGACAGGTGCTCCTTGCAGAACTGTCGGCTGCGGTGGTAGCACTCGTCGAAGAAGATGACCTCGTCGCCCTGGCTGAGCTTGGCCATCAGCAGCCCGACCAACGCCGCCATCCCGCTGGAGAACAGCACGGCCGACTCGGCGCCTTCCAGCGCGGCCAGCTTGGCCTCGACCACCTTCTCGCCGGGGTTGCCGTAGCGGCCGTACTCCTCGCGGGGCTGGTCCTGCTCGATGAAGTTTATGATCGACTGCGTGTCGGTGAACGTGTAGGTCGACGCGCAGAAGATGGGGTCTGTGATCGAGTCGCCCGGCTTCTGCCGGGCCTCGCCCGCGTGCACCGCGACGGTCGACGCGCCCGGCTGGGAGGTCAGCCCGGCCTGCGGTTGCTTGGCGGCTTCGGGATTGCTTTTTGCTTCTTGCACTTTGTTCTGGATCGCTTCCGTCGTAGCCATCGTTGGCGCGCCTCGCGCTGGTGAAGTGGGGGAGGCTGACGGCGCCAATACGAAACAAGCCGCCAACCTAGTTCAGGCTCGCGGCTTACTTGGCGTTCCACGGCGTCGATCAGACTACGCGCGGAAGAAACATTGCGTTGGAGTACGACCAGCCGAAGTCGATGATCATAGCTGGCTGGTGCGTTGGCTCTTTAGCAGTTTCGGCTGCAAGCGGCCACAAATCCCGAATTGCCATAAGCTTAGCTTATTCTAGGGGCTCCTTCAAGAGGCCGGCCAGCCGCCGCGCCGCCAATCAGCCGCCGCTAAGGCAAGGCCGGCACGCGGCAGCTCGAGTTTTGTCCCGTTCTGCGCTATCGATTCTTAGGGACAAAAGTCGGCCCGTACCGTCATCCGCCATTGCCGTAAGTTGTTTTTGAATAACGGCTTGCCGCGCCGCGTCTGGCCTGCGGGCGGCGACTTTTGTCCAAGGTGGTGCGCCCATAGGGACAAAAGTCGGCGATGCGAGATTGCGCGGAGCTCATCCTGACCGGCGACGCGGCGCAGCGCCTACCGAGCGGGTCCGGTTTCCAAAGAACGAGCGGACGGAATCCGCCGCATGCCACTATTGGAAGCGACCAGGTGGCCGGTTTCTACAACAAAGTCACCTTTGAGCCGGACTCGTTCTGTGGGTCAGGTCATCGACGGCATGCTGACGACCGGCGGCGCAGCAGCGGACCAGGCCACGCCGCCGTCGTGAGAACAGGATTGGACGGACGATCGTTAGTAGTCATTCCTTGAATTGAGACACGTTTGCTGAAAACCGATAGGCGAGTCGATAGATTTGTTGCATCTGCCGTTGATTGATCTGACGGCCGTCTCTCTCTTCGTTCGCATAAGAGTGATGCTGGGATCTCCGATGCACCGTCTCCTCTTCCCAATGCCAATCTTGGCAATCCTATTGGCAACCGCTGCTTGCGGCGGCTGCGCTACCCAGGTCGCCCAGGCAGCCGACGCCGCACCCGACGGCGCCCGCCACCGGGTGCTGGTCTCGACCGACATCGGCGGCACCGACCCGGACGACTTCCAGTCGATGGTCCACCTGCTGGTCTACGCGGACCTGTTCGAAATAGAGGGGCTGGTCGCCTCGCCCTACGGCCCTGGTCGGAAGCAGGACCTGCTGCGGGTGATCGACGCCTACGAACAGGACTACCCGTGCCTGGCCCGCCACTCCGAGCGTTACCCCACCGCCGACACGCTCCGCGCGGTCTGCAAGCAGGGCGCTACGGAGCTGCCGGGCGCCTCGGGGCTTGGCGAGCCGACCGAGGGCTCGCGGTGGATCATCGAGTCCGCCCGGCGGGACGACCCGCGTCCGCTGCACGTATTGGTGTGGGGCGGTCTGGAGGACCTGGCCCAGGCCCTGCATGACGCGCCGGACATCCTCCCCAAGCTGCGGGTCTACTTCATCGGCGGGCCCAACAAGAAGTGGAGCGTGAACGCGTACAACTACATCGAGCAGCGCCACCCCGAACTGTGGATGATCGAGGCCAACGCCACCTACCGCGGCTGGTTCACCGGCGGCGATCAGCAGGGCGAGTGGGACAACCGCCGGTTCGTCGCCAGTCACGTCGCCGGTCACGGCGCGTTGGGGGCGTTGTTCGTCGACGCCAAGGACGACCTCAAGATGGGCGACACGCCGTCGGTCGCTCGGCTGCTGCACGGCGTGCCGGACGACCCGGCCGCGCCGGGCTGGGGCGGCAGCTACGTGCGGATCTGGGATGGAAGGAAGACCGTTTTTCATGGGCTCCCCACCCGCGATGCCCAGTCCGAGGCGTTTGGCGTAACCGAGTTCGTGCTGCACACCCCGGACGGCTACCTGCCCGAGCACCACACGCAAATGACGTTCTCGGGCGGCCGGCCGCCGTCGCCGGGCGTGGTGGAGGAGGGGGGACTCCGCTTCCGCTTTTCGCCGCGCGACGCCAAGGTGTGGGACGTCAAGGTCCAGAGCGATCACGCCGCGCTCGACGGTCTGACCGCACAGTTTGAAGCGACGCCGGCGTCGGCAGCGCGGACCCGTAGCGTTTCGACGCGGCATCCCAACTGGTGGATCGACGACCCCGACCCGGCCCAGGCGGTCGGCGTGCACCCCGGCGCGAAGTCGGTGAGCCGCTGGCGGAAGGACTTTTTAGCCGACTTCGCCGAGCGTATGGACCGCTGCCGGCCCTAGTAGGTTTTCGACAACTTGACCGCTAGATTGTTGCTATGAGAAACCCAAACGCCGCGCTTCTAATCTTGTTTATGCTGACTGCCGGCGCCGGCGTTGGTCGGGCCGCCGACGCCAAGCAGCGACTGCTAGTGCTGACGGACATCGAGAACGAACCAGACGATGCGCAGTCGATGGTGCGGCTGCTGACCTACGCCAACCACTTCGATATCGAGGGGCTGGTCGCGACCACGTCGATCCACCAACACAGCAAGACCGCCCGCTGGCGGATCGAGGAGATCGTCGACGCCTACGCCAAGGTCCGTGACAACCTGCTGCTGCACGAGCCCGGCTACCCCACGGCGGAGCACCTGCGGTCGGTGATCCGCGAGGGCCTGCCCGACTACGGCATGAACGCGGTCGGGGAGGGGAAGGACTCGACCGGCTCGGATCTGCTGATCGAGGCCGCCGGCCGCGACGACCCACGCCCTCTGTGGGTTACGGTGTGGGGCGGCCCCAATGTGCTGGCGCAGGCGCTGTGGAAGGTTCGCGCCACCCGTTCGCCCGAGGAGCTGGCCCGGTTCGTCGCGAAGCTCCGCGTCTACACGATCTCCGATCAGGACAACAGCGGCCCCTGGATCCGCAAGACGTTCCCTGATCTGTTCTACGTCGCGAGCCCCGGCATGCACGCCGGCGGCGCCTACCACTACGCGACCTGGAGCGGCATCAGCGGCGATCGGTTCCACGGCCGGTTCACCGGGGCCGACTTCGAGCTGGTCAGCAACGAGTGGCTGGACAAGCACATCCGCAAACACCACGGCCCCCTAGGCGCCGAGCACCCCCACACCGAGTACCTGATGGAGGGCGACACGCCCAGCTTCCTGGGCCTGGTCAACAACGGGCTCAACACGCCCGAGCACCCCAACTGGGGCGGCTGGGGCGGGCGGTACGAGCACTACACGCCGCGGATGCAGAAGTGGTTCCAGGAGCCCGAGACCCGGCCCTTCTGGTCGGACACGGTGGACGAGGTGATGGGAGTCGACGGGCGATGGCACAGCGGCAACCACGCCACGATCTGGCGGTGGCGCCCGGCCTACCAGAACGACTTCGCCGCCCGCATCGACTGGACGACCAAGTCATTCGACCAGGCCAACCACCCGCCGGTGGTGAAGCTGGCCCACTCCGACCGACTGACGGCCCAGCCGCGGGGCCGGGTCGACCTGGACGCGACCGGGACCACCGACCCCGACGGCGACGACCTCGACTACCACTGGTTCTACTACGGCGAGGTGGGCACGCTCGCGACCTCCGACGGCCGAACCGGGCAGCCATTGGACATCAAGAACGCCAACAGCCCGCAGGCTTCATTCACCGTGCCCAGCGGCAGGGTGATGCCGCCGGGCACGGGCACGATGCACATCATCCTGGCGGTCACCGACCATGGCGCCCCGCCGCTGACCCGCTACCGGCGGGTTGTCGTTGATGTACAGGAGTAGCAGCTACCGGCTCTCCTCGTTCTCGAAGATCTCGCCGTCCTTGGTCGCCGCGTACTGGAACGCGATCTTGTTGTAGTAGAACGCGACCTCCTCGGTCGGGCGGTCGTCGGCGTCGCCGCTGCCGGCCACCTCGACAAAGTCGATCTCGGCCGTGCCGGGCGAGTTGCCGTTGATGGCGAACTGGGCCAGCGCCGTGGACATCGCGACCTCTTCGGTGGGCCGGTCGTCGGCGTCACCGCTGATGGACCAGCTCTTCACGAAGCAGCGGTCCAGCTTGTACTTGAGGTAGCACATCGGCTCGCCGGAGTCTCCCGCCTCGGTGTGGGCGAGGTCGATCGACGCGGAGTCCATCGACTTGCTGATGGTGCACTCCTGCAGCTCGCCGACCCCGATGTTGATGTCGGCGGTGCCGCCCTTCTCGCCGCTCTCCTTCATCTCACGCTCGACGCCGAACGAGAAGGAGTCGGCGATGAACCATTCGGTGTTGTCGTACGCCTCGGTCGGCGCGACATCGGCGGCGCCCAGGTCGGCGGCCATCAGCTGACGGGACTCCAGGGACTCAACACGCGACAGGCGGCGTTGGCGGGACATGGTTCTGACTCCGGTAAGGTGGGGTGAGGTGGAGGGGGCCGTCCTGCGGATCGCTGCGGGCGGCATGTTGCATGCTGGTCTATCACCGGCGGCGGCCGCGGCCCGCCACACGCTCCCCAGATTCTCTTGACCCGCCGCGGCCGTCCTGCGAACGTCGCCGGGCGACTCTAACGACGCTAGCACGCCTGCCTCTAGGCCCGACCCCGCCCCGGCCGATGTTCGGAACCATGACGATGCGCACCCCCTACGCCTGGTTGACGCTGCTGGCCGTGTTGGCGGCCGGGTGTCGTTCTCCGTACTACGCGGATCGCGGCGCGGCCGCGGGCAGCCTGGCGGGCGCCGGCATCGGCGCCCTGGTGGGCAGCCAGACCGGCGACGCCGGCGCAGGGGCGGTGATTGGCGCCGGCATCGGAGCGTTGACTGGCGGCGCCGTCGGCGGCGAGATGGACCGCCTGGCTGCGGAAAACCGGGCGGCGATCGCCACCCAGATGGGACGCCAGGTATCGGCCGGCGCGGCGACCGTCGACGAGGTGATCGCGATGAGCAAGTCGGGCGTCGACCCGCGGCTGATCACGCAGTACGTTCAGACCTCCGGCGTGGCCCACCCACTGACCGCCAACGAGGTGGTGCTGCTGTCTCAAAATGGGGTGCCCACCGAGGCGATCCAGGCCATGATGAACCCGCCGGCCCAGCCGGCCGTGGCCCAGGCGTCGGCCGCCCAACCGGTGATAATCGAGGAACACCATTACGGAGCGCCGGTGTTTTATCCCCCACCGCGGCACTTCCACCACTACCACCGGCGTGCCTGCGGCCCCCGCGTAGGGTGGTCGGTCAGCGTCGGGCATTGATTGCCGTCGCCCGCCTGCCCCGCGGATTGGATTTGACGTAACTGTCGAACTATAGTGGGGTTAGGCCTTCTGGGGTGTCCCCGAGGCCACGTTCTGAGAGGGCGCAGCCGCGCCCACTCGCATACTCGGCCGCGCGGGTGACGCGCGGTCTTAGGACCGTGAACAGGGTGATGCTCCGTATGGCCGTTGTTGTCCGCCACCTCCCGTTGGCGATGTTGATCGCTGTGTCCCTGCTCGCCGGGGCAGCCTCCGCGGCCATGCCCGAACTTGTGGGCTTCGTCGACCTGCTCGTAAAGCCCGACGCCGCCCGGCAACTCGGCCTCAGCCCGGAGCAGAGCCAGCAGCTCACAGCGCTCGCCGACCAGCGCGAGCTGGACGGCATCGACGCCGCGATGAAGGCCAGCCGGCTGCCGGCCGAAGAGCAGAAAACCGTCCTGGCGCCGTTCCGGCTGGAGTCCGAGCGGAAGGCCCTCGCCATCCTCAATGACGACCAGCAGGCCAAGCTGACTGCGCTGCTTCAAGAGAACCCCAGCCCGCATTACGACGCCGTGGCCCACGTGCTGGGCGAGGTGGAGTCGATGCAGCAACCGCCCGCCCAGGCGCAGGCCGAATCGCCGACCGCCGACCCCGCCGCGCCGGCTGCCCCGCAAGATGCCCCCACGACCTCTCGCCGGGACGACGCGCCGCCAGCGCGGGCCGAAGCCCCTCGCGAGGCGTCGCCAGCCGACCAATCGGCGACCCGCGACGGCGATGGGCGGCTGTCGTTCAACTTCCGCTTCCAGCCGTGGGAGGACGTGCTCGATTGGTTCGCCGATCAGGCGGACCTGTCGCTGGTGCTCGACGCCCCGCCGAGCGGCACGTTCAACTACCGCGACAACCGCCGCTACACGGTCGGCGAGGCGATGGACGTCATTAACAACGTGCTGCAGACCAAGGGCTACACGCTGGTCCGCAAGGACCGGATGCTGCTGCTGATCAACCTGGAGGACGAGATCCCGCCCAACCTGGTGACCGACGTGTCGGTCGACGAGCTCGACGAGCACGGCTCGCACGAGCTGGTGCGGGTGCTGTTCAACGTCCGCAGCATGCCGTCGGGCGACCTGGCCGAGGAGCTCAACGCGATGGTCGGGCCGCAGGGCAAGATCATCGTGCTCACCAAGGCCAACATGATCCAGGTCACCGAGACCGTGGGCCGCATCAAGGCGATCCGCCGTGTGATCGAGTCGATCGACGGCCCCGGCGACGGCGACATCCGCGAGCTGGCCCTGCAGTATGTGATGGTGGACGAGGCCCTGCCGATCATCCGCCAGATGCTCGGCATCCCCAGCGACGCGCTGGCCACCCCCGCGGGCACGCTGCAGCTGGCGGTCGACCCGCTGGGCGGCAAGATCTTCGCCCGCGGCGACGCCGAGGAGATCGCCCGGGTCGAGGAGGTGCTGCGGCTGGTCGACAAGCAGGACGCCGCCGCCGGCGCCGGCTCGGTCGAGACGCCGCAGCTCGAGGTGTACTCGACCGGCGGCATCGACAGCGAGCTGGTGCTGAAAGTGCTGCAGACGCTGCTGGCCGACGCCCCCGGCGCCCGCATCGCGGCCGACGCCGCCACCGGCAACCTGGTGGCCCTGGCCCGCCCATCGGACCACGCCACGATCCGCGCCACGCTCAACCAGATGCAGCAGGACGTGCGGCAGGTGGAGGTGATCGCGCTGGACCGCGTCGAGCCGACGCTCGCCAAGCTGGCCGTCGACAAGCTGTTCAACACCGGCACCGCCGAGAAGCCCGACCCCAAGGCGCCGATCGTCGAGGCCGACCTCAACTCCTACAGCCTCATCGTCCGCGCGACGCCGCCCCAGATCCGCGAGATCAAGAGCCTGCTCAGCCAGCTCGGCTCCAGCGGCGGCGGTGCGCTCGCCAGCGGGTCGGGCGGCAACATCCGCATGGTGCCGCTGACCGGCTCCGCCGCCCGCGGCGCCCTGGCCCAGGTCCAGCAGGTCTGGCCCGCGCTCCGCAGCAACAAGATCCGCATCGTGACCCCGTCGGCCGACTCCGACATCCGCGAGTACCGCCCCAGCGGCGCCGAGGAAGCCCAGCCCAACCAGCCAACAGCACCAGCCATTGGCGATCCCCGGCTGGACGAATTCTACCGCTGGCTCGACCAGGGCGGCGATGAAGAACCGGCCGCGGCGCAGCCGGAGCCGACGCCGCGCGACCCGAGCGCCTCGCACGCCCGCACGTCGCCGTTCCGATTCGCCGCCGAGCAGCAGCCGCTGCCGACCGGCCCGACACAAGAATTCAAGACCGCCTCGGGCGCGACGATTGTCGTCGCGGAAGGGCCGGGCGGGCTGCTCCTCGCCAGCGAGGACACCGAGGCGCTGGACGAGTTTGAGGACCTGCTCCGCTCGGCCGCCGGGCCGACAAGCGGGGGGCGGCAGTTCGCCGTGTTCTACCTGAAGTACGCCGAGGCTAGCTCCGCCAGCGAGATCCTGGGCGCCATCTTCGGCGCCTCGGGCGGCGGGGGCAGCCTGATGGGCGACATCGCCGGCGGCATGATGGACGAGATGGGCGCCGGCATGATGGGCGACCTGCTCGGCCTCGGCGGGCTGGGCGGCAGCTCCGCTGGGTTCAGCTCCGGCGCGGTCGATATCGTGCCCGACCTGCGGCTCAACGCGCTAATTGTCTACGCGAATCCCCAGGACCTCGACATGGTCGAGCAGCTCCTGAAAATCGTCGACCAGCGGACCGGCCCGGCCTCGGTCGAGGCGGGCGGCCGCGCTCGGATGATCATGGTTGAGAATTCGTCGGCCGCGGCCGTGGCTGAAGTCGTCAAGCAGGTGTACTCCGACCGGCTGCAGGGCGGCGGTGGCGGCGGGGGCGACCAGCCCAACCCGCGGGACTTGATGCGGATGCTCCAACGCGGCGGACGCGGCGGTGGTGGGGGCGGCGGCGGTGGGATCGACCAGGAGCCGTCTAAGATGTCGATCGGCGTTGACACCCGCAGCAACGCTCTTATCGTCCGAGCGCCGGACCCGCTGTTCGAAGAGGTTGCGCAGCTCGTCCGGCAGCTCGACGCCGAGGGGCTCGAGACCCCGCAGTCGACCCGCGTGGTTTCGCTGCAGCACACCAACGCCGAAGCGGTGAAGGACGCGCTGGAGTCGCTTCTGGGCGCCCAGGCCGTGACCTCCAGCACCACCAACCAACCCAACGCCGGCGACAACAACCGCAACCGCGGCAACAACCAGAACAACGCCGACGAGGTGCGCCGCCGCATGGAGTTCTTCCGCAACCTGCAGCGTGCCCGCGAGGGCGGCGGTGGACGTGGAGGACGGGGTGGCGGCGGCGGTGGCCGAGGTGGCGGTGGCGGCCGCGGTCGCTAGCCGGGCGGCAGCCGGAACTGGCAGCCCAACTGCTCCGACACGTGGGCTGACTTAGGTAGTCGCGCCCTAGGCATGCGACGCTCCGCCTTCCTCCCCGCGGACGGCGGCGAGAGAGGGGCGATGATTCGAAGGCAATTCAGCCGCGCCTCCGCATTGCCTGAAACGCTCTTAGGGGCGGCCGTCCGGGCGGCATCGCCACAGCCTCCACACCAGCAAAGTGGGGGTGGCGTTCTCGCGTTGGGGGAGAACTCACTCTCCAGCACCGGTCAGGCCTAACCCGTACGGCATGGGGCCGGCCTGGATGTGACAGAACGGGGGTGAGGAGGCGTCGCGGGATAGCGACAATCTCCCTGGAACCCGCAGCAGCGAAGCCCGGTCTTACTTGTTCGACAGGTACTCTTCGGGCGTGATGATGCCGTCGGAGTTCGCGTCGTAGCGGGCAAAGTCGCGGACCCGGCTGTCGGTCCAGTTGCTGCTGTACTCGTGCATCGCAACCTGACCGTCGCCGTTCTTGTCGTGATCGGTGATCCAGCTCCGGGCGTCCTTGGGGATCCGCTCCTCGGCCGTGACGAACCGGTAGGAGCGGCGCTCGCCGCCGCCTGATGAAGAGGCCGACCGGTCACGGTCCCGTTCGCGGCGGTCTGAGCCCCGGTCGGATTCCTCCCGGTCTTCGTCGTCGCTGGAGCCGCGGGCCCGACGCATTACAATCAGCCGGTTGATCAGCTCGGTACGGCTGATTTTTCCATCGCGGTTGGTGTCGGCGTTGGCCGGGCTGCCGCTGATCTTTGTCCACTCATCCCGTTCGAGGATGCCGTTGCGGTTCTCGTCGTACCGCCGAACGAGGCCATCGGCGGAGTCACGCGCGCCCTCAAGCTCTTCTTCGGTCGACGGGATGAAGCCCGATGTGCCGGCGTCACCGCCGACGGAGATCCCGAAACCCGGCGTCTGCTTCTCCTCGGCAGGTTCGCCGAAATCGAGGGGGTTGGCTTGGTCGTCGTTGTCGCCGCCACGGCTGAGGCCGGCGAGCGTCTCGACCTTGATGCGGCCGTCGGCCGACACGCCGGCCTGCTCGGCCAGGCGGTCCAGGAACCCGTGCATCCGCTCGGGAACTTCCTGCTTGGTGACGTAGCCATCGCCGTCGCGGTCCCAGGAGCGGATAAAGCCGGCCCGGCGGTCCTCGCGGTTGCCGCCCCGGTCATCGTCATCGCCGCCGCGTCCGCGGCCGCGGTCATCCCCGCCGCCCGGGCCGCCGCGGAACCCTCCGCGGAAACCGCCCCGGCCGCGTTCTTCACCGCCGCCGGGAGGGCCGCCTCGGAAGCCTCCCCGACCGCGCTCCTCTCCCCCTCCAGGGGGACCGCCGCGGAACCCGCCGCGTCCCCGCTCTTCACCCCCCCGTCCTCTTCGACCGCGGCCCCCCTCCTCGTCGCCGCCGCCGCGACGGAAGTCTCCCCGACCGGGCGGTTGAGCCTCGGTGGGGGCGGGGAGCGACGAAACGGTGAGGGCCGCCGCGACGCAGGCGACAAGCAGGTTCCTGACAAGCATCTGGGGGCGTCTTGAATTGGGGGCGTAGGGGTAGAAGGCCGCAGCGGATTAAACCGCCTGGGCGCCTAGCAGGTTTCGGTGAAACTCTATTGTAATCGCGGCTAGACGCCACCCTGGAAACATGCCGGTCAACGCCCTGGGCGAATTGGGGCGCCGCGGGCACAATGCACGACTGAACGAAACTACTCTCCCAGGCTAGGGATTGCTGCATGCGTGGCGAAATCATTGCCATCGGCGACGAGCTGACCACCGGCCAGCGGCTGGACACCAACACCCAGTGGCTGGCCAGTCGCCTGACCGACGCGGGCGTGCACGTCCTCTATCACACCACCGTGGCGGACGACCTGCGGGCCAACGTGGACGCGTTCTCCGCCGCCATCAGCCGGGCCGACGTGGTCGTCACAACCGGCGGTTTGGGCCCCACGGCCGACGACCTGACCCGCGAGTCGATGGCCGCCGCCGCGGGCGTGCCGCTCGAGCTGGACGAAGTATCGCTCGCCAAGATCCAAGAGATGTTTGCGTCCCGTGGCCGCGAGATGCCCGAACGCAACCGCCTGCAGGCGATGTTTCCCGCTGGTGCGCGGCCCATCGGCAACGAGCACGGCACGGCGCCGGGCGTCGCGATGTCGGTGGACCGGCCGGGTCAGGGGCCGTGCTCTCTGTTCGCCCTGCCCGGCGTGCCGGCAGAGATGAAGCCGATGTGGACCGACAGCGTGCTGCCGGCGATCCAGACGCTGCAGCCCGCGCCCCGCACCATCCGGCACCGGCGGCTGAAGTGCTTTGGGGTCGGCGAAAGCCACCTGGAGCAGATGATGCCCGAGTTGATCGCCCGCCAGCGCGAGCCGCTGGTCGGCATCACCGTGCACAAGGCGACCATCACGCTGCGGATCACGGCCTCGGGCGCCGACGAGGCGGCCTGCCGGGCGGCGATCGCGCCCACCGAGGACGAGATCCGCCAGACGCTCGGCGCGCTGGTGTTCGGCGAGGAGGATGAAGAGTTGCAGCACGTGGTGCTGCGGGCCCTGGCGTCGCTCGGCCAGACGCTTGCCGTGTGGGACGCGGCCTCCGACGGCCTGCTGGTGCACTGGCTGGCGCAGGCCGACCCCAACGGAGAGGTTGTGCTGTCGAGCGAGGTCACGCCTCGTCTGCA
Source organism: Posidoniimonas corsicana (assembly GCF_007859765.1). Taxonomy (NCBI): domain Bacteria; kingdom Pseudomonadati; phylum Planctomycetota; class Planctomycetia; order Pirellulales; family Lacipirellulaceae; genus Posidoniimonas; species Posidoniimonas corsicana. The sequence continues at coordinate 1,552,704 of NZ_SIHJ01000001.1, forward strand.
GCGGGGGGAGCGCGCCGCTTCGTCCGCTGCCGAGCGGCTGCGGGCTGACCGCGGCGCCGACCTGGCCCTGGTCCTCGCCCGCGGCGAAATCGACCTGCCGGTCGAGTCGGTCGTGGTTGCGATCGCCTACGAGGGCGGGGTGCGGCTGCGGCAGATCCCGAACGCCGTGCACCCGGACATCAATGCCGACCGTTCCGCCAAGCTGGCGCTGAACGAGCTCCGCAAGCGGCTGATGGGCGCCGAGTAGAGGCGACCGCGTCGCCGGTTTACATCACCGCGAAGTAGTTCTCCACCGCGGCGTCGAAGTTCTCCGGCGACATGACCGGGTCGCCGCCGACGTAGCGGGTGAAGTTGCGGATCTGCAGCAGCAGGTCGCGGGGCTGGCAGCACCGCATCGGCCGGTCGACCGCCTTGTAGTGCGTGGCGATTAGGTACTCCAGCGCGGCCTGGTCGTACTGCACGCCGACAATCGGCGCCATGATCTCGAACAGCTTGCGGAACGCGCCCTCCTCGGGGTCGTTGACCTCGATCTTGTACGGGATACGACGCAGGAACGCGTCGTCCACCAGGTCGCGGGGCTCGAGGTTGGTTGAGAACACGATCAGCTGGTCGAACGGCACCTGGATCTTCTTACCGCTGGCCAGGTTGAGGAAGTCGTACCGCTTTTCGAGCGGCACGATCCAGCGGTTGAGCAGCTCGTCGGTGGTCATCCGCTGGCGGCCGAAGTCGTCGATCACCAGGGTGCCGCAGTTGCTCTTGAGCTGGACGGGCGCCTCGCTGACGTTGGTGGCGGTGTTGAGCGTCACCTCCAGCGCGTCCATGGTGAGTTCGCCGCCCACTACGATGGTCGGCCGCCGGATGCGGACCCACCGCTGGTCGGCGCGGCTGCTGTCGATCAGGCCGTCCTCGGCCTCCAGCGGCGCCTCCTCGTGCATGCTGGGGTCGAACAGCCGCAGGATCTCGCCGTCGATCCCCAACGCGCGGGGGATCCAGACGTACTGGCCGAACGCCTTGGTGACGCGTTCGGCGATGCTGGTCTTGCCGTTGCCCGGCGCGCCGTAGAGGAACAGGCCGCGGCCGGAGTTGATGGCGGGGCCAAGCCGGCGCAGCATCCGCTTGTCGATCAGCAGGTCCTCGAACGCGCGGTGCAGGTCCGCCTCGGTCGGGTGCTGGTCGGCGATGGTCTGCATCTTGACCGCGGTTACGTAGTCGCGGAGCGTGACCGGGGCGCTGCCGAAGTAGGTGCAGTGCTCCACCAGCTTCTTGCCGCGTTCGCGGCCCAGCTCGGTCAGCTGGTAGACGTAGTCGTTCATCATGGCCGCGCCTTTGTGGGCGACCATGCGGTCCTGCTTGAGGTTCTGCAGCAGCGGGTCGACCAGCCCGAACGGCAGCCGGACGGTCTCGGAGATCAGCCGGCCGGTCGCCTCGCTGCGGCTGGTCAGCAGCTTGAGGATGAGGTCCTCGACCTCGCTGTCCGTGAGCCCGCCCGCGGCCAATGACTTGGGCTCTTCCGGGCGCCACTCGGCGCGGGGCGCGTGCGCAGGGCGCCGCGCCGGCTGCTGCGGGGAGGGGGAGGGCGGCGCCGACTGCGTTGGCGCCGCCGCGGCCGACGGCTCCACCCCGGCGCCGCTGTCCGATGTCAGGGTGTTGATGCGGCTGATCAACTCGTCGAGCCGCTGCTGCCCGTCGAGAGCGGGCGCTTGGTCTTGTGCGAGCGGGGCGTTGGACATGCTGAGACCCACCAAAGGGAGACGCGGTAATAAGGAGCGGCCGGGGCCACCTCAAACCTAGGTCATGTGCGGGATTAGGCAAGCGGCTTGCGGGCCGGCGCTCGCCTGGTCCGTCTGTAGCGGCCCGGGCGGGTGCGACAGGCGCGCAGGGTCAGAAATGACGGACCCCGGTGGGCGCCGTCCGCTCCCTCCAAAGTCGTGTGATAGGCTTCATCAGTACCCGGCCAAGGGACCCGGCTGAAGGCGAAAACCCATCACCTCTGGCGACGACTACTGTGAGTGCCACTACGCAAACCCCCGCGGCCGACGAGCCGCAGACGTCGGCGCACCTCAGCGCTTCGGTCGACCCGAAACTCGAGGCCCTGTTCGACCGCCTGGCCAACCTCGCGTCGCCGCCTTCGATGGTGCCCCAGGTGCTGGCCGTCGCGACCCGCGCCGAGCCGAGCGCCGAAGACCTGCGGATGGTCATCGAGAAGGACCAGGCGCTCTCTGTGCGTCTGCTGACGCTCATCAACTCCAGCTACTACGGCCTGCGGAACGAGGTGTCGGACCTGCAGACGGCCGTTTCGCTGCTGGGCGTCGACAAGGTGAAGAACGTCGCCCTCACGATCGCCATGTCCGAGCAGTTCAAGGCGCCGTCCGTTGTGGGCAACCTGGACCCCCGCCAGCTATGGGACCACTCGGTCAGCACCGCCGCCGTGGCGCGGCTGATCTCGACCCGCTGCGGCATCGAGGACCCCGAGGCGGCCTACCTGGCCGGCCTGGTGCACGACCTCGGCCTCAACGTGCTGGAGCAGCACATGCCCGAGCACGCGCCGCGGGTGTTCGTCCGGTTCACGTCCGGCCAGGACTGGGTGAACGCCGAGCAGGAAGTGCTGGAGTTTGACCACGCGCAGCTGGGCGCCTACCTCGCCTCGCGGGTGGGCTTCGGCCGCAAGACGATCGAGGCGATCGAGTTCCACCACGCGCCGATGGCCGCGCCGCCCGAGTCCCGCGACCTCGCCGCGCTGATCGCCGCCGCCAACTACCTCGTGACCCGCTGCGGCCACGGCTCGATCGACCGCCGCCGCATCGTCGCCGACGACGCCATCGAGCACCTGAACCTGACCAACAAGAAGCTCCGTGGGCTGTGGGAAGAACTCGACGTGACCCTGCAGGGCGTGGCGGAGCTGACCAACCGCTGATTCATCGCGGCGCCCGCCTCTGCTAGAATGCGGGCATCCCGACTGGTCCCAGCAGGAACAGAGGACCCCCATGCAGCTCATCATCACCGCCGTGGGCCCCGACAACCGAGGGCTGGCGGACCCGATCGTGCACACCGTGACGCGTCTGGGCGCGAACATCGCCGAGATCCAGATGTTCGACCACGACGAGCACTCGGTGTTCTCGATGCTCACCCGCGTCGAGATCGAACCGGCCGTCCGCGGCGAGGTCGACGACGCGATGGCCGAGGTCGCCAAGTCGACCGGCCTGTCGATCCGCACCTGGAGCCCCGACCGCCAGGGACGCAAGCCGCGGCTGGCGATCTGCGTCACCTACCGACCCGAGACCCCGCTCGCCCTCTTGCGCGGCATCCGCGACGGCCACATCAAGGCCGAGGCGGCCGTCATGATCGGCAACCGCAAGAAGTGCCGCCGACTTGCCGAGCAGTTCGACGTCCCCTGGGAGTCGATCGGCGACGACGCCGGCAGCCCCGACGACGACCGCCTGCTGCAGATCTGCGACCACCACCAGGTGGACTACGTCATCCTCGCCCGCTACATGCGGGTGCTGCCGCCGGCCAGCTGCTGGAGCTACGCCGGCGGGCGGATCATCAACCTGCACCACGGGCTTCTGCCCAGCTTCCCCGGCATGCGGCCCTACCACGAGGCCTACGCCAGCCGGATGCTGACCTACGGCGCCACGTGCCACTTCATCGTGCCGGAGCTGGACGCCGGCAACCAGATTATCAACCAGGCGACCTTCACCGTGCCGCCCGGCACCCCGCTGGAGGACATCGTCCGCCGCGGCCAGGAGGACAACGAGCCCGACTGCCTGGTCGAGGGCGTCCGCCGCGTTGTCGACGGCGAGGTGCAGCTGCACTTCAACCGCGTGGTGGCGCTCAGCTAAACCGGCCCGCGCACCACCCTGTAGCCGACGATTCTGTCCGAAGTGTTTTGTCCAAAAACACGCGTGGAGGGGACAAAACTCGGGGCGTATGATCCCTTGTTTTTTCTGTAAGTGCTTTCGCGCTAGTCGATTATGTTGACCTCCTCGGGAACGGCCTGCCGGGGTTTTGTCCGTTCTTGCCAATCAAGATCGGACAAAACGGCAGTGCCGTGACGCTTGGCGCCGGGGTGCTCGCTATCCCTGACTTCGATAGGCGTCCAACCGCCCGCACCCCGTATTAGAACGCGCTGGGTGGCCGGTTTCAGCAACTAACCGAGCGAAAGCCGCCCCCCGATTGGACGCGACACCTGGCGAGACAGCCCCGCAGCGGATTGCATTCCGCTCTCCTAGAAGCAGGTCGGACGAGCACGCAAAACGGGCCGCTCGGTGCGTCGCACCGCGCGGCCCGTCAGGTTACATTGGGTTTCAGCGCGTGGTCGGTAGGAGCTTGGCGCGTGGGGCCTTCTGTCGCCAAACGGTGGGGCCCCGCGGGTCGGCCCTGCCGGCCACCCTTCTTCAGCTCTGCTTCTTCTTGTCGGACTCGGCGTCCTTCCCCTGGGCGATCGCCTCCTCGCACGCCTCAACCGCTTGGCGGTACTGCTGGTTCTTGGGGTAGGCCTTGAGCAGCTGCTGGTAGTAAGGCAGCGCCTTGGCGTGTTCGCCCTGCTCCAGATAGGTGCTAGCCAGCCCGACCGTGGCGGCGTTCACGCCCGGGTTCTGCTTCTGCATCTTCTCCCACAGCGCGATCGCCTCGTCCAGCTTGTCCTCGGAGTACAGGCAGCGGGCCAGGCCGTTCATCGGGCCGGCCGCCTTCGGCTCGAGCTCCAGGCACTTGTTGAAGTACGCCTTCGCCTTGCCCGCCTCGCCGGCGTTCAGGAGGGCGAAGCCCATGCCGTTGTTGGCGCCGAAGTTGTCCGCGTCGACCTCCAGGATCTTGGCGAACGCGTCGGCGGCCTTGTCCGGCTGGCCCCGGTTGAGCAGCTGCCACGCCTGCGGAACGGTCAGCCGGTCGGGGTCCGCCGCCAGCTTCTGCTCCGCTTCGGACGGCCTGCCGGGGCCGACCATCTTGGCGCGGGTCTCTTCGTCGAGCTCTCCCTTCTTGGCGGACTCGAGCAGCCGCTTCAGGTCGGCGTCGCCCGGCTGCTGGGTCAGCGACTTGCGGATCCACCGCTTCGCCTGGTCGTACTCGCCGGTCAGCATGTACAGCCGCGCGAGGCCGAACCACGCGGCCGGCGCATTGGGCGCGGCCTTCTTGAGGTGCTTCTCCGCCGGCTCGTACTCGTTCCAGCTCAGGTAGACCTGCCCCAGCCCGTTCTGCGCCGCCGGGTGCTTGGGCGCTAGCTTGACGCACTGGTCGAACGCCTCGACCGCGCCGACCGAGTCGCCGCCGTTGAAGCGGGCCCAGCCGAGCCCATTCCACGCGCTCACGTCCTTGGGGTCTTGCTCGACGGCGGCCTCGAACTTCTTCTCCGCCTCGGCCATCTGGCCGCTCTGCCACAGCTTCCAGCCCTCCTGGCTCAACGCCGAAGCGGGCTGCGCGCCCGCGTCCGACGCGACGGCCGCCAGGCCGCCGGCCGCTAACACAACAGCGATACCAATCATCAGAGCACCTCCTAGGCACACGATCGCCACAAGCCGCCGTCGGCGACGCCGCCGCCGGTCGTCCTGCAGCAGGGAATCAGCAAGCAGCGAGTCGCTGTCCGCAAGAACCGCGGAGAGCGCGTCGTTGGTGGCAGCCGGATCGTTCATGGCTCGAGCGGGGGTAGGGAAGGGGCGCCGGACGCGCGGTGCTAGATCGCTTTGAGCACCTGCGCAGCGTCGGGCAGCGTGGTTGGTTTCTTGTTGGCCTGCCGGTTGGACGCCTCAATGGACTCGCGAAGCGTGAGGATCACCTTGTCCAGCCGCGAACGGACCGTCGGGTACGACACGCCCGCCTGCTCGGCGATCTGCTTGAGCGACCCACCGGCAAGCACGAACAGCTCGATGAACCGCTGGTGCTCGGTCGGCAGGTCCGCCAGCCGAGACGCGGGGAACGCGGCCCGCAGTTCGACCTCGCAGGGCTCGCATCGCATGACGCTGACCTCCATCGTTCGCTGGCAGAACGGGCATTGGTTGGTGGGCGGCATGGGCTGGATTCCGTTAGCAGTGGTTCGACGAGAGTTTAATAATATTCAATCGGTGTGTCAAAAACTTTCAAAAACAGGAATCGCAGCCGACTAGGAAGTTGTTTTTGTGTCTGACGAGGACCTGGCAAGAATTGGGGGATATTTCTGAGAAACTGGGGTTGCTCTGCCGGGCAACCGCGGTTACTGTCCCGCCGCCTTGGGCCCCGGCCCAAGGTCTCTTCCGCATCTACCGCCAATACGATCGTCCGATATTCGGAGTCCGACATGCCCGTTCGTTGCAGCCTTGCCGCCCTCGCAGTTGCGTTGTGCCTATGCAGTTCCTCCGCATCCGCCCAGGAAGGCTCTAGCGGCGGCACGCTGTCGCTGCCGCCCGACCTGTTCGGCACGGGCGACACGGGCGCGGCGGGTTCGACGCCCAGCCGCACGATGTCCTCCGGCGTGACCGGCTCTGAGCTGCCGCCGGCGGCGCCGTACGGCGGCCCCTCGTCGTACAGCGGCGGCGGCATGAGCTACAGCCCGTCGCTCGGCGGCCACCTCCGCGCCCAGTACAACACCAAGAGCTACGGCCAGTCCGCGGGCAACCTGGACCTCGGCACGATGTTCATGCAGCAGGACGGCGACCGCGCCTGGTTCCTGGATGGGCAGGTGACCCTCAACGACGAGTCCAAGGTCGGCTTCAACCTGGGCCTCGGCGCCAGGACGATCATCGACATCGACCACTCCCTGCTCGGCGACAACCAGAAGGTCCTGGGCGTCAGCATCTGGGCCGACGGCTCCTCGACCCAGAACGACAACTTCTTCCCGCAGCTCGGCCTGTCGGGCGAGCTCCTGGGCGAGCGGTGGGACCTGCGGGCCAACGCCTCGTTCGTGCTGGAGAATCAAACCCTGCTCGGCGAGACGCAGATCGCCGGCGACGGGCTCGGCTACAGCGGCTTCAACATCGGCACCGACACGCTCACCGGCCGCGACAACGCGATGCACCTGACGGAGCTGGAGGCCGCCCGCCGGGTCGGCAACAACGACTTCTGGGCGTTCGCAGGCGGCTACGGCCTGTACGGCGGCGACGGCGTCGACACCGCGGGCTACCAGCTCGGCGTCCGTGGCTTCGCCACGCCGGACCTGGCGCTGCAGCTCAAGGTCACCGACGACGACCTGTTCGCCACCAACACCGTGTTCAGCATCACCTGGTTTATTGGCCGCACGCGGACCAACACCCAATTCTGCGGCGACCTGACCGACCGGTTCCGTGAACGCGTGATCCGTAACGACTACGTCCCGGTCTACCAGGACCAGGTGGCCGGCCAGATCGACCAGCTGACGCACGACTTCGACGGCGACGGCGAGTCCGAGGCGATCCGCGTGGTGCACGTCGACTCCAACGCGGCCGCGGGCGGCGACGGCTCGTTCGAGAACCCGCTGCAGTCGCTCGACTCCGTTCAGGGCGCCAGCCAGGACGGCGACATCGTGCTGGTCCACGCCAACACCACCTACGCGGATCAGACCGCTACGCTGCAGGACTTCCAGCGTCTGCTGGGAGAGGGCAACGACCTGACGTTCAACATCAACACCGACCAGTTTGGCACGATCGCCCTGCCCGAGAGCAGCGACGGCGCCATGTCCGGCGTCTCGCCGATCATCAACAACACGGCCGCCAGCGCGGCCGCGGTGGTCCTGGCCAACGACAACGAGGTGGCTGGCTTCACCATCAATGGCGGCGTCACCGCGATCGACGGCTCTGCGGGCGCCGGCAACCCGAACCTGCACGACCTGACCATCAACGGGACCACCGGCGACGCGATCGTGCTCACGCCGGCCGAGATCGTCGACGGCTCCGACACCACGATCGCGTTCAACGCCACGCTGGACAACATCACGTTCGACAGCGTCGGCGGCAACGACATCAGCATCGACGCCGCCACGACGGCCGACCCGAGCTCGCCCAACGTGACGCTGAACGAGGCGATCTCGATCACCAACATCACCAGCACCAACAACGGCGCCACGAGCCTGGCGGTGTCGAACACGCACAGCGGCGGCACGCTGGACGTGAACGGCTACGACTGGGACGGCGGCGGCTCGGGCCTGGTGGGCATGTCGTTCACCACCACCGCGGGCATGGTCGACGTGATCAACTCGAGCCTGACCGGCGGCGCCGCCGGCGCGGTCGGCTTCTCGGTCTCCGAGACCACCGGCACGGTGGCGATCGGCTCCAGCAACACGGTGACCAACATCAACGGCCAGGCGGCCGAGATCTACCGGAACGAGGAGTCGGTTGACTTCGCCGCGACCGTGAACAACACCACCACGTCCGGCGGCACGGTGACCATCACCGAGAACGCCGGGGCGGTGACCGTCCAGAGCGCCAGCATCACCACGCAGGACGCCACCAGCATCGAGATCAACGACGCCGCCGCCAACGTCACGGTCAGCAGCGACGTCACCCGCAACGGCACGGCCGGCATCGCGGTGGCGATCAACGACACCAACCCGGGCGACGACGACCCGAACGACGACATCGTGATCTCGTTCTCGGATCCGACCAGCACCATCGAGAGCAACGGCGGCAGCATGGCCGTGGTGATCAACGGCGGCGACGACGAGGTGAACTTCCTCGGCGCCATCGAGGACACCGGCGGCATCCGGGTGACCAACCGCACCGGCGGCGAGGTGACCTTCAGCGGCGGCGTGACCTCCGACACCGGCACGGCCGACGCGGTCGCGATCACCTCGAACGCGGACGACGCGGTCGTCACGTTCGACGGCGCCGCCGCGGGGCTCGACATCACCACCAGCAGCGGCCGCGGCTTCTTCGCCGACTCCGGCGAGGTGAACGTCACCGGCTCGTCCAACACCATCACCACCACGGCCGCCACCACCGGCGGCCTGGTGCTGCAGGGCACGCCGGCCAACCCGATCACGTCGACCAGCGGCGTCACGTTCGCCTCGGTCGACACGGCGGCCGGGTCGACCAACGCGATCGTGCTGGCCAACGTCGAGGGTAACGTCACGGTCAACGGCGGCACGCTTAACACGGCGGCCAACGCCGCGGTGCAGATCGACAACGCCACCGGCCTGACGCTCAACGACGTGCAGCTCGCCAGCGGCGGCGCCACGGCGGTCACCGCGAGCTACAGCAACGACGTGGCGAACGGCCTGTCGCTGAACGATGTCGACATGAACGACGGCGCCATGGACGTCACCGCCAACACGACCGCCGCGGCCGCGGGGACGACCGTCTCCGTGTCATCGACGACCGAGGCGGGCGCCATGACCTTTACGAACAACGGGACCGGCGACCTCGACGCCATCCTGAACGACGTCACCGGCTCGACCGGCGGCGCCGTCTCGCTCGACGTCACCGGCGCGGGCGACGGGTCGCTCGCCATGAGCGACGTCGACACCAACGGCGGCACGGTGTCCGCGACGAGCTCGGGCGCGGCGTCGGGCGACCTGGCGTTGACGATGACCGACTCCGGCAACACCAACGAGTTCGGCGCCATCACGGTCAACGACCAGGGCTCCGGCAACGTGTCCGCGCTGCTGAGCAACGTCGAGACGAGCTCGACGCTCGACTTCGACGCCGCCTCCGGCGGCACCGCGTCCCTGACGGTGACCGGCGGCGCCTACAACGGCGCGGTGACCGCCGACGCGGCGAACACCGGCACCTTCACCGCCACCATCAACGGTGGCGCCGACCTGGCCAGCACGCTGGATGTCAACGCAGGCAACACCGGCGTGGCGACCGTGTCGGTCGGCGGCGCCAGTACGATCGACGGAGCGGTCAACGTGACGGCGACGAATACCGGCAACGCCACCGTGACCGTCAACGGGGGCAGCACAATCGACGACTCGCTGACCGTCAACGCGACCAACACCGGCACCGCCACGGTGAACGTCAACGGCAACAGCTCGGTAACCGGCGTGACCACCATCAACACCGGCAACACCGGCGCCGCGAACGTCGATCTGGATGGCACGTTCGGCGACCAGGTCACGGTTGCGGCGACGAACACTGAGGACTTCAACTTCGAGATGTCGAGCTCAACGGTCACCGCCGGCGCCGCGGCGACGGCGCTCGACGTGAGCATCGGTGATTCGGTTAACAACGCGAGCCTGGACTTCGTTGGCAACACGTACGACTCGGGGGTGAGCATCGCTGCCGACAACAGCCAGGCGTTCGGGCTGAACGTGAACGGTGACTCGGTCACCACCGGCGACAACACCGTCGCGTTCGCCCTGCTGCTGGACGACGGCCCGTCGACCTCGGACATCCAAATCGCCAACTCGTCGTTCGATACCAACGATGCTGTGGCCTTTGATTTTGACAACCCGGCCAACACGGGCTCGGTTCGGTTCTGGCTGGACAACAACGACTTCGAGAACGAGAGCGCCACGCTCGCCGCGGCCGATCTGACCGTTGGAGCCGGCGCGCTCGACATCACGGTTGGCATCTCGGATTCGGGAGGTTCGGGCAACTCCTTCACCAACAACGCCAACGCAACCTCTCAGTTCCTTCTCACCGCGAACACCGGCTCCACGGTCGATATGCGGTACAACGGCAACTCCCACAACGGGGCCGCCGGCAACTACGAGTTTGACAACACCGATGGCGTGTCATTCGAGGTGTTCGACTTGGCCAACGCGAACGGTGACTTCCAAAACAGTGGAACGTTTGTTCCCACACCGAATGCAGGCGCCTTCACGGACACCAACGTCAACCCGGACCTGCCGAACCCGTAGGAATCGTCCGCGAAGCGACGCGAGCACCCAAAAGCCGCTCCCCCTGCGGGGAGCGGCTTTTTTCGTAGAATGACCTGCCACCCACGGTCCACATTGGCTGTCACCATGCTCTCCAAACAGCTCCACTGCACCGGCTGCGGCTACCAGACCACGCTCGGCGCCGACGACATCGCCGTCCGCCTACGGCTCTTGGGCCACCTCCGGCGGGACGCCGACCCGGACGAGGGCGTGCTGGCGGAACTGCTCGCCAGCTCCGCCCAGAACATGACCTGCCCGACCTGCAAGAGCGTCGGGCTGGGCGTAAGCGACACCGCCGCACAGGACGAAGCGGACGACTGGCAGGCGGCCGTGCTGTGCGAGGTCTGTCGACAGCCGATCCCGGAGGAGCGCCTGGAGTTCGCGCCCGACGCGAAGCGGTGCGTCGGCTGCCAAGAGAAGGCCGAGCAGGGGACCCTGCCGGAAGAGCCCGACTTCTGCCCGCGGTGCGGATCGCTGGTCGAGCTCCGCGTCAGCCGCGGCGCGGGCCTGACCCGCTACAAGCGGTTCTGCACGGGCGACCCGCCCTGCCGTCTGTAGCGCAGCGCGGCTCGTGAGTTTCCTGCGGGGCGCGCTACCGCTGCCGCCGACGCAGCAGCACGCCGGCGCCGGCCATCAGGCCGAGCAGGGCCGCGGTCGGTTCCGGCATGTGGGGGGCGCCAGTCGCGGGCAGGCCGCTGCCGCCCGAGCTGCTCCCTCCACCCCCAGGCGCGGTTGAGCCGCCGCTCGGGTCAGAGCTGTCATCGTCGGTCGACAGCAGCTCGGCGCCGTCCACCACCAGCGATGAGACGTTGCGGATCGGCCCTGCGAAGTCCAAGTACGGGTTGGAGACCACCATGATGCTCTCCAGGATGATGAATTCGCCGTCCGGCGTGAGCGGCACGTCGGTGTAGGCGAGGCTGCCGGGCTGGCCCACCTGGTTGCTGAGGTCGACCTTGTTGGCGCCCGTGATCGGGGCCAGGTCGGACATGTCGGTGATCTGCGCGAACGGCACAAACCCCTGGCTGTCGAGGAACGAGTTGTCGGTCAGGCTCACGAAGAAGCTGCTCGTGCCGCTGTTCGGCTGGCCCGACTGCAGCGCCAAAGCCACGGTGCCCTCGGTGTTGCTGAGCGCTTCGAAGTCGACCTGGCCGTCGCCGTCCGCGTCGACGATCACGTCGTCGTACTTCTCGATGCTGTCGAACCCTCCAACCGGGAGCGTGCTGGGGCGGTAGTTGCCCAGGTCAAAGCCGCCCATCTGCAGCACAAACCCGTCCGGCGCCCGGTTCAGCACGGTGTCGTGGTACCGTCCGGAGCCGATGTACGCCAGGATGTTGTCCACGTGGCCCTGCAGGTCCGGGTTGTTCTCCGGGTTCAGCTCCATGTAGAAGTCGCCCACGCTGGTCAAGAACCGCACCGTTTGGGCGGAAGACTCGGCGGGCGGGAGGGCGAACGCCAGGGCAGCGACAGCGGTGGCCAGCAGGCCGGGCCACGGGGAGGAGGGTCGCAACATGCAGGTCTGCTCGGTAGTCTGAGGTGCTTACGCAGTTGAGGGTTCGGTGAACCTTCATAGTAATTGCCGCCCCCGGATCGTGCGCGTATTCGCACAGATTTCGCTATTCGGGCAGCCGCTACAACCGCTCCCCACCGCCCCCTCCGCCCCAGAAACCCGCCCATGCCGCTGCCGCTCGCCGCCACCACCGCGTTCGGCGTCGAGGCGGTCGTGCGCCGGGAACTGGAGGCCCTCGGCTACCCGGCCAAGATCACCGCGCCGGGCCGCGTCGCGTTCGAGGGCGACCCGCAGGCCATCGCCCAGGCCAACCTGTGGCTCCGCGCAGGGGAGCGGGTGGTCGTCGAGCTGGCCAGCTTCCCGGCGACCGACTTCGGCCAATTGTTCGACGGCGTTGCCGCCCTCGACTGGGCCGCCTGGATCCCGCCCGACGGCGAGTTCCCCGTCCGCGGGCGGTCGCGCGGGTCGCAGCTCTCCAGCGTGCCGGCGTGCCAGAAGATCGTGAAGAAGGCCATCGTCGAGCGGCTCCGCCAGCAGCACGGCGTGCAGGAACTGCCGGAGACCGCCGGACTATACGGCGTTGAGGTCGCGCTGGTGGACGACGTCGCGACTCTGACGCTCGACACCACAGGCGTGGGGCTGCACAAGCGGGGCTATCGACCGGTTACCTCGTCGGCGCCGCTCCGCGAGACGCTCGCCGCCGCCATCGTGCAGCTCAGCTACTGGCGCAACGGCCGCCCGCTGCTCGACCCCTTCTGCGGCGCCGGCACGCTGGCCATCGAAGCCGCGATGATCGGCCGCCAGATCGCGCCCGGCCTGCGGCGGGTGTTCGCGGCCGAGGACTGGCCGGCCGTCCCCGCCGACGTGTGGCAGGCCGCCCGCGAGCAGGCCCAGCAGCGGATGCTGCCGGCCCTCGACGAGCGGATCCTGGCCACCGACGCCGACGACCAGGTGCTGGTCACCGCGCGCAGGTCCGCCGAGCGGGCCGGAGTGCTGGAGGACATCCACTTCCAGCAGCGCGCGTTCGCCGACACGCTCAGCAAGCGCGAGTACGGCTGCCTGATCACCAACCCGCCGTACGGCGAGCGTCTGGGCGAGCAGCGCGAGATCGAGGAGCTGTACCAGGCGATGCCGCTGGTGCTGCGGCGGCTGCCGACCTGGTCGCACTACGTGCTGACCTCGCGGCTCGACTTCGAGCAGCTCGTCGGGCAGACCGCCGACAAACGCCGCAAGCTGTACAACGGCCGGCTGGAGTGCACGCTGTTCCAGTACCAGGGCCCGAAGCCTCCGAAGGGGGAAGGGGGAGGGCGGAAGCAGGGCGCCGAACCAGCGTCGGCCGCCAAGACGTCAGTAGTCGAACCCGCTCCCAAGGCCTCGGTTGATGCACCCCAGCGCGCGTTCGGCGGCCTCAAGCCCGAGGCGGCCCGCCAGGCGGAGGAGTTCAGCAACCGCCTGAAGAAGCTCGCGCGTCACCTGCGGAAGTGGCCGACCAAGCGGGGGATCACGTGCTATCGGATCTACGATCGCGACATCCCCGAGGCGCCGTTCGCCATCGACCGCTACGACGACGCGCTGCACATCGCCGAGTACGAGCGGCCGCACGACCGCACGCCGGCCGAGCACGCCGACTGGCTGGACCACATGGTCCGCACCGCGGCCGACGCGCTCGAGACGCCCCGCGAGCTGGTGTTCGTCAAACGCCGCTTCCGCCAGCGGGGCGAAACCCAGTACCAGCGGGTCGCCGAACAGCAGGCGGTCCGCCTGGTGAAGGAGGCGGGCCTCACCTTCCGAGTGAACCTGTCGGACTACGTCGACACCGGGCTGTTCCTGGACCACCGCGTCACCCGCGGCCGCTTCCGCGACGAGGCCGAGGGCAAGCGGGTGCTGAACTTGTTCGCCTACACCGGCGCGTTCAGCGTCTACGCGCTGGCCGGCGGCGCCGAGCGGGTCACCACGGTCGACCTCTCGCCCACCTACCTCGACTGGGCCCGCGACAACGTGCGGCTCAACAAGCTGGACGCGTCTCGGTGCGACTTCGTGGAGGGCGACAGCCAGGAGTTCGTCGAGTCGCTCCCCGCCGAGCCGCTGTTCGACCTGGCAATCGTCGACCCGCCGACCTTCAGCAACACCAAACGGGGCGCCGACGACTGGGACGTGCAGCAGCACGCCGCGCCGCTCTTGGTCGAAGTGGCCAAACGGATGCCGCCCGGCGGGGTGATCTACTTCTCCACGAACTCGCGCCGCTTCAAGCTGGACGAGGACCAGCTGTCCGGGCTAGCCATCCGTGAAATTAGTCGGCAGACGGTCCCCGAAGACTTCCGCAACAAACGCATCCACCGCTGCTGGCGGATGGTGAAGGAGTAGACGGTCGTCTAGGTAGCCGGCGAGCTACGCCTCGGCGGTGTTCATCTTGGCCAACCACCAAGGCACAAAGCCACGAAGGGGTGGCGCCAACCGGGCAAACAGCTCTTTGTGCTCTTTGTGACCTTGGTGGTGAAAAGAATCCCGTTGCATTAAGCAAGGCCTCGCGGATCCGATTTGATGCACCACGACGGTCACAAAGGGCACAAAGCCATTGCCCCGCGATGATTCGCGAGGCAAGCAATCCTTTGTGCTCTTCGTGGTGAATCCTCCCTGAATCCGCCGAGGCGTAGCTCGCCGGCTATTCACTTGTTGCTGAGCAGCATTTCCAGCTCGGCCAGCTCTTTCTCGTAGCCGCTGGAGAGCAGCGGGAAGCGGCACCACGATTTGGGATCAAGATTCTCGTCGTCCAGGTGGAAGCTGGGCGCGTAGCGTTCGCGCTTCCACTGATTGCGGCTCCAGAGCTGGAAGAAGCGGATCACCCAGCGGCCCACCTGCGTGCGGTCGTGCTCGGGGAACTGCGCGGCGACCGCGCGGAACGCCTCCAGCGGCAGGCGTTTGTCCCGCATGGCCGAGCGCTCGATTGCGTCGAGCACCGGGTAGGGCATCAGGTCGCCCTCGTCGGTCTGGTCCTGATCGGCGGGGCGGAGCTCGGCGGTCGGCTCCAGGCCGTTGACCGCTTTCAGATACGGCTGCGGTCCCACCCCGTGCGGGCCGACCTGCTCCATCCACTGCAGCCACCGCCGCAGGAACGCCTTGTCGATGCCGGCCACCGGCGAGAGCCCGCCGCAGGTGTCGCCGTCCATGGTGGCATAGCCCACGGCCGCCTCGCTGCGGTTGCTGGTCGCCAGCAGTAGCGCGCCGCGGAGGTTGGCCAGCATCCACACCGCCGGCCCGCGGGCGCGGGCCTGGATGTTCTGCAGCGCGATGTCGTCCTGTTCCCACGTGAGCTCCCGGCCGACCGACTTGCTGACCGTGCTGACGTAGCCTTTGACGAGCTCGTCGACGCTCCAGTCGAGGAACGCAGCGCCGACGCCCTCGGCCACCGCCCGGGCCGAGTTGAGGGTCTCGTCGCTGGAGTTCTCCGTCGCCTGGTAGACGCACGCCAGCAGCCCGGCGACCAGCTGTTCGACGCTGGCCGACTCGTCCAGTCCCGCGGCGGCGGCGACACTTTGGATCCGCTCGAGCACCTCCGGCATGCCGAGCTCATCGACGGCCAGGCGGGCCATCATCGCCGACAGCACGGCCACGGCGGACGAGTCGGCGCCGCCGCTCAGCGACACCACAAACCCGTTCGCGCGGCTCTTACGCAGGTAGTCGAATAGCGCCAGCGAAACCGCGCGGGTAAACTCCTCCTCCTTGTGGTCGGGGCCGGCCTCCCAGTTGGTGGGGGGCGCACAGTGCTCGTCGGGCGCGTCGGCGCCCGGATCAGGCCACGCAAAAGACCACTGCACCAGCCCGTCGGGCGGCAGGGGCCGCGTCACGCCCGCGTCGAACGACTGCGCCCGACTCCGCCGCACCGCGTCGATGTCCACGACCGCGGTGGTTAGCACGTAGTCGGCGAACGACAGCCGCGGCCCGCTGGCGACAATCTTGCCGCCGCTGGCGATGATCGTGTCGCCGTCGTACACGGAGCGTCCCGACTCGTTGCCCAGCAGGTTGCAGTGCACGTAGCTGACGCACTGCGCCCGCGAGCCCTCGATCACGATCCGCTGGCGGGTCTGCTGCTTGCCGAACGCGAAGTGGCTGGCGCTGGGGTTGAGGATGATGTCCGCGCCGCGCTGGGCCAGGCCCGGCCCGGAACGGTCGGCCACCCACGCGTCGCGGCAGATCTCGAAGCCGACCCGCACGCCGCCCAGGTCGAACAGCAGGTCGCCGATCGGGTCGCCCAGCATGCTGACCACTCCGGGCGTCCAGCGGCGGAACCAGCGGGACTCGTAGTGGATGCCGTCGGTCGCGAGGAACTGCTTGCAGACGATGCCCGCCAGCTCGCCGTCCACCAGCAGAGCGCACGCGTTGTAGAGGGCCGAGTCGTAGAACACCGGCAGCCCGACCGCCACGGCCATCCCCTCGGTGGCCGGGCGCAGCGCGAGCATGTTCTCGTAGGCGGCCTGCTGCACGCCGGTGCTGAAGAACATGTCCTCGCAGCCGTAGCCGCTGACGCACAGCTCCGGCAGGCAGAGCAGCCCGACGCCGCTCTGGCGGGCGTCGGCGATGACGGCCTCGATCCGGCGGCGGTTGCCGTCCCAGTCCATGGGCGTCTGGTTGACCGACGCGGATCCCAGGCGGATGAGTTTCACGGCGCAGTAGTCCCTAGGGGCAAAAAGAGCGGCGGCCCGGCCGCGCTACTTGTTGTCGAACTGCAGCGGCAGCTGCGGGTCGTGGGCGTGGCCGAACTCTTGGAAGAGCTTGCTCGGCTGGATGTCGCGGTTGTGCTGGTACTTGCTGGCGTACTCGCTCACCTCGCCGGTCAGCTCGTGGTAGAAGATCTGGCAGATCGGCACGCCGGGGTAGATCCGCACCGGCTGGATGCAAGAGATCTCGAGCGTCCAGTAGCCGGAGAAGCCGGCGTCGCCGAAGCCGGCGGTCACGTGCACAAACATGCCGAGCCGCCCGATCGACGAGCGGCCCTCGATCTGCGGCACCAGGTTGTGCGTGGTGGTCTTCTCGACCGTGCGGCCCAGGTACAGGTGGTTGGGGCTGATCACCAGCCCATCGGACGGGATCTCGATCCGCCGGACGCGGTTCTCTTTGGCCATGTCCAGCACGACCTCTTCGTACACAATCAGCTCGTTGTGCAGGCAGAGGTTGTAGCTGTTGGGGTTGAGGTTGGCCTCGTCGTACGGCTCGATCTGGATCTCGCCGTCGAGCCGCCGACGGATTTCGTTGCCTGAGAGGATCATGGGGGGCCGGGTGCTGTGGGCGGGGCGCGTTCCGCGCGACTCGCTGGGCTGCGCTACACGCCGATCTGGGGGCAGAACTTGTTCATCGAGCACGCTCCGCAGTCGGGCTTCCTTGCGTTGCAGACCGCCCGCCCATGATGGATCATGCGGTGCGAAAAGTCGATCCACTCTTTCTTGGGCAGCAGCTCCATGAGGTCGTTCTCGACTTTGACCGCGTCCTTCTGAACGGTCAGGCCGAGTCTGCGGCTCAGCCGCCCGACGTGCGTGTCGACGACCACGCCGGTCGGGATGCCGTAGGCGGTCCCCAGCACAACGTTGGCCGTCTTGCGGCCAACCCCCGCCAGACCAACCAAAGTGTCCAGATCCTCGGGCACCTGGCCGTCGAACTTCTCGACCAGCTCAGCGGAGCACGCCTTGACGTTCTTCGCCTTGTTGCGGAAGAAGCCGGTGCTCTGCACGGCCTTCTCGAGCTTTGCGATCGACATCTTGGCGATCGCGTGGGCGTCGGGGTGCGTGGCGAACAGCTTCTCGGTGACCATGTTGACCCGCTCGTCGGTGCACTGGGCCGACAGGATGGTCGCGATTAACAGCTGGAACGGGGTCTCATGGACCAGGGCGCAGGGCGCTTCTGGGTAGTCCGCCTTGAGCCGCCGCACGACCCGTTTGGCCTGAGATTTCCGTTCCTCGGCAGGGAGCTCCGGCGTCTTGGACGCGGCTGGCTTGGCGGCGGTCTTCTTCTTGGCCATGCGGCGGGCTTCGGGATGGGGGCGGCCGGGGAAAGGCCTCATTTTGGGGGGCCGGCGACCGGTGTCAACGCCCGGGACAGGCCCGTAGCGGGGCGACGGCGGCTTGATCTAAGTGCTTCGCACAATTAGTTTTGAGTGTTGACTCAAGCTTCGGATTTCCTTTCTGTCCAACCCTCAGCCGACCGCGACGATGAGCGCCTGGATGCCCGCCGACCCGCCGTTCGACCCAGAGACTTTCTCGGGGGTGGGTCGGCTGTTCCCGCTGCCGCAGGTCGCCGCGTTCCCGCATGTCGTGACGCCGCTGCACGTGTTCGAGGAACGCTACGTGGCGCTCACCGCCGAGGCCCTCGCCAGCGACAAGCTGATCACGATGGCCGTGCTGGAGCCCGGCTGGGAGCATGACTACGCGGGCCGGCCGCCGCTGTCGGAGGTTGGCTGCCTGGGCAAGGTGATCTCGCACCACAAGACGTCCGAGGGACGCTACAACCTGCTGCTGCTTGGCCTGCGGCGGGTCCGACTGGCCGAGGAGCTGGAGCCGCCCCTGGCATACCGCCGGTCGCGGATAGAATTGATTGAGGAGCGGGAGCCGAACCAGGACCCGCACCCGGAGACGCTGCGGGAGCAGCTGGTCGGCCTGCTGCGTGACCGGCTGGCGTCCAGCGGCGCCGCCGAAGAGCTGACGCACGCCCTGTCGGCGACAGCCGCGCTGGGCGCCGTGGCGGACCTAGCGGCGCACAGCCTGCCGATCTCGCCAGAGCTGAAGCTGCGGCTGCTGGGCGAAGGCGACGCCGTGACGCGGTGCCGGCTGCTGGTGGCGGCGATCGACGCGCCCGAGCCCGGCGACGCGTTCCCGCCCCGTTTCAGCAGCAACTAATCGACCCCAACCGGCGGCGTTGGAACGCGGCCGGACCGCTTGAGTGCTTTCGAACCGACTTCTCCCACGAGCTGACTGTGCCCTCCCGAACCGACAACGGCGCCATGAAAGACCACCTGCAAGAGTTACCCGAACCGGCGTGCTGCGGCGCCGAGGACGCCCCGGCCGACAGCCAGGGCGTCGACATGCCGCGGCTGCAGAACGCCGTCCGCGAGCTGCTGGCCGCCGTCGGCGAGGACCCCGACCGCGAGGGGCTGCTGGAGACCCCGGGCCGCGTCGCGCGGATGTACGCCGAGATGTTCTCCGGCCTGCGGGAGGACCCGCGGGTGCACCTCGAGAAGTTCTTCACCGAGAAGTACGACGAGATGGTGCTGGTCAAGGACATCGGCTTCACCAGCATGTGCGAGCACCACCTGCTGCCGTTCACCGGCAAGGCCCACATCGGCTACCTGCCCAACGGACGCGTGGTGGGGCTCAGCAAGCTGGCCCGCGTGGTGGACAGCGTCGCCCGCCGCCCGCAGGTGCAGGAACGCATGACCGAGGTGATCGCCGACATGCTGGTCGACCAGCTCAACGTGAAGGGCGTGGCGGTCGTGATCGAGGCGAGCCACTCCTGCATGACCATCCGCGGCGTGAAGAAGCCCGGCAGCATGGCGGTCACGTCGGCCATGAAGGGGGTGTTCCGGTCGAGCGTGTCGAGCAGGGCGGAGATCATGACCCTCATCTACGGCAAGTAGCCGGTTGGGAGCGTGCCCCCGGCGAGTCTGGCGGTAGATCGGGTGGGCGCCGATGAACAGGGTGGGGGCGTTTGACGTTCGCCCCGCCGGCACAGCCGACCTAACCGCGATAGTCGCCTATGGATTTTGACCGCCAACGCATCGAGCAGGACCTGCGCGGTCAGCTGGCTGGCGAAATCCTGTGCGACCCGCTGACGCTCACCCTCTACGCGGGCGACGCCAGCATCTACCAGCGCACGCCGCTGGGGGTGGTCCGGCCCCGCAATACGCAGGACGTCTCGACCACGCTGCGGTACGCCACCGAGCACGGCATCCCCGTCCACGCCCGCGGCGCCGGCTCGGGACTGGCGGGCGGCGTGGTGGGCGAGGGGTTGGTGGTGGACTTCTCGCGGTTCATGCGGCGGATCGTCGCGATCAACGACGACACCGTCCGCGTCCAGGCCGGCGTGGTGCACGCCGAGCTCAACCGCACGCTGGCCGCCCACGGCCGGGTGTTCGGCCCCGACCCCGCGACCACCGAGGTCACCACGATGGGCGGCGTGCTGTCGGTCGACGCCAGCGGCAGCCACTGGCCCTGGTGCGGCTCGGCCCGCGACCACGTGCGCGAGATGAAGATCGTGCTGGCCGACGGCGAGGTGCTGGAGCTGGGTGGGCCCGCGGCCGCTGAACCGCGGCCGCCCCGGCTGGCGGAGCTGGAGCTGTCGGTCCAGGAGCTGGGCCAGCTGCACCGCACCGTCATCGAGACGCACCAGCCGCAGTCGCTGGTCAACGCCAGCGGCTACGCGATGCAGTACGCTCTCGCCGAGCCGGTCGACCTGATGCGGCTGCTGGTGGGCAGCGAGGGGACGCTGGCGCTGATCGCCGAGGCCGAGCTGCACACGCTGCCGCTGCCCAACTCGGTAGGGCGGGTGATGCTGATGTTCGACAGCCTGGACAAGGCCGTGCGGTGCGTCAGGGAGATAACGCCGCTGCGTCCCAGCGCATGCGACCTGATGGACCGGCGGCACCTGACCATCGCCCGCGAGTCCGACGTCCGCTACGACCTGATCATCCCCGCGGCCGCCGAGGCGGTGCTGCTGCTGGAATTCTTCGGCGACTCGCCTGAAGAGACGCAGACGCAGGTGGAGCGGGTGATCGCGCTGACGCAGAACGAGCTCGGCCTCGCCGCCGGCTACTACGCGGCCCAGGAGGAGGAGGACGAGCTGCTGCTGGGCCAACTCTCGCGGCGGTTCACTCAGACGCTGCACGGGTTGAAGGGCCGCCGCCGCGCGGCGCCCTGCGTGGAGGACATCGCCGTGCCGACCGAGGCGATGCCGGTCTTCGTGCGGCACCTGCAGGACGTGCTCAAGCGGCAGCAGGTCACCGCGTCGCTGTTCGCCCACGCGGCGCACGGGCAGCTGCACATCCGCCCGCTGCTCGACCTCCGCTCGAAGGAGGATGTCCGCCGGGTCGAGCTGCTCGCCAGCGAGCTGTACGAGAAGGTCTGGCTGCTGGGGGGCACGGTCGCCGGCGAGCACGGCGACGGGCTCAGCCGCACGCCCTTCCTCCGCCGGCAGCACGGGCCGCTGATCAACGTGTTCCGCGAGCTCAAACGCGCGTTTGACCCCAAGGGCATCCTCAACCCGGGCAAGATCACGCCGACGCCCGGCGAGCGGATGACCCAGCACCTCCGCCCATCGGCCCTCGCCAAGACCGACCCGGACGGGCCGCCCATCGTCGAACTCAGCCTGAACTGGACGCACGAGGAGGTGAACGCCGCGGCCTGGGCGTGCAACGGCTGCGCGAGCTGCCGCACCCAAGCGCCGGGGGTGCGGATGTGCCCGATCTTCCGCTTCGCACCACGCGAGGAGTCCTCGCCCCGCGCTAAGGCGAACCTGGTCCGCGGCGTGCTGACCGGCCAGCTGCCCGCCGACTCACTCACGCTCGACTCCGCCCGTGAGGTGGCCGACCTGTGCGTGCACTGCCACCAGTGCCGCCTGGAGTGTCCGGCGAACGTGGACATCCCCAGGCTGATGGTCGAGGCCAAGGCGGCCCACCTGAAGCAGAATGGGCTTGGTCCGCGGGACTGGAGCTTCACCCGCATGGACCTGATCAGCCAGATCGGTTCGCGGTTCCCGTCGGTCGCCAACTTCATCCTCGAGAGCCCCCGCGCCCGCTGGGTGCTGGGCCGCACGCTAGGCGTTGCGCCCGGGCGCCGGCTGCCCCGGTTCTCGACACGCCCGTTCCTTCGCGGCGCGGGGCGGCGGTCGCAGAAGCCGGTGCCGGGGCCGGTGGAGAAGGTGGCGTACTTTGTCGACACCTTCGCAAACTACTACGACCCCCAGCTCGCCGAGTGCTTTGTCGCGGTGCTCAGGCACAACGGCGTCGGCGTGATCGTGCCGGGCGACCAGGAGCAGTCCGGCATGGCGATGTTCAGCCAGGGCGCGGTGGACGCCGCCCGCCGGGTCGCGCGGCGGAATGTGGAGGTCCTGTCGGAGCTCGCCCGCCAGGGCTACGCCATCGTGGCGACCGAGCCCTCCGCGGTGCTCGCGCTGACACACGAGTACCTGCAGCTGCTGGCCGACGACGAGGACGCCCAGCTGGTTGCGGAGAGCACGCAGGAATCGTGCGACTACCTCTGGAAGCTCCACCAGCGCGGCGGGCTGAAGCTCGACCTGCAGCCCGTCGACCGCCGCGTGGCCTACCACGTCCCGTGCCACGTGAGGGCGCTGGGCGTCGGCTCGCCGGCCGGGAATCTACTGAACCTGGTGCCGCAGCTCCGCGTCAAGCAGCTAGAGAAGGGCTGCAGCGGCATGGCCGGCATGTTTGGGCTGCGGAAGGAGAACTACCGCCGCAGCCTGCGGGCCGGGCTGCCGCTGCTGACCGAGCTCCGCACCGGCGACTACGACTTGTCGGTCTCCGAGTGCAGCACCTGCGCCATCCAGATGCGGCAGGCCAGCCCGAAGCCGACGCTTCACCCCATCAAGGTGCTGGCGGCCAGCTACGGGCTGGCGCCCGGGCTTGATGCAGGGCTGAGCGGGGCGAGAATGACGGGGGAGCCGCAGTGAGAGTCACCGTGCTGCTGTTCGCCGGCGCCCGCGAGGCGGCCGGCGCCGACCAGGTGGATGTACAGCTGCCTGACGGCGCCACATACGCCGGACTGGCGGAAGCGCTGCGGCATGCGTTCCCGCCGCTCGAGCGCCTGGCGACAACCGCCCGGTTCGCCGCCGACGCCGCCTACGTCGACCTTAGCGAGCCGGTCGACCTGGCCGCCGAGATTGCACTGATTCCGCCTGTCAGCGGCGGCTGAAGACCTGCCATGATCCAGCTCACCGACCAGCCGATCGACCTCGCGCCGCTGATCGCCCAGGCGCAGCGCCCCGCCGCCGGCGCGGTGGTGGTGTTCTTGGGCATCACCCGCGAGTTCACCGGCGACCGCCAGACCGCCGAGCTGACCTACGAGGCGTACCCGGAGATGGCCCGCCGCGAACTGGCCCGGCTCGAACGCGAGGCGCGTGACCGGTGGCCGCTCGAGGAATGCTGCCTGGCCCACCGCGTCGGCGTCGTTCCGCTGAGCGAAGCGAGCGTGGCGGTCGTAGTGAGCTCGCCCCACCGGCCCGACGCGTTTGAGGCGGCCCGCTGGCTGATCGACGAGCTCAAGCTCTCGGCGCCCATCTGGAAGCAGGAACGCTGGGCCGACGGCACGACTGACTGGGTGCACCCGACCGAATCCAACGAGGCGCCCAACCAGTGAGCGAAGCCGACCACCCCGACCGGGCGCCGCTCGTCGACTCTTTCGGCAGGCGCCACACCAGCCTGCGGCTGAGCGTCACGGACCGCTGCAACATCCGCTGCGTGTACTGCATGCCGGACGAGCAGCTCCGGTTCCTGCCCCGCCAGGAGGTCCTCACGTTTGAGGAGATCGAGCGGTTTACCCGCGTCGCCGCGTGGCTCGGCGTCCGCAAGGTTCGGTTGACGGGCGGGGAGCCACTGGTC
Source organism: Posidoniimonas corsicana (assembly GCF_007859765.1). Taxonomy (NCBI): domain Bacteria; kingdom Pseudomonadati; phylum Planctomycetota; class Planctomycetia; order Pirellulales; family Lacipirellulaceae; genus Posidoniimonas; species Posidoniimonas corsicana. The sequence continues at coordinate 1,576,569 of NZ_SIHJ01000001.1, forward strand.
CGCTGCGACCTGCCGGCGCTCGTGCGGCGGCTGGCCGGCATCCACGGCATCGACGAGGTCGCACTGACCACCAACGGCGTGCTGCTGGAGCGGCACGCGGCCGCGCTGCAGGACGCCGGGCTCACGCGGCTGAACGTCAGCCTCGACAGCGTCCGCCAGGAGACATTCGTCCGCCTCACCCGCCGCGACGTGCTGCCGGAGGTGCTGGCCGGGATCGAAGCGGCGCAGCACGCCGGGTTCGAACCGATCCGCCTGAACGCCATCGCGATGCGGGGCGTGACGGAGGAAGAGGTCGTGCCGCTGGGCCGCTTCGCCCGCGAGCGTGGCCTGGAACTGCGGTTCATCGAGTACATGCCGCTGGACGCCGACGCCAACTGGCGGCGCGACCAGGTCCTCTCCGGCGACGAGATCCTCAGCCGGCTCGAGCAGGCGTTCGGGGCGCTCGAGCCCACGCACCGCGAGGACCCGAGCCAGCCCGCCCGCGACTACCGGTTTGTCGACGGCGGCGGCGTGGTGGGGTTCATCAACCCGGTCACGCAGCCCTTCTGCGGCGACTGCAACCGGCTAAGGCTGACGGCGGAGGGGCAGATCCGCAACTGCCTGTTCAGCACGGAGGAATGGGACGCCCGCGCCGTGATGCGGTCCGGCGGGACCGACACGCAGCTCGCCCAACAGGTCCGCGACGCGGTCGCCGCGAAGCGGGCCGGCCACGGCATCGACCTGCCCGGTTTCCACCGCCCCGAGCGGGCCATGTACCAGATCGGCGGCTGAACCGCCGTCGCCAGGCGCCAACGATGGACCGCATCTACCTGGACAACGCCGCGACCAGTTGGCCGAAGCCGCCCGGCGTCGTGGACGCCATGCGCCGCTTTCTGGAAGAGCAGGGTGGCTCGGCCGGCAGGGGAGGGCACGCGTCGGCGCTCGACGCGCAGGCGGTTGTGGAGCGTGCGCGGCGGTTGGTCGCCACGCTGATCAACGCCGAGGACGTTAGCCGCGTCGCCCTGATGTACAACGGCACCGACGCCCTCAACGCCGCGATCCACGGCCTGCTGGGCCGCAGCGACCACGTGGTCACCACCGTGTGCGAGCACAACTCGGTGCTGCGGCCGCTGCACCACGCCCAGCGGCGGCTCGGGTGCGAGCTGACCGTCGTCGACAGCGACGACCACGGACGCGTCGCTGCCGAACGACTGCTGGCCGCGGTCCGGGACGACACGCGGCTGGTAGTGATGACGCACGCCTCGAACGTGACCGGCGCCGTGCAGCCGGTCGCCGAGGTGGGCGCCGCGCTGCGGGACCGCGAGGCGCTGCTCTTGGTCGACGCGGCCCAGACCGCGGGCCACACGCCGGTCGACGTGCGCGAACTGGGCGCCGACCTGCTGGCGGCGTCGGGCCACAAGGGGCTGCTCGGCCCGACCGGCACGGGGTTCTTGTACGTACGCCCGGGGCTCGAGCGGCAGCTCTCGCCGCTCCGCCAGGGCGGCACCGGCGGGCAGAGCGAACTCGCCACGCAGCCGGCAGAGATGCCCACCCTGCTGGAATGCGGCAACGCCAACGCGGTCGCGTTGGCGGGCCTGGCCGCCGGGGTCGAGCACCTGCTGGACGCCGGCGTGGCTGAGGTCGCCCAGCACGAGCAGCGGCTATCGGCCAGCCTGCTGGCGGGCGTTGCCGCAACCTCCGCGGTGAGAGTGCTCGGGCCCCCGGCCGACGCCCCGCGAGTGGGCGTTGTGAGCCTGCTCGTCGATGGTTATGATCCGCACGAGCTAGCGTCGATCCTCGAGATGACCGCCGGGATCGAGTGCCGCGCCGGGCTGCACTGTGCGCCGCAGATGCACCGCCGGCTGGGCACGTCCGACGGCGGCGCCCTGCGGCTCAGCCCCGGCTTCGCAACCACGGACGATCAGATCGCCCTCACGGTTGCGGCCATCGCCGCGGTCGCTAGCAGCTGACGCCCGCGCATCGACCGCACCGGCCAGACCAAACCACATCCACCGCATGTCCACCGCCGCAGGCGACAAAACCCCCTGGTACCAGGACGGCCTCCGCTTCAAGTGCACGGGCTGCGGCGACTGCTGCACCGGCGCGCCCGGCTACGTGTGGGTCAACAAGGCGGAGATCGCCGCGCTGGCGGCGGAGGTTGAGCTGAGCGTCGCCGACTTCGAGCGGAAGTACGTCCGCAAAATCGGCATCCGCAAGAGCCTCGTGGAGTACGCCGACGGCGACTGCGTGTTCTTCGATCCCGAGTCCCGCGGGTGCCGCGTGTACGCCGCCCGGCCCCGCCAATGCCGGACCTGGCCCTTCTGGGACTCCAACCTCAAGTCCCCCGAGGCCTGGCAGGCGACCTGCGAGGAATGCCCGGGGGCGGGCCGTGGGAAGCTGTACCAGCTGGACGCTATCGAGACCGCCCGCAAGACGTTCCACGTCTGAGTCCGCCCGGACGTTGCTTGTAGTCCGCTGCTGGCGCTGCGTGGCGCCGTTTCTTGGGAATGTGCCGTTTAGGTAAAGCTTGCCGGTCAGGCGGCCGATACCCATTACAACGACTCACCGTCGTCGGCTGTGCGGTCGGTCCAGAAGTGGCGTAAGTCTTTTGCCATGAACGGTTTCCGCAGCTCAGCCGCTGTTCATCGGTGGTCGCGTCGCCAACAAGCGATGTAAGGTCTTTGGAAATTTGGGTTTACGAAAATCAACGAAGGCGCGCCACGCCGCGTGAGAGAGGTCGATTCCAGGCCGCTCCGACGCTCGCTGGCGATGCCCGATGTTGACACTAGTGCTTGCCAGACTTACACTTGGGTCATTAAGGGAGTCCTGTTTCGAGGGGGCTGATTCGGCTTTTCGCCGCCTTTCTCCAGGAGTCGGCTATGACTAAGAAAGAGATCGTCAAAACCATCTCCGAGGAGATCGGACTGACGCAGCTCAAGACGAAGGAGATCGTCCAAAAGACGTTCGACGCCATCGTCGAGACGCTGGTCGAAGATCACCGGATCGAGCTCCGCAACTTTGGCGTGTTTGAGGTCAAGAAGCGTGCCGCTCGCAAGGCGCGCAACCCACGCACGGGCGAGAAAGTCTCGGTGCCCGAGAAGTTTGTGGTGACCTTCAAGCCCGGCAAAGAGATGGAGGAACGGGTCCGCGAACTCGAGCGACGGGCGGCCGAAGAGCAGGCCCGCCGCGAGGCGGAGGCCGCCGCCCGCGAGGCCGCGATGAATGCACCGCCCGCAGCCAACGGTTCTCACTCACACACGCCGGCGTCGCCAACCCCTGACGCCGCAAGCGGTTACGATCAGCCGCCCCGCTACGACGCGGGCAGCTGAGTCGCCGCCAGCAGCCACCCGGGCCTTCGCCCGCTCTCTTCTGTCGCTTGCTCAGGCCGCCTGACCGGGCCAACTGCGCTGGACACCACCCGCAGCGGACGCTACCGTCCCGCGGCCGCGTGGTCCGGCGTCAACCAATTCAACCAGGGCAGCGCCCCCGGGACGCTCGACGCGTCGCGGAGCGGCGGCCCGAAGCGGCTAGTGTTGACTTTGCACGCCCCGGCGGGGCTAACCCGTTGAGGCGAAAGTGTTTCGAGAGTACGCCCGGACCCCGGGCGTTAGCAGAAGTCGGTGGGACCGGCTAACTTCGCGCCGCTGATCGGCTACCCCGGTCGGCGGGCACTCACGGAGGAGCGCAGCAGCAATGCGTAAGTGGATTCTAATCGTCGTTGCGGCCTGTGGCCTGGCTAGCAGCACCGGCTGCCTGCTGCCGATCTACTCGGCAGACCCGGCGCGCCGTGCGCAGGAGCTGATCTACACATCCGAGGACCTGCGTACGTTCCTGGACGAGTGGGAACGCATCTGGTTCCTGGACCAGCCCAGCCACATGAAGCCGTACCGCACCAACGGCCTGGTCATCTAAGGCCGGCTGGCTGAAACCTAGACGGCTGGCCGGGGCCGCTGCGCGGATTGTTCGCGCACGCCCGGCCCGATAGCATGGCTGGCTGTACCCATCGCCGCCCGCCACCCCTGTCTGCGCGCATGCTTGCTGATACCGCTACCGCGGCCTCGCTGGAGGTCTCGCTTGGCCGCCTGCGGCTGCCCAACCCGGTGCTGGTTGCTTCCGGCACGTTCGGGTACGCCCGTGAGATGGAGCGTCTGGTCGACCTCGGCCGCCTGGGCGGCATCGTACCGAAGACCATCACGCACGAGCCCCGTCAGGGGAACGCGCCGTGGCGCACGGTCGAGACCTCCGCCGGCATGCTGAACGCCATCGGCCTGGACAACGACGGCATCGAGGCGTTCATCCAGCATCATATGCCGTATCTGCGGACGGTCGGTTCGCCGGTGATCGTCAGCGTGGCGGGCCGCACGCACGACGAGTTCGTGTCGATGTGCCGCCGGTTGTCGGAGGTCGAAGGCCCCGCGGCGATCGAGCTGAATATCTCCTGCCCGAACGTGTCTCACGGCGTCGACTTTGGCGTCGACCCGCAGATGTGCGAGCGGCTGGTGGCCGACTGCCGCGCGGCGTGCGGCCTGCCGATCATCGCCAAGCTGACACCCAACGTGACCAGCATCGCCGTGATGGCCAAGGCCGCCGAGGCGGGCGGTGCCGACGCGCTGTCGCTGATCAACACCGTGCTCGGCATGGTGGTCGACTGGCGGAAGCAGAAGCCGATCCTGGGCAACGGCGTCGGCGGCCTGTCGGGCCCGGCCATCAAGCCGATCGCCCTGCGGTGCGTCTACCAGGCCGCGCAGGCGGCCCAGACCCCCATCATCGGCATCGGCGGCATCCAGAACATCGACGACGTCATGGAGTTCCTCGTGGCCGGCGCCACGGCGGTGCAGCTTGGCACCGTTAACTTCTACCGACCGACGGCCAGTATGGAAGTGCTGGACGCCCTGCCGGACGCGCTGGCAGAGCTTGGAGTCAGCACGGTAAGCGACGCGGTCGGAACCCTTAGCACAAACAAGTGATTCACCTCCGCCTCCCCGAAGGGGAGGCGCCTGGAAGCTCGCTTCACCCAAATCCGCTGCACCACCCACCAGCCACTACACACCACCCCATGCGCGTCCTCTCAGGCATCCAACCCACCGGCCCGTTCCACTGGGGCAACTACTTCGGCGCCATCCGGCAGTACATCGAGCTGCAGGACGTGGCGGACGAGTCGTACTACTTCATCGCCAACCTGCACGCGCTGACCACCGTGCGTGAAAAGGAGCTGCTGCAGCAGTACACGCTGGATGGCGCGCTCGACCTGTTGGCGCTGGGGCTCAACCCGGACAAGGCGGTGCTGTTCGTACAGTCGGACGTGCCGGAGGTGAGCGAGCTCTGCTGGCTGCTGATGACCGGCACCCCGATGGGCCTGTTGGAACGCTGCGTCAGCTACAAGGATAAGCTCGCCAAGGGGTTGAAGGCCGACGCCGGCCTGTTCACCTACCCGGTGCTGCAGGCGGCCGACATCCTGGCCTACGACGCCGACGTCGTGCCGGTGGGCGAGGACCAGCTGCAGCACATCGAGGTCTGCCGCGACATCGCCGGCAGCTTCAACCATCACTTCGGCGAGACCTTCACCATGCCCAAGGGTAAGGTGCTCGACCAGTCGGCCCGCGTGCCCGGCATCGACGGCGAGAAGATGTCCAAGAGCTACGGCAACACGCTCGCCGTGTTCGACGAGGCCAAGAAGCAGCGCAAGCAGATCATGCGGATCCAGACCGACAGCCGCCCGATGGACGAGGCCAAGGAGCCCGACGGCGACGTGCTGTACGACCTCCTGAAGCTGGTCGCCCCGCAGGAGCAGGTCGACGAGATCGCCGCGCTGTACCGCCGCGGCGGCTTCGGCTACGGCGACATCAAGAAGGCCCTCGCCGAGGCGGCCGAGAACTACTGGGCCGAGGTCCGCGAGAAGCGGGCCGAGCTGGCCGCCCGCCCCAACGACGTGCGCGATGTGCTGGCCGCCGGCGCCAAGAAGGCCCGGGCGAAGGCCGCCGGCGTGCTGAAGCGGGCGCAGGACGCGGCCGGTCTGTACCGCTCGTAGCCTTCGGACTGCAGCTTGACTACTGCGACAGCTTGCGGATCTGGTACCGCGCCTCGTCGGCGTTGTCGCAGATGATGGTGTAGAAGGCGGCCTCCTCGCCGATCTCCTCCATCCGCTTCATCTCCTTGTCGCGCCAGTTGCGGGCCGCGTCGGGCGAGCGGGTCAGCACCACGGTGGTGTAGAAGGTCCGCTGCTTCTTGTAGATCCGCTTGATCACGTAGTAGGTCTGGTTCTCGATCGGGTCCTTGTACTGCTTCTGGATCTTGGAGCCGGTGAGGTGCCGCTTGACGCGGTTCTCCACCGACTCGAAGTCCTCGCCAAAGTGCTTGACGAACAGCGGGTCCGGCCCGGACCGCTGGTTGTGGTCGCCCTGCAGCGGCGGCGTCTCGGCCAGGTCGCGGAGGTACGCGGCGAAGGCGTCGGTCTCGCGGCTGGCGAGGTAGTGGACGAGGCCCCAGCTGATGGCATAGCCGTAGGAGGTGAGGTTCTGGTAGCTGACCGCCTCTTTGACCAGCCGGCCGCTGCCGCCGGAGTCGCCGCCGATAAGCTCGTGCATGCGGATGTCGTTCACCCGGCCGGGGCCCTGCCAGCGGAGCACCCGCTCGGGCATCTCGCTCTTACCCTGCCGCACCACCTTGCTGCTGACGTTCAGCGGGCTGAAGTACTCCGGCAGGCCCTCGCTGACCCAGGCCGGCCAGCGGGAGAGCCGCTGCTGGATGCCCGTGTTGTGCAGTACCTGGTGGATGCCCTCGTGCGCGACGGTGTACGCAAACTGCTTCATGGCGAACTCCGGCGCCGCGTCCCACAGGCGGGTGTCCTCGTACAGGTAGACCCAGTTGCTCAGCGCGCTGTAGTACGCCGCGACCTCCGCCGGCATGCGGTCGTGGGCGTCGAACGACTTGCGGTCGGGGAAGATCACCACCACCAGCGGCGTCTTCGGGCGCTCGACCTCAAGGCCCCAGTCGCGGAGCTGGGTCACCACGCCGGACAGCATGGACGACAGGATCGACCGCGTGTGGTGGTAGAAGCCCTCGGAGCACTTGTAGGCGTACAGGTAGTAGCCGTCGTGCACGAAGGTGTAGTCGTTGAAGCCCTCGTCCCGCAGCCTGTCTTCGAGCTGCTGCAGCGTGGCGGAGCGGAACGGCTGGTCGCACGGGCGGGTGGCCGACCGCGAGACAAAGTCCGCGCGGCCGTCGGGCAGCACGATCATCCGCTTGTCGCCCAGCTCGCACGACACCTGGGCCACGACCGTCTGCCCGTCGGCGTCACGGACGTAGGTGGTGCGGGCCTTGGCGGGCGTGGACTTGACCTTCGCCAGGCCGGACAGCTTGCGTTCGACGACCCCCTGCGCCGGCGAGACGCCCGGGCCCTCGTCGTCGTAGTCGTCCTCGCCGGCGGTTTCGAGGCCGTCGCCCCCACGGCGGCTGGGGCCGCGGGGCGCGTTGGGGTTCTCCAGCCGCTCACGCATGTCCTCGAAGTCGCGGGCACGCTCGCGGGCCCGTTCCCGCAGGTCCTCGGCGGACCTCCGTTGCGCGCAGGCGGGGGCGGGGCAGAGCAGGGCACACGCAAGCAGCAAGAGCAGCAGCGCAGCGGGGCGGACGGGACGCATCCAGGAGCCTCGGTGGCGGAGTGGGGGCGAGAAGAGCAAGGGCGGGGACCGTAACGGGAGGCGGCTGCCCGCTGTCTAGTCTAAGGAACTCGAACGAACGGGTCGACCATATTCCACGACAACCGCGCCGTCCGACCTGAGTCCAATGACACCAACGCCGCACGAGCCGCAGGGTCGGCCTGCGCGGCGGTCAGCAGGCGCCGGCCGCGGTCCTACAACTAGCACTATCACTCCGACCGGCAGGGTCGCCGCGCGAATGTGGCCCAACGCGGTTCACTCTGTTCAGGCGGCCGCCACGGGCAGCCGAAGTTCGCCCTGAGTCCCTCACACGCCGCCCACGGAAGGGAGCGGCGTTGACCACCCGGCACGGAGGCGCACCGCCAGCCCGCTGAGGCGTCGCCGTGCGAACCGAATCTCCCGAGGTTGGAGGCCACCGCTACTTCTGGGCGGGGTCGCTCCTGCAGTGCGCCGTGGCGGTCTGGCTGGTGGCGGCGGTGTCACGCCGCGAAGAGCTCAGGTACCTGGCGCCCTACCTGGCGGTGATGATGGGGTTCACGTTGTTCGACCGCGTGCTGCGGCGCCACCACCCCAGCGTGCTGCGCGAGCTGATGCGGCCCGGCGTGTCGCTGACGGACAAGCTCACCTTTGTCGGCGGCGGCCTGCTGCTGACAACGCACTTCGTGGTTGGCGTGGCGGACGCGAGCTACTTCCACTGGTCGGGCGTGACGCCTAGTTGGGTGAGAGTCGTTGGCCTGGCCGTGATGATCGCCGGCTTTGGCCTAGCCGCCTGGGCGATGCTGCTCAACCCGTTCTTCTCGCCGGTGGTGCGGGTGCAGCGGGAACGCAGGCACCGCGTGATCACCGCGGGCCCCTACCGCTGGGTGCGGCACCCGTCGTACCTGGGGTTGAGCGTGGGCGCCGTGGCCAGTGCGTTCGCGTTGGGGTCGTACTGGTCGCTCATCCCGGCGTTGGCGTTCGTCGCGCTTTACGCCCGGCGGGCCCAGTTCGAGGACCGCGTGCTGAGCGAAGAGCTGGCCGGCTTCAGCCGCTACGCAACGCGGGTCCGCTACCGGCTGGCGCCCGGTCTCTGGTAGCGGCGCCGGCAGGTTGACGAACCGCAGAGTGTCGGCGGTAATGGTTGGTTTGCCCCCTCGACGAGGGCGCCGACCCTTCCCCATCTGCCAACGCCTAGCCGAATGAAGTTCCGCACCCGCGCCATCCACCACGGGCAAGAGAAGGACCCCCAGACCGGGGCCGTGACGCCGCCGGTCTATCTGTCGTCGACCTTCGTGCAGCACGAAGCGGGCAAGTGGCGCCAGTTCGACTACTCGCGGAGCGGCAACCCGACCCGCACCGCGCTGGAGACCACGGTCGCGTCGCTCGAGGGCTGCGGCGAAGGGGGCGCCCTGGCGTTCGCCAGCGGCATGGCCGCCATCCACTGTGTCACCGGGCTGCTTAAGTCGGGCGACCACGTGCTGGCGGGCAGCGACATTTACGGCGGCGCCTACCGGCTGTTCCACAAAGTGATGAACCGCGCGGGCATTGAGATCACGCTGGCGGACGCGACCGACCCGGCCGCCTTCGCCAAGGCGTTCCGCCCGAACACGAAGCTCGTGTGGGTCGAATCGCCCGGCAACCCGCGGATGACGATCTGCGACTACGCCGCCGTGGCCGAGCTGGCGCACCAGCACGGCGCGCTGATGGGGTGCGACAACACGTTCGCCACGCCGGTGCTCTGCCGTCCGCTGGAGCTCGGCGTGGACATCGTGATGCACTCGGCCACCAAGTACTACGGCGGCCACGGCGACGTGCTGGGCGGGCTGCTGGCCGTGCAGGATAAGGCGTTGCGTGATGAACTCTACTTCCTGCAGAACTCCACCGGCGCCGTGCTGGGACCGATGGACTGCTTCCTGGTGTCCCGCGGCATCAAGACCATGGAGCTCCGCGTGCTGGAGCAGTGCCGCACCGCGCTGAAGCTCGCCCAGTGGCTCGACGGCCACGAGCAGGTCGAACGCGTGCTCTACCCGGGCCTGCCGGGGCACCCCGGACACGAGGTCGCCAAGCGGCAGATGCAGGGCGGGTTCGGCGCCATGCTCTCGCTCGAGTTGAAGGGGGGCTACGAAGCGGCCCAGCGGATGGTGGGGGCGACCAAGCTGTTCCAGCTGGCGGTGAGCCTGGGCGGCGTCGAGTCGCTGATCGAGCAGCCGGCCAGCATGTCGCACGCCAGCTACGACGCGGCCGACCGCGCCAAGCACGGCATCACCGACGGCCTGATCCGGCTGAGCGTCGGTCTGGAAGACGCCGACGACCTGCAGGCCGACCTGCAGCAGGCGATGGACGCCGCGTTGGCAGGCTAACGGCCCGCCCTGAGCTGACCCACGGACACGCGACAACATGCAGCTTGGCTTCGTATCCGGCGTGCTGAACGACCTCGGCTTCGACGAGGTGATGGCTTTGGCCGCGCGCGAAGGCTTCGACTGCGTCGAGGTGATGTGCTGGCCCCCGGACGGGCCGGACAAGAAGTTCGGCAGCGTCACGCACCTGGACCTGACCAACCTGACGCCGGCCATGGCCGACGACATCCTCGGCGTGTGCGACCGCCACGGGGTCAGCATCTCAGCATTGGGGTTCTACTCGGTGCCGCTCTCCGCGGACCGCGAGCAGGCCGAAGCGGCAATCGCGTACCTGCACACGCTGATCGACGCCGCGCCGCTCCTGCGGCAGACGCTCATCAACACGTTCGTCGGCGCTGATTACCGGCTATCGATGGACGAGAACCTCAAGCTCTACGAGCAGGTCTGGCCCGACATCGTCCGCCACGCGGAGGACCAGGGCGTGCGGATCGGCATTGAGAACTGCCCGGTGCTCAACCGAAACACGTGGCCGTTCGGCGTGAACCTGGCGCACTCGCCGGCCGTCTGGCGGCGGATGTTCGACGCGATCCCGTCCGCCAGCCTGGGGCTGAACTACGACCCCTCGCACATGGCGATGCAGCTGATGGACCCGATCGCACCTCTGCGCGAATTCGCGGACCGTGTGCTGCACGTGCACGCCAAGGACATGCGGGTCGATCCCGACCGGCTGAACGACGTCGGCTCGCTCGCGCTGCCAATGGACCGCAGCGCCGCCAAGATCCCCGGCCGGGGGGACATCGACTGGGCGGCGCTCGTTGCCACCCTGTGCGAAACCGGCTACGGGGGCGCGGTTTGCGTCGAATGTGAAGACGCCGATTTCGGCGGACCGCTGCCGCGACGCACCCAGGGCCTGCGGATTGCCCGGGACACGCTGCGGCCGCTGATACCCAACACCGGGCTGCGCGGTTGAATTAGAATGGGGGCTTTCGTGCCCCCATCCTGTTAACCACCGCCCCCGCATGGCCAAGTTCGACAAGTGGCTGGACGGCCTGCCTGCTGACGCGACGGTCGCCGACGCGGCCCGCATCGCGGTCGCGACGCGCTCGGCCGAGGTTGTCGCCCGGCTCCCGTTGGCGGCGCAGGGGATGGACCAGGACCCCGAGCACGTGCACCAGCTGCGGGTCGCTGCGCGGCGCACCGCGGCGGCGCTGAAGATCTTCCGGCGGACGCTCCCGGAGAAGCAGGCCGACCGGCTGAAGTGGTCGTTGCGGATCGCCCGCCGCGCCGCAGGACCGGCCCGTGACCTCGACGTGTTCCTCATGCGGCTGCAACAGGAGCAGGCGTTGCCGGGGCTGCAGGGCAGGTTGTACGCCCAACGCGAGGTGGTGCAGTCCGACCTGCAGCGTGCTTGCGACAAGCTCAAGGGGGGCAAGAAGGTCGCCCGGCAGGCGGAGAAGCTCGTCCGCCGGATCCCGGCCGGGTACAATCGGGCGCGACGGCTTGGCAAGCGGCCGTTCGCCCCCTGGGCGGGCAAGACGCTCCGCCGCGAGGCGTCGCGGTTCCTGGACGCCGCGCCCGGCGTGGACGCGGAGATCGAAGAGCTGCACCGGTTCCGCATTGCCGCCAAGCGGCTGCGGTACTCGCTCGAGGTGCTCACGCTGGGTATCACCCGCGACGAGAGCGAGGAGGCCTACGCCCAGCTGCGGGACCTGCAGAACCACCTCGGCGACGTGAACGACAGCGCCTCACTGCTCGCGTGGCTGAAGCGGGCGTTGAAAGACACCTCGCGCAGCGAGCGAGACGCGCTCAACGAAATGCTGCGTAACGAGAAACGCCGGTTGCGGCGCGAGTCGGAGGCCGTTCTCGAATGGTGGGACCCCGACCGGGCCCGCCGGCTGGCGGCGTTGCTGGGCGCCGAGGATAAGCAAGCTTAGTCGGCAGTGGTGGCCGGCGGCGTTTCCGCCGGGCGTCCTTCCAGCCGCTCGCCCATCGTGACCGGCTTGTCGATCGCGTTGGCCAACCTTCGCAGAAACGCTTCCCGTGGGACCTCCACCGCGCCCATGCTGCCGGTGTGCTCGGTCCACTGTTGGATGTCCAGCAGCTCAAACCCGCGGGCGGCGAGGTGGCTCACCAGGCTCGCGAGCGCGACCTTCGAGGCGTCGGTCTCCAGGTGGAACATCGACTCGGCGGCGAACGCGGCGCCGATCGCGACCCCGTACACCCCGCCCACCAGGCGGTTCTCGAGCCACACGTCGATGCTGTGGGCGTGTCCCAGTTCGTGCATCCGGGTGTACGCCGCCCGCATCTGCGGTGTGATCCACGTGCCCCCCTTACGGTCGGGCGCCGTGGCGCAGCCGTGCATCACCTCGGCGAACGCCTGGTTGAGGGTCACACGGAACCGCCCCGAGCGAAGCCGCCGCCGCAGGCGCCGCGAAACGTACAGCCCGTCGAGTTCGATAACGGCGCGGGGGTCGGGCGACCACCACAGCAGCGGCGAGTGGTCGTCGTCGGGCCAGGGGAAGATGCCGTGGCGGTAGGCGTCCAGCAGCCACTCCGGCTCCAGCCGACCGCCAATCGCGATCAGGCCCTCGGGGCCGGCCTCGTGTACCGGGGGGAAGATGCTGGGCGCCTGCGGGTTCATCCCACGAGCGTAGCCGCGCCGGCCGAGCGGACGCAAGCCAGCCGCGGTTCGCCCCGCGCCGCTACCAGGCGGTCTTCACCTCGCCGAGCAGGTCTTCCCAGATGATCCCCTGCAGCATGCCTGACTCGACGCGTCGCGAGTAGGTCACGCGGCAGGTGAACCGCGGCTTGACCCAGGTCGCCGAGCCGGGCACCGTGATGAACGGGCGGGGCGAGTAGGCGGCCGCCAGCTTGGCCGGGAACTCCAGGGCCTCGTCCTCCGTGAACGACGGACGGACGCGGCCGGCGTAGTACAGCTTGCCGTTGAATTCGGTGGCCAGCAGCAGCCGGTCGATCGACCCGTCCTGTGCCAGCTCGTAGCCGACGATCAGCGCGTCGATGGTCTGCCGCTCGGGTGGGCCCTGGGCCTGGCCAAGCCCGTCGCCGCGGTCGGGCAGGGCGCCGTTGACCGCCGCGTTGTCGGCGAACGACTCCATGGCCTCTTCCATGTCCATGCCGTTGTCCTTTCCGCCCGCCTTGTCGGCGATCGCGCCCAGCAGGTTCTTCTTGGCGGGCTGCTTGAAGCCCCAGTCCCAGATCGCCTCGTACGGCAGTCCGCCGATCACGAGGGCGGAGCAGACCGTGGCGGTCAGCGTGACGTTGGCCGAGTTGACCACCCAGAACCGCTCGGGCAGCTTGCGGAAGATCTTGAACCAGCCCTTCAGCGGGCTGACCACCAGGTCCATCACCCCCATGTCGGGGTCGGCCGAGGCGGCCATGAAGAACGCCAGCAGGTGGCACGCCGCGAGCAGGCTGGCGCCGATCAGCAGCTGGCATACGGCCCAGATGGTGCGGAGGGTTTGGTCATCGGCCGTGTAGATCCTCACCGCGACGCTGGCCGCGATGACCGCGAGCGTGGTGCCGATGAGCTTCCAGCCCCACGCGGGGATGAGCGTCGCCCACACCTCGGCGTGCGACTTGGCCGGCGTGGCTGGCGCCTGGCCGTTGCAGGCTTGTTCCCATTCCGGAGCAATGTCCACGTGGATCCCCAGCGAAGCGTACCAGCCGCACGACGGGCAGGCCGACAGCTTGCCGTCGGGCAGAGCGGCTTCGCACTTCTCGCAGACCGGTCCGACCGGCGCCTCTTCTAGTTCGATGGCGCCGCCGTCAAAGCCGGGCAGGCTGTCTAGGGTTTCCGACATGTCGAGGGGTCCCCGGTCGCTGGTCGTTTGGGAGTTATGGTCGTTCTGGAAAACCTAGCTCGCTACGGCTGCCCGGCGGGTAGCAATTTGCGGAAACCTGTCCGGGATTTAGGGATTGTGCAGGCCATGCGCACGACGCACGCAAGTCATTCATGCCGAATGCTGACCCACCGCACGCCGACCGCTATAATGCAGGCTGCTCTATTCTCGCTGGGCCTCGCGCCGACTCGACAGAACAAGAGATCACCAGCCGATGTCTCACACGCCACCCGAGGAGGCCCCCCTGGCTTCCTCTGCGGACCCCGCGGCGCCCTCCGCCGCCGAGCCAGTCGCGGACCTCGACCGGCAGATGTTCGACAAGCCCAATCTGCAGCTGCGCGACCCGGACCCGTACGCGTTCGCCAACCGCATCTGGCGGCTGACGCTGGTGTTTGTGGTGCTGAGCGCCGTGGCCGCCGGCCCCTACCTGTGGGGCCAGTTCCAGTACTCGGGCCGCTACAACACCCTCATCGCCGAGCACGACGCGGCCGACGAGATCCTGGGCGACCTCCGGCCCCGGCTGGAAGATTTTGCGCTCGCCTCGCGGATGGTCGCCAAGAAGGTTGGACCGTCGGTGGTCAACATCTACCGCCCCCACTTCCGCGGCACCGACGGGCAGGGCTCGGGCGTGATCATGGACGAGGAGGGCTACATCCTCACCAACTTCCACGTGGTCGAGGACGCCAAGGGCCTGCGCGTCCAGCTGGATGACGGCCGCGACGTGGAGGCCGCCGTGTTCGGTTTCGACCGCGCCACCGACCTGGCCGTGCTCAAGATCAACGCCGACAACCTGGTCGCCGCCAGCTGGGGCGACAGCGACCTGCTCGACTTGGGCGACCTGGTCTGGGCGATGGGCAGCCCGTTCGGGCTGAGCCGCAGCATCACGTTCGGCATTGTCAGCGCCAAGCACCGCAGCAGCTCGAGCGGCATCGTGACCGCCAGCGTGTACCAGGAGTACCTGCAGACGGACGTCGCGGTGAACCCGGGCAACAGCGGCGGGCCGCTGGTGGACCTCGAGGGCCGCGTCGTGGGGATCAACACGGCGATCCTCGGACCGACCTACCAGGGCGTCAGCTTCGCCATCCCGTCGGCGCTGGCCCGCGAGAAGTACGAGCAACTCCGCGACAAGGGCTACATCGAGCGCGGCTACCTGGGCGTGCAGCCCAGCACCGTGCCAGAGCGGGTCCGCCGCGAGCTGGCGCTCGATCAGGGCAAGGGCGTGCTGATCGCCGACGTGGTGGCCGACGGGCCGGCCGGCATCGCCGGCATCCGCCGGCGGGACGTGATCCTCCGCTGGAACGACCACGAGGCGACCGACCCGACCGTGCTCAGCCGCACGATCGCCAACACCGAGATCGGCTCGACCGCCACCGTGCTGGTAAAACGCAAGGAACGCGGCGAGGTCGTCGAAAAACGGCTAAACGTCGAGGTCGGTTTGAAGCCGTACGCCGAAGAGGCCCCGGCCCAGCTCGACTGACGCCGGGCATCCGCGGCCCGGGCTCCTCACGCTTACTGTCATTGTTTGGTAGGTTAGCGGGCCGGATGTCCGCCGGCCCCGATCCCGACTAACCGCTCCCACGGATGAGTAGCGCCAGCCCCCTCGACGCCAAGGAGATTGTCCGCCAATCGGTCGACATCGTCGACCTGGTGGGCGAGTCGTACGAGCTCCGCCGGCAGGGCCGCAACTACGTCTGCCGCTGCCCCTGGCACGACGACACCAAGCCCAGCCTAACCGTGAACCAGGAGCGGCAGAGCTGGCGCTGCTGGGTCTGCGACATCGGCGGCGACATCTTTAGCTTCGTCATGAAGCGTGACGGCATCGGCTTCCGCGAGGCGCTCGAACTGCTGGCCGACCGAGCCGGGGTCAGCCTGGCGCCCGCCCACGGCCGCCCCGCCAAACCGGGGGGCCCGGGCGACAAGAAGACGCTGTACGAGGCCGTGGCCTACGCGGAGCAGCGGTTCCACCGCTGCCTGCTGGAGAGCCCCGACGCGGCGCCCGCCCGCGACTACCTGGCCGGCCGCGGCATCAGCCGCGAGAGCATCGAACGGCACCGCATCGGCTTCGCGCCCGACAGCTGGGACTGGCTCAAGAACCAGGCGTCGGCGCAGGGGTTCTCGCAGGCGGTGCTGGCGCGGGTGGGTCTGGTGCGCGAGCGGGACGGCGGCGGCTGCTACGACTTCTTCCGCGGCCGGGTGATCTTCCCGATCCACGACCTGCAGTCCCGTCCGATCGCATTCGGCGGGCGGATCCTGCCGCAGCTAGCGGACAAGGGGGGCGGCAAGTACGTCAACTCGCCCGAAACCCCGCTCTACTCCAAGAGCAACCAACTGTACGCGCTGCACCTGGCCCGCGAGTCGGTGCAGCGGGAGGGGCAGATCGCCGTTATGGAGGGCTACACGGACGTCGTGATGGCCCACCAGCACGGCCTAGCGAACGCGGTGGCGTGCTGCGGCACGGCCCTGGTCGAGTCGCACCTGAAGCTGATCCAACGGTTCACCGACAGCGTCGCGCTGGTGCTCGACGGCGACGACGCCGGGCAGCGGCGTGCTAGCGAGGTCCTTGAACTGTTTGTCACAAATCAGGTTGATTTGCGGATTCTGACCTTGCCTGAAAACCTCGATCCATGTGATTTTATTGCTACGCCTAAGGAAGGGCCCAAGGATGGGTACGGCGTTGAGGCGTTCCGCGAGCTGCTCCGGCAGGCCCCGGACGCCCTGCAACACAAACTCAATACAGCGACCAACGGATTGGTTTCTCCCCTCAACACGCACGCCGCGACGCGCGCTGCAGAAGACGTCTTGGCCACGCTGGCCAAGGTCCCCACCGACGGCCTGGCCGGCGGTGCGTCGATGCTCCGCGAGCAGTCGCTGCTCAGCAGCCTGGCCAACCGCCTGCGGATGCCGCAGGAGCCGCTGCGGGCCCGCCTGGCGGTGCTGCGTCGGGAGCACGCCGCCAAGCCGCTGGTCCGCAAGCCGTTGGCCAGCAGCCCGGCGCCGCAGCCGACCGCCCCTCGGCCCGCCACGCCGGCCGACATCGACCCGAACGCGGCGCTGCTCGACTCCGCGTACGAAGAGCTCGAGGACCCCGGCTTCCCCGGCGAGTCGGCCGACCCGATCGCCCCCGAGGCGGCGCCCAGCAACCTGCCTGTCAAGCTGACCACCCACGACGGCGAGCTGCTGGAGCTGATGCTGCTGGATGCCGAGTGCGCCCGCCGCATCGCCGAATCGATCGCGGTCGACGCGCTCGAGTCTTCCACCGGCCGGGCGTTGTTCCTGGCCTGCCGCGACGCGCTGGAGGTCGAGGGCCAGGTCGACTTCCACTGGATGCTCGGCACGCTCTCGGACGAGCGACTCAAGGGCGCGCTGGTAGCCATCGATGAGGAGGCCCAGGCCAAACGCGAGGGCGACCTGCCCCAGCGGCTGACCGACCTGCTGGCCCGCCACGCGCGGCTCGCCCAGCAGGCCATGCGTTCACAACAGAAAGCGGCGATCGCGCAGCGGTCGCTCACCGAAACCGAGGAACTGGAGACCCTCAACAACATCTTTGCGAACCTCAAGAACCGGCAGACGGGGTCCTTGCCCACGGAAGGGTAGGGGGTCTTGCCGGGACACGCGGGCGCGCCGTTACCCGTGCGGCGCGCGACGACCGTGTGGAGCGTCACCTCACTTAAACGCACAGGAAGTGCGGAGGAGTCGAAGCGATATGACCCAAGCAGCCACCACGCTGAACGACCTGATCGACCTGGCCAAGTCCACCGGCCGCCTCACCTACCAACAGGTCTTCCCCTACCTGCCGGACGAGACCGAGGGCGTCGAGAAGATCGAGGCCCTGTTGAATGTGCTCGACGGCCTCGGCATCGAGCTCGACGACGAGTGCCCCCCGCCCGCCCTGGCCGAGACCCGCGCCAGCGAGCAGGGCGACCGCTCGCACCTGCTGCAGGACGTGCTGCCCAGCGGCAACAGCGACCCCATCCGCATGTACCTGTCGCAGATGGCGGAGATCCCGCTCCTGTCACGCGACGAGGAGATCGGCCTGGCCAAGAAGATCGAGCTGACCCGCAAGCGGTTCCGCCGCAACCTGCTCCGCTCGTTCTACGCCCTGGAGGCCACCGTCAAGACGCTCGAGAAGGTGCACTCCGGCGAGCTGCCGTTCGACCGCACGATCAAGGTCTCGCTGACCGAGCGGCTGACCAAGGAGCAGGTGTCGTCCCGCATGCCGGCCAACCTGGCGTCGCTCCGCGGCCTGATGGACCTGCAGCGTCGTGACTTCGCGGCCATGGTGGACCACCGCCAGAGTGACGAGGTCAAGGCCGAGGCCCGCGCCCGCTACCTCCGCCGCCGCGAGAAGATGCTGGTTCTCGTCGAGGAGCTGAGCCTCCGCAGCCGCCGCATCACGCCGCTGATCGCCGAGCTCGAAGAGTACGCCCAGCGGATGGACGACGTCACCCGCGAGCTGCGTGAGCTCAAGGCCACCGGCGCGCCGGCCGACAAGATCGCCAGCGTCCGCGCCGAGCTGCTGCAGCTCATGCGGCGCACGCTGGAGAGCCCGTCGAGCCTCCGCAAGCGGGCCAGCCAGCTGCGGCGCCAGTTCGCCGACTTCGAGGGCGCCAAGCGGCAGCTCTCCAGCGGCAACCTGCGGCTGGTGGTGTCGATCGCCAAGAAGTACCGCAACCGTGGCCTGTCGTTCCTGGACCTGATCCAGGAGGGCAACACCGGACTGATGCGTGCGGTTGATAAGTACGAGTACCGCCGTGGCTTCAAGTTCAGCACCTACGCCACGTGGTGGATCCGCCAGGCGATCACCCGGGCGATCGCCGACCAGGCCCGCACGATTCGTATTCCGGTGCACATGATCGACGTGCTGACCAAGCTCCGCAACACGGCCAAGCAGCTGCAGCAGGAGATGGGCCGCGAGCCGACCACCGAAGAGACCGCCCTGGCCGCCGGCATCCCGCTGGAAGAGACCGAGCGCGTGCTGGACATCGGCCGCCACCCGGTCAGCCTCGACCGCCCCGTCGGCGACGGCGACGACTGCAGCTTCGGCGAGTTCGTCGAGGACAACGCTGTGGAGAACCCCTGGAAGCTGGCCAACAACGGCCTGCTGCGTGAGCGGATCGAGGAGCTGCTCAAGACCCTCACCTTCCGCGAGCGAGAGATCATCCGCCTCCGCTACGGCCTGGCCGACGGCTACAGCTACACGCTGGAAGAAGTGGGCCGCATCTTCAAGGTGACCCGCGAGCGGGTCCGCCAGATCGAGGCCAAAGCCGTCAGCAAGCTGCAGAACCCGGTCCGCAGCCAGATGCTCAACAGCTTCGTGCCCGAGGGCGCCGAGCTGGTCGAGGGCTACGACCCGCTGGAAGCCGCGGCCTAGCGCGTGCGCCAGAGCCCACGGCGCCAGCCGTGGGAGCGGCTAAGCGAGAAACGAACAGAGCCCTGCAGGGGAATCCCTGCAGGGCTCTTTCTGATTTGGTCCCATGGCCGGCGCCATGGACGGCTCGATTGTGTTAACGCAGGTGACGCGGCCGCTGGAGCCCACACCACAGCGTGCCCAGCCTGTGCCTCAAGCCTGATGGCTGAACTCGAACGGTCGCAAACTACTCCATCGCGATCGCCCGCGCGAGCGGCTCGAGCACCTCGCCGGCGACGTAGTCGTCCACCACTTCCAGGCAGAGCTTCTTGAGCTGCTTGAGCGCGTCGACAAACGTCATGCCGGGGTCCAGGCTGCCGTACCGCCGGGCCGTTACGTACACGCTGAGCTGCTCCTCCTGAAACTCGCCCGTGCGGATGTGGTACGGCGTGGTGCGGTTCTCGACGCTCAGCCGGCACTGCAGGCGGCAGTCCTCGTCAACAGCGAACGTCAGGTTGGGCTCGAAGTTGATGAACGACGCGCCGGGCATCTGGGTCGCCTTGGCGAAGCCGGGCGGCACGCCGATCGCCTCGGCCACCAGCGCGTTGTGGTTGCCGCGGTAGTTGAAGTCGAAGCCCATCAGGAAGTCGAGCGCCTCGCAGTCCAGCCCGCTGATTGACAGCCCGTAGGGCGCCAGCTCCAGGGCGTGCACGTGCTGCTCGTAGGCAGTCTGAACGTTGTCCGGGTTCACGTGCCCGGACGCGACCCGCCGCGGCTCCAGCGAGCACCACCGGTAGACGCCGCTGTCCTTGTCCCCTTCGAGGACAAAGTCGCCCTTGTCCCGCCCGTAGAAGTTCCGCATCTCCGGGTACTTGCGTTGCATCTGCTCGGCAAAGTGCAGCAGCGTCTCACGGCTGTTGGAGAGCTCCATCTCCGTGTTGAGGTTCATGTTGACGTAGAAGTCATCGGCTAGCGAAGCATACGGGTTCATGCCGCTAGTACCTCTTTCGCTGCTGGGGTGCGGTATCCGTTCGGTTGCTGGCGCCGCGGGGTGTGGCCGCGTCGCGAGGGGCGTCATTGCCAGGTTGGAACCAAACTGCGCAGGTTGCCAACCGCCCTCCGGCAAGTATACGATCGGCGTTCTCGGGGTGTCAAAGGCCGCAAACCACGCCGGCGGGCGCCCCGCACCACCCGACTGGAGGTCCCCGTGACGGTCGTGACGGTTGAAACCTGCCATGCCTGCTTTCCCACGGACCTGGGCTGGATGGCCCTTGCCGCCGCGCCGCGGGGCGGGGTCTGGACGCTCGCCTCGTTGGTGTTTGGACACACCTCGGCCGCCGCCGCGCGGCGCCGATTGGGTGCGGACGACCCAGCGTCGATCGGGCCCGACACGTCGACCGCTCCGCCCGACGCCGTCGCCGAGTGGGTCGACCTGTTGGAACGCTACGCAGCGGGCGAGCCGCTGTCGCTCGAGGCGATTCCCGTCTGCCGCGACCACCTCACCCCGTTCGGTAAATTCGTCTCGCGGTCGTGCGCGGCGATCCCGTACGGGCAGACCCGCAGCTACGGCCAGCTGGCCAAGCAGGCGGGCCGGCCCGCCGCCGCACGGGCCGTCGGGTCAGTGATGTCGGGCAACCGGACCCCGCTGGCGGTGCCGTGCCACCGCGTGCTGGGCGCCGGCGGGCGGCTGGGCGGTTTCTCGGCGCCGCAGGGCGTGGCGATGAAGCGCCGGCTGCTCGAGATGGAAGGCTCGTGGATGTTCTAGCCGGGCCGGCTAATCGTTCGGAAGCGAATACTTGTCCCACTCTCCGTCCGGCAGGTTGGCCAGCAGCGCATCCCACGAGTCGTGCCGCTCGAGAGCCGCAACCACCTGCCGCAGCGGCCGCGCGAACACACCCGGCAGGTCGCGCTCGCCGGACAGCCTTGGAATGAATGCGAGCCGCTCCGCCGGTGGCTCGAACCGCGCGTCGATCCCGGCCTTGTTGCCGCGTGGGTCGAGTCGGAACCAGCCCGTGTCGGGCAACCACACCGCGTTGAGCCCGTGCAGGCAGCAGGGCGGACCGTGGTCGTCGATGCAGAGACGCTGGTAGCACAGTCCAGCCGGCACGCCGTTGGCCCGCAGCAGCGCGCACAGCAGGTGGCTCTTGGCGTAGCAGTATCCGGTGCGGTGCAGCAGCACCTGCGACGCCGAGCAG
This sequence comes from Posidoniimonas corsicana, assembly GCF_007859765.1. Taxonomy (NCBI): domain Bacteria; kingdom Pseudomonadati; phylum Planctomycetota; class Planctomycetia; order Pirellulales; family Lacipirellulaceae; genus Posidoniimonas; species Posidoniimonas corsicana. Next base: position 1,597,941 of record NZ_SIHJ01000001.1, read on the forward strand.
GTGACCGGGTTGCGCCGGTAATCGCCGCTGTGCTGGACCTCGTCACGCACGAACCGGAAGCAAGCGTCGATGGTGGCGAACGTATCCACGCCGCGTAGATCCATCGCGACCCGGGCGACATCGACGTTCGTCGAGTCAATCGACTTGCACGGATTCAGGTAAGCGGCTGCTGGGGGGCGCGGCGTCATTGGGCGGTGGCGGTTGCGGGCGGTCTGGAGGCTCTCGGTTGGAGGAAGGAGGGGCGGCCCCGCCATCCTGCCCATTGACGCCTAGCGGCCACGGCAGGTTCATCTGTGCCAGCGCGTACCGGGCTAGCCGGATGGCGACCGCCACCAGTAGTGTTGCCGTGCTCAGGTGAAGCAGCAACACCAGGGGCAGCGCGACCCCGGCGCCGATCATCGCGAACACGACAGCGACAACCGACGTGGCCACCAATGACTGCTTGACCCCAAAGCACGCACCGCGCCGCGCCATCAGCCAGACCGCGATCCAGATCAGTGCTGTGACAACGTACGAGCACTCCCACGAGGCCGCGCGGGTGCTCACGTGGAGGTTTATTCCGCCGGGTTGATGTAGGCCACCGAACGGCGGAACAGCAAACCCGCACCAGTGCCCATCGGCTCGTTCGGTCCAGCTAGCGGCGGGGCTCCAGTAGCCGGAGTCCACCTCAGCGCCTACGAACACCACGCCGGCACCGTTCAATGACAGGCATCCCGCGACCAGGCCGTCGTGAACCACGCGGGCGGACACACAGTTCGGGCGGCCGTGTCCAAGGACTCCGCCATGGCTGGTGATCGCAAACGCAACCGACAGGCAGATCATCCCCAGCGACCACTCCGCGAGCGTGGGGACGTAGACGGTAACGGTGCGGCCGGCGCGCATAGCCGCTTTACGGCAATGCGGGGAGCTCGGTTCACAGCGTTCTATGCCGCGCGACCGGCCTTGGGAGTTTGACGCCGTGGGGTGAAAGGGATAGGCTTTAGAGTACTTGGGAAGTAAAGCCGTAGCGAAACGCTGCGTCGGAAGCGCCGCCCTGGAGGCGGCGTAGTCCGGCACTTCTTTTCGGAATCGACCCTTCGCTGAGCGGCCCCTGAGGATCAGGCCGCTCCCCGGATGTTGCGTTGGCCGTGCTGGTCGCTGACGCAGTTTGCTCTCGCTGGCCCCCCCCTCCGCAGCGGGATTGGGTTGGCCCCGGGTTGCGGCGCCGACGGGGCGCCGGTTGTGCGATGTCCTCCGAAACGAATGAGGCCCTGAATTGTTGTCTCCCCCCGAGCAGAAGACGCTGGCCACCTTCCGCCAGTTCCTGATGACCCCCAACAAGATGCTCTGCTTCTGGGGCCCCGCCCTCGACCGGCACCGCGACGGGCTGGCGTTGCTGGAGAGCAAGGAGATGGTTGTGCCAGAAGGTCGGGCCGGCGGGTACTCCCTGACCGAATCGGGCTTTCAGGCGATGCGGGATGAGAGCTTCGCGGCGCCCGCAAAGCCCCGCTAGCATCCGTTTTTTCCGCTTCTGCCGGCTGTTCGCTCCTGATGGACGGCGGCTGAACGCCGTGGGGGCATTGACAGCGACCGCCCGGCTGAACTACGCTTCCGGTACTCAGGAAGTAAAGCCGAAGCGAGACGCTTCGCCGGCCGGGCCCTAAACCACGACGAAAGTCGACCAGCCCACGGCAATTCTTTTCGACTCGACCTTTCGCTGGACGGCTACCGATCCCTAGGACGCGCCGCCCCCGGATGTTGTTCCGCCCCGCCGGGTGCCGGACCAGTTTGCTCTCCTCGGTGACCGTCGCCCGCGTGTGAGGGCGTCGCCGATTGGTCCGGTCGTACAGCACGGCGACGCGGGCTTCGCTCGATTCGATCTTCGATTTACGTGCTAGGAGAGCTGTGTCGTGTCACAGGGTACGATCAAGAAGTTGACGGAAAAGGGTTTTGGCTTCATTCAGGGCGATCGTGGAGAGCTGTTCTTCCACCACTCGTCGGTCAGTGGCGCCAACTTTGACGACCTCCGCGAGGGGCAGTCGGTCGAGTACACCGAGGGCCAGGGCCCCAAGGGTCCCCGCGCCGAGAACGTCAAGGTGATTGGCTAATCTAGCCGATTCAACCGAGAAGACACAAAGCCGCCCGGCGCCGCTTTGGCTGCCGGGCGGCTTTTTTGATGACGCCGCCGGCGTGTGGCCGGCCGTTCCACTGCTAACCCCTTAGGGACAACCGTTTTGGCGAAAAATCAGAACACGTTTGAGAAGATGCGTCGCGAGCAAGAAAAGAAACGCAAGGCGAAGGAAAAGCGTGAGCGTCGCGACGCCCGCAAGGAATCTGACGGTGAGAACACCGAGCCCGCGCAGGTGGTCGACCGCTTCGACCTGATGGGCGACTATTAGGCTAAAGGCACGCCTCAGATAGGCGCAAGTCACAGTGCCGAGGCGGCGTGACCGAAAAGCGGGCGCGACCGCGCGGCGCCCCCGGTGGGGCGGGGGGTACGATGGCGTACCCCTCCCCGCACCCCACCGGAGTCCGCGATGTCCAGGCGCGCTTTGCCCCTCCTCTTCATCCTGATGCTCGCGCTGACCTCTAATCATGCGCGGGCCGAGTCCGCCGCCGCCGTCGCCGCCAATGCGCAGCGGTCGATCGATCAGGGCGACGTGCCCGAGTGGTGGACCCCCAAGCTGCCCGCCGACGTGCAGCGCGACGTCGACCGCAAGGGCCGCGGTCTGGCCGAGGGCCTCAAGCTTGAAGACGACGCCCAGACCGACCGGGTCGCCGCGCTCGTCAGTCAGCACTTCGCCCGCGTCTGGGCGTGGCACCAGCAGGTGGACGACCGGCTCGACGCGGCCTGGGCCGATTGGGACGCCGCCCGCAGCAACGCCGACGGCAAGGAGAAGGACGAGCTCCGCGCTCTCGCGATCGCGACCGAGCAGATCGACCCAATCTACGCGGAGTTCACCCCGCAGATCCAAGGCCTGCTGCGCGACCTGCGGGCGGAGGTGGGCGAAGAGAAGGCCACCGAGCTGATGGACCGCTACACCCGCTCGCCTGGCGCCGAGCGGACGTACAACGCGTACCTGGGGATGGTGCCCGAGATGACCGCCGACGAGCGGGCGATCCTGTGGGACCGCATGGCCCAGGCACGCGAGGAGTCGATGGCGGCGTGGACCGGCGGTCGGATCATCAAGATCTTCAAGAAGCAGAAGGTCCGCAACGAGTTCTCGATCGACTACTTTGGCTACGGGTACCGCGAGCGTTACAAGGCGTGGGCGAGCGGCGGGCGCTAGGGCCGTTCGTACTGGGCCGCCTCGACCTGCATCAAGAGTGCGCCGATCAGGAACCCGACGGCGCCGAACAGCGTCCACACAACCGACGGCGTTGAGGCCCAAGGTCCATCCGCCCCCGGCGGAACGGCCGCCAGCAGAGCCGACGCCATAAACCCGAAGCAGCCGAGAAGGTTCACCGCGACCACCCACCAGGACAGGTCCCGCGGCCGCCACGACAGGTGGGCGTGGCCGGCTTCGATGTAAGCCAGGTAGCCCGAGGCCAAGAACAGAACCGAACCCACCAGGTTCGGCGTCCACACCAGCAGGTCCTGCGCAAACCAGCCGAGTCCGGGCAGCATCGCGTCGAAGGTGTTTAGGTTGAACAGCACCGTGCCGGCAAACTGCAGCGCGCAGGACAGCCAGCCCGCGTCTCGCGGGCGCCAGCCAAAGAATCTTCGCGGCGGCCCCCCGGTGTTTGCCGCTTGCCACAGCTGAAGGTAGGCCGCGGCGGTGAACGGGATCGAACCCGCAAAGTAGACGCTGTTCACCTCGGCCGGCGTGAGCGCGAGCCGATCGGCCCACCCCGGCGCCAATGTCAGCAGGCTACCCACAACAAACAACGATGCCCCCACGGCGAACACGCCGCCGATCCACCAGTTCAGGCTCCGCGGGAGCCACAGACGCGGCGCCCAGGGCCGCCAGGGCGGGGCCTCGCCAGGGATTGCGAGCCGCTTGCGGTCGTGGCGGGAGCTCCACGCCCGCAGCTCGCCGCTGGGCATCCGGTGCACGCGCCGCGTGGTGAACGGCCACGCGCCGGCCCGCTCGACGCAGGGAGGCTGGTCGTGGGAGGCATCGGGATTGGCGGGCAAAGGTTCTTCGGAGTCGGGGATCGGCTGCTCCTAGTGGTGGAATCCAGAAGCCTCGGCAGCGGTCATCGCGGCGTGGGTGGGGTGCTGCTCAAAGTGCTCCAGCGCCCGCTTGATGTCGGCCAGCAGCATCCCGGCCAGGTCGCGGCTCACCCCGTGGCGGACCAGCACCCGCTGGATGACCAGGTCCTGGCAGTCGGCCGGCAGCGAGTACGCGGGCACCTGCCACCCGCGGGAACGCAGGCGGTCGGCCAGGTCGTACAGGCTGAAGCCCGGGTCGGTCCCCTCCTTGATCCGCCAGCTCAACGCGGGGATGCCCTGGTGCATGTCGCCCGCGTAGAGGACCTCGAAGGGGCCCAGCTTGGCGATCTCAGACGCCAGGAACTGGGCGGTCTGGTAGCAGGCGGAGTGCACCTTGCGGTAGCCCTCGCGACCCAGCCGCAGGAAGTTGTAGTACTGGCAGGCGACCTGCCCGCCCGGGCGTGAGAAATTCAGCGCGATGTCGCGCATGTTGCCGCCCAGGTAGTTCACCCAGAACACCAGGTCGTCCGGCAGGTCGGACGCCTCGCGCCAGATCACCCAGCCCACGCCGAGCGGCGCCAGTCCGAACTTGTGGCCGGAGGCGTTGATCGACTTGACCCGCGGCAGGCGGAAGTCCCACGCCAGCTCCGGCGCGCAGAACGGCGCCAGGAACCCGCCGCTCGCGGCGTCGACGTGGATCGGGATGTCCAGCCCGCTGGACGACTGCAGCTTGTCGAGCGCGTCGGCGACCGCCTTGACCGGCTCGTACTGGCACGTGAACGTGACGCCCAGCGTCGGCACCACGCCGATGGTGTTCTCGTCGCAGCGTTTGAGCGCCTCCTCGGGCGTCATGATCAGCCGGTCGGGCGACATCGGGATCTCGCGGTGCTCGATGTCCCAGTAGCGCGCGAACTTGTGCCAGCAGACCTGCACTGGTCCGGTGACCAGGTTCGGCTTGTCGATCGGCTTTCCCTCCGCCTTGCGTTTGGCCTCCCACCGCCTCTTCATCGCCATGCCGCCGAGCATGGCCGCCTCGCTGGAGCCGGTGGTCGAGCAGCCGACCGTGTTGGCCTCGGCGGGCGAGTTCCACAGGTCGGCCAGCATGTGAACGCAGCGGGCCTCGACCTCGGCGGTCTGGGGGTACTCGTCCTTGTCGACGATGTTCTTGTCTAGGCACTCGCTCATCAGCTGGGCGACTTCGGGCTCCACCCACGTCTGACAGAACGTGGCCAGGTTCTGACGCGAGTTGCCGTCCAGCGTCAGCTCGTCGTGCACGATGGCGTAGGCGTGGCGGGCCTTGTGCTCGTCCTGGGGGAACCTGTACTTGGGCATCCGCACGGACAGGTCGGCGGACGCGTAGATGTCGTCCTCCAGGTTCTCCCGCACCGCGCCCTTGTCGTGCAACGCCATCCGATTTCCTCCCGCCGGGAAATGAGTTAACCAAAGGTACTGTGCTGGCGATTGTAGCGCCCGACGCGGCGCCTGAACACGGTGGCAGGCGCCGCCGCGACTGCCGTGCACGGCCCGCGTCGATCGAGTAGACTGGCCCCAGTCATTCCGGCGGCCGTTCGGCTGTCGGACGCGCCGCTCCCTCTTCCCCGCAACCGGCAGACTGTCGCATGAACTCTCACGGCCCGTCCACACTCTCTGTCGCAATCCTCACGCTAGCCTCGGTTTCCGCTTTGTCGCAGGCCCAGGAGCCGCGGTACCTGACCAAGGGGATCTACACGGCCGACCCGTCGGCCCACGTGTTCGGCGGCAGGCTCTACTTCTACCCGTCGCACGACATCGAGTCGGGCGTTGAACAGAATGACAACGGCGACCACTTCGACATGCGGGACTATCACGTGTTCTCCATGGACTCGGTCGACGGCCCGGTCACGGACCACGGCGTGGCGCTCGACGTGAAGGACGTCCCGTGGGCGGAGCGGCAGATGTGGGCGCCCGACTGCGCCGAGAAGGACGGGCGGTACTACCTGTATTTCCCCGCGAAGGACCCCGAGGGCGTGTTCCGGATCGGCGTCGCGGTCGGCGACCGGCCAGAGGGGCCGTTCAAGGCGAACCCAAAACCGATCGAGGGTAGCTACTCGATCGACCCGGCCGTCTTCAATGACGGCGGCGAGTACTACCTGTACTTCGGCGGCATCTGGGGCGGCCAGCTGCAGCAGTACCGCGACAACCAACGCATCGTGTCCGATCGCGCCCCAGTCCCGAGCGAGCCGACCCCAGGCACGCCGGCCCTGTGCGCGAAGGTCGCGAAGCTGGCGCCGTCCATGACCGAGTTTGCCGAGCCGCCCCGCGACGTGGTGATTGTCGACAGCCAGGGCAAGCCGCTCGACGCCGGCGACCACGACCGCCGCTTCTTCGAGGCCGCCTGGGTCCACAAGCACGACGGCCGCTACTACTTCTCATACTCCACCGGCGACACCCACCGCATCTGCTACGCCACCGGCGACAGCCCGTACGGCCCATTCACCTACCAGGGCGTGGTGTTGACCCCGGTGCTGGGCTGGACCACGCACCACAGCATCGTGCAGCACGAGGGCAAGTGGCATCTGTTCCACCACGACAGCGTCCCCTCCGGCGGGCAGACCCACCTGCGGAGCGTCAAGGTCAGCCCCCTGCGGCACGGGCCGGACGGCAAGATCCAGACCATCAAGGGCGGGTAGTAGCATGCCAGCCGACGCGGCCGCTCGCTACGCGGAGCGGAGGCTACTCGGGCAGGCGGCCGAAGATCATCAGCCCGCGGCCGGTGGGGTCGACGTAGAACCGCTGCGCGACAAACTCGCCATCCCGACGCAGGTCGAACGGCTCGTGCTCCTGCGCCATCTCCTGCTGCACCGCGGCCGGCAGGTCCGGGATCGACTCCCCTTCACGCGCCACACGCACCCCCCGGTCCGCGTCCGCCGACACCAGCAGTTGACCCTCGCCGTCGGCCACGAAGATCTCGCAGTCGATGGCGCCCAGGCCGAGCACCGCGTCGGCGACCTGCTTGGCGACGTCGGTCTCGATCACGGCCATCCCGAACAGCTCGCCGGTGGCGTCGTTGTACACGGGGGTCGCCACGGATAGTCGCTCCGCCACCGAGGACCCTGCGCTGGCGCGGCGTGCGCGGGGCGCCAGCGAGAACCGCACATCGCCCGGCTCCAACGCTCCGACCACCGACATCAGCGCGTCGTCCGCGACGCTCTTCAGACGGCTGGCGGGCAGCACCCGCACCAGCGAACGGTCCGACGGGTTGCGTTCCACCCGCACGACGTCCTGCGCGCCCTCGCCGGTCTGGGCCTCGTAGGACAGGGCCAGGTAGTCGGGGTTCGACCGCAGCATGCCGGAGAAGATGGTCTCGAGCCGGGTCCGCCAGACCTGCTCGTCGTCTCCGTCGACGCCGTTGCGGGCGTTGACGATCCCCTGGATCGGCGGGAGCGACGCGATGAACCTTGCGTCCTTCGACAGCTCCGACGCGATCCCCTCGAGCTGGAGCTCCACCTCGCGGACGTCGCCGACCAGCTGCGAGTAGCGGGCGTCGACCGCGGCCAGGCGGCTCTGCCGGGCGGACATCGCCAGCGTGGTCAACGCCACGAGCGCCACGATGGCCGCCGCCAGCAGCGACTGCGACATCCGCTGGTGCTGCGCGACCCAGCGGCTGGCCCGCTGCCAGTTGGTCTCCTGGTAGGCGGACACCGGCTCGCCGGCCATCCACTTCTGCACGTCCTCGGCCAGCTCGGCGGCGGCCTGGTAGCGGGCGTACCGGCGGCGGGCCATCGCCTTGCGGCAGATGGCCTCGAGCACGGGGTCGGCGTCGGCGTTGGCGTCGTGCGCGGCGGGCGGCGCGCCGGCGGCGATGGCGCTGATCATGCCCCGCGCGCCGTCGCCGGAGTCGATCGCCTCGCGCTGCGTCTTCTCGTGGGGCGCGTAGCCGGTCACGATTGCGAACAGGATGGCACCCAGCCCGTAGATGTCGGTGCGGTGGTCCAGCTCGTCGAGCCGGCCCGCCGCCTGCTCCGGCGCCATGTACAGCGGCGTGCCGAGCACCTGCCCCTCGCTGGTCCGGTCGGCGCTGTCGGGCCCGGCCGAGTCCGTCAGGCTCGCGGTCGCGGCGTCGCCGATCACCTTGGCCAGGCCCCAGTCGATGACGATCACCTGCCCGAAGCTGTCGATCACCACGTTCTCGGGCTTCAGGTCACGGTGGATCACCTTCCGCGAGTGGGCGTGGCCGATGGCGTGGCACACGCTGACGAACGCGGTCAGCAGGTGCCGCAGGAGCATCGGGTCGTCGTCGCCGGCCTCGCGCCGCTCGTGGTACTCGCTGATCGAGTCCTGCAGCGTGGAACGCCCCAAGAACCGCATCGTGTAGAACACCCGCCCGGAGTCGGCGTCCTCGCCGAGCTGGTAGATCGGCACGATGCTGGGGTGGTCCAGTCGGCCGGTGATCTCCGCCTCGTGCCGGAACCGCTCGATGGCGACCGAGCTGGCCTCTGCGGCGTGGCTGATCTCCTTCAGCGCGACGTGCCGGTTAAGGTTCGTGTCGCGGGCCAGCCACACCCGGCCCAGCCCGCCCTGGCCCAGCTTGCGGATGATCTCGTACCGACCCTGCGAGACGCGGGCGTGCTGGTCGGCGCCGCTGGCGGCGAGCGTCACGCCGAACAGCTTGGCCACGCGGCCCGAACCGTCCAGCCGTTCCAGCGTCGCCAGCATCATGCTCTTGCCGGCCGAGGGCGACTGCGAACCCGCGGCGATGCTCCGCCGCGCGCGGTCGATTCGGGCGGAGGCCTGCTGCTGCAGGCGGGCGATCTGCTCGGCGGTCAGCAGGGACTTCCGCTCGATGTGCTGCGCCAGCCGCACGCTGCCGTGCATCGACCAGTCGGATACCGCCGCGCTGATCTCGCGGTCATTCACCAGCCCGGAGTTGAGCAGCTGCGCCGCGAAGGCGATGTCCTCCTCCTCGCGGGAGAGCGTGTTCTCCGGCTCGAAGAGCCGCGTCGCTGCGTACAGGTCGTCGTCGGGCGACCCGCCCGCCCCGCGTTCTCGAGCGTCCTCTGCCATCGTTCGAACCAGCCAAAGAGGTCATCAATGTGGGCAAGCCAGCGGCCAAACCTTTATTCTACCAGCCCGCTCGCCCGAGTGAAAAAAGGCGGTCATTGCAGGCGAACGGCCGTTCTCCGCGGGGAGCGGGGCCGATGGTTGTGCCAGATGGCCGTTTGGGCGCGCCGAGTCGCGTGGCGCCTCCGACCTGCTCTCGAAAAGATGGTTGCCCGGCGACCAACCCGCGCCCATAATCGCGCTGCCGCCGGGCCGATTCTTGGTTTGGTCCAGCAGCGTCGGAACATTGAGGGTACATCGTCGTTGAAAGGGGAAGTCATGTCCGGTTGGATTGTCGGTCGCCGGTGGGCGTTGGCGTTGGTAGCGGCTTGCGGCGCAGGGCTGCTGGTCGACGGAGTGCGGGGCCAGGAGGACGCGCCGGGCTCGCCCAGCGCCACTACCACCATCCCCGGCAATCAACTGCCGGCCCCCGACCCCAAGTTTGGCGGCGTTATCAGAAAGAACGCGGCGGAGTCGAAGGCGTGGTGGGCGCCGCGGATCGTGCCCCCCAAGCAGGCGCCCAACGTGCTGCTGATCATGACGGACGACGTCGGCTTCGGCGCGCCCAGCACGTTTGGCGGCGTGATCCCCACGCCGTCGCTCGACCGGATCGCCAAGGCCGGGCTCCGTTACACCAACTTCCATTCTACATCGCTCTGCTCGCCCACCCGCGCGGCGATCATCACCGGCCGCAACCACCACTCGGCCGGCTTTGGCGTGATCTCCGAGCAGTCCACCGGCTTCCCGGGCTACAACAGCATCATCGCCAAGGACAAGGCGACCATCGGCCGCGTCCTGCTCGACAACGGCTTCGCGACCTCGTGGTTCGGCAAGGACCACAACACCCCCACCTTCACCGCCAGCCAAATCGGCCCGTTCGACCAGTGGCCGATCGGGATGGGCTTCGAGTACTTTTACGGCTTTGTCGGCGGCGACACCAGCCAGTGGCAGCCGAACCTGTACCGCAACACGACCGCCATCTACCCGTACGTTGGCAAGGAGAACTGGAACCTCACCACCGCCATGGCCGACGACGCGGTCAAGTGGCTGAACGAGGTCAACCAGATCGACCCCAACAAGCCGTTCTTCTGCTACTACGTGCCCGGCGGCACGCACGCGCCGCACCACCCCACACCGGAGTGGATCGAGAAGATCCGCGACATGCGCCTGTTCGACGAGGGCTGGAACAAGCTCCGCGAGCGGATCTTCGCCAACCAGAAGAAGCTGGGGGTGATCCCCCAGGACGCCAAGCTGACCCCCTGGCCTGACGACCTGCTCAAGCAGTGGGACCAGCTCACGTCGGACGAGCAGAAACTGTTCATCCGGCAGGTAGAGGTCTACGCCGCCTACCTGGCCTACACCGACCACGAGATCGGCCGCGTGATCCAGGCCGTGGAGGATATGGGGAAGCTGGACGACACGCTCATCATCTACATCAGCGGCGACAACGGCGGCAGCGTCGAGGGCACGCTGCTGGGGACGCCCAATGAGGTGGCCTCGTTCAACGGCGTCGACGTGCCGGTCGAGCGGCAGCTCAAGGAGTTTTACGACGTCTGGGGCAGCGACCAGACCTACAACCACATGGCCGTGCCTTGGTCGTGGGCGCTGGACACGCCGTTCAAGTGGTCCAAGCAGGTGGCGTCGCACTTTGGCGGCGTCCGACAGGGGATGTGCGTGTCGTGGCCGGGCCACATCGGCGACGAGGGCGGCGTCCGCCACCAGTTCCACCACGTGATCGACGTGGTCCCGACCATCCTCGAGGCCTGCGGCGTCCCCGCGCCGCAGGAGGTGGACGGCATCCAGCAGGCGCCGATCGAGGGCGTCAGCTTCGCGTACACGTTCAGCAAGGAAAAGGCCGACGCGCCGTCGACCCACAAGACGCAGTACTTCGAGATGATGGGCGACCACGCCATCTACCACGACGGCTGGATCGCCAGCACCAAGGTGGTGCGTCCGCCCTGGGAGATTGTCGGCGCGGTCAACCAGGACCCGTACGACAACGTAACGTGGGAGCTGTACGACCTGTCCAAGGACTGGACCCAGTACGACGATGTCGCCGCCGAACACCCGGAGAAGCTGGCCGAGATGAAGCGGTTGTTCCTCCAGGAGGCCGAGAAGTATCAGGTGCTGCCGCTGGACGCGTCGGTCGCCACGCGTCTGGTGGCGCCGCGGCCCAACATCACCGCCGGGCGGACCGAGTTCACCTACACCGTGCCGATGACCGGCCTGCCGCAGGGCGACTCGCCCCTGCTGCTCAACACTTCGTACAAGATCACGGCCGATATCGAGGTCCCCGAGGGGGGCGGCGAGGGCGTGCTGCTGACCTCCGGCGGCCGATTCGGCGGCTACGGCCTATACCTGCTGAAGGGCAAGCCGGTGTTTACCTGGAACCTGGTCGACCTGGAGCGGCAGCGGTGGGAGGCCAAACAGCCCCTCGCCGCCGGCCGGCATGTCGTGGAGTTCGAGTTCACGTACGACGGCGTCGGCGCCGGCACGCTGGCGTTCAACAGCCTCAGCGGCATCGGCCAGCCCGGCACGGGCGTGCTCAGAGTCGACGGCCAGGAGGCGGCGTCACTCAAGATGGAGCGGACTATCCCGCTGATCCTGCAGTGGGACGAGACCTTCGACATCGGCTCTGACACCGGCACGCCGGTCGACGACGGCGTCTACCAAGTCCCGTTCGAGTTCACCGGCAAGCTCCACAAGCTGACGCTTAAGCTCGACCGCCCCGAGCTAACGCCGGCGGACATCAGCAAGCTGCAGGCCGCCCAGCGGAACAACCGCGTGAGTGAGTGACGGGATTGGCGGCTGGTGTGTCTGCTAGCGAGGTGCGCTGGCGGACTGTGGCATCGAGTTGGATTCAAGGGCTGGCGGCTGTGCGTAGCGACCGCTCAACTACACAGGTGATTCAAAGCGACGAATGATACTTCCAGATGTTCGTGTTAGAAGTTTGCCACACGTTGATGACCGCTAGTGCACACTCATTTGGCACAGCGGGAGGGAATCGATTAGCCTTTGCCGCCCTTCATCGGTGAGCCTGGTTTCGGACAGAGTTAGAGAACGTAAGTTCCGTAGTGCCGCTAGATGACGCACGGAATTGTCGGTGAAGTGCTGCCCGCTGAGATCTAGTTCTCGAAGGCAAGGAAGGCTAATTAAGTGGGCCAGCCCCTGATCTGATAGCCGACTTCCATGAATCGTTAGGCAAACGAGACTCTTGCATCTCCCGAGGCCCGCAAGCAGATTGTCTCCTGCTACCGAGCCATACAGGCAAAGACGCTCGAGCTGCGGCATCGCCTTTACAAGCTGGAGCAACGGCCTGGCCCCCAACGGGCAGCAATGAATCTCAAATTCAGTACTTGGATCCGAGAGACCCAAAGGTCCGGTCCAGAGAGCGTGCGAAAGACCCCGCGTGTCAAGTACGTCTCGAATTTCCGCGGCTGTGGGGAGATGGCCTTCTGGAAAGAGCGGGTTTTCATCGGCCACTTCCCCAAGCCCGAAGTCTACAGCCACTCGGCAACTTGGGAACGCCGCCTTGAAGGCGCCTACTCCAGCTGCGGATACCTTGGTTCCCTTTAGGCTGACGAACTGCAGCGTGGTGGTCTGCCCAAGCCTGGCAAGGCCAACGTCAGTGACGTCAGTGTTATTCAGCGACAACTCTCGCAGGCGCGTAAATTGCGCTATCCTTTCGAGGCCTAAGTCACTGACCAAGGTGTTGTTCAACCCGAGGCACTCTAATGATCTGAGAGAACGGATGCTTGCGATCCCGTCGTTCGTCACGGGGGAATGCGAGAGCTCCAAGTAGGTCAGCGGAACGGCCTTCAGGTGTTTCAGGCCGCTGCCCGTTACCCCAGTGTTGTTAAGTGAGACAGTGTGAAGTTGACTTAGATTGGAAAGCGGCCCAAGTGCGGCGTCATCAATCAATTTGTTGCGACTCAGTCCAATAGCCTGCAATGTTCGCAGGTTTCCGAGAGCTCTGATCACGTCAGAACTGATGCAGATTTCGCCGCGCGCTTCTTGCCGGTTCACCTGGGATGCGAACTCTGCGGAAATCGGAGTGCGGAAGTAGTCTTCGCCCAAGGCGTTTATCAGCCACTTCGGCGCAGAACACCTCAGGCGGTTATTCGGGTTCTCATCCACGCTCTGTTCGCGTTGATACCCAACAATCCCTCTTGCGTCGGATATCGTCTTAATCGCTTCGCTCTGACGGCTTGCTAGGTAAGCTGTGCGGCCCGTCCACAGACAGGTCACGGTCATCAACAACATGAGGAACCGGAGCTGGAATCGGGGGCGAATGCATTTGATCCGAATGACCATCGACTTAGCTTTCGTGTAGTGCCACGGCCACTTGCCGGCACGGTGTGCGATGGCGTGTCAATGTTGGACAGTGATCGCCATCGTATCAGTTCTCAACCGCGAACGCTCTGCCAGATTGCTAGCGTTCCTTCGTTGGTTTGACCTAGCACTTTCGTCGGCAACTTCTCTGTTTCTAGCGAGAGCCCCCTGGTCAGGCATTAGGCAGAAAGCGGGCGTTCAGCGACTCTCGGAGCGTCGGTGTCGAAGCACTACGGACACTATCGTCACGACGAGCCCCACTAGCGACACCCAGAATACCGTTGGCCCCCACCAGCCATCGCTGCGAGATTGTTCGTGAGGGGCCAGCTCCTCGCCGTTTGCCCCCACTCGGTAGAATCGCCCGCGGCCTGAGTCTGTCTCGGCGCGAACGAGCGTCCCTGCCTGAAACACGACATCAAACTCGTGCGGCAGGATCTCTCGGTTGAAGACGCAGTCAACGACTCTCGCGTGGAGCCGCTTAACCCTCTTGTCTCGAATCGAAGTGCTAGTCCATGCCGTTGGCGCCCATATCGCATGGTCTTGGTCGAACGAGTACGACACCAGCATCTCTGATGTCGAGCCGCCCGGGGTCTGTAGGAAAGTGCGGACAACGCTGTATTGCATATGAGGATCGACTTCCCAGATCCTACCGTTCTTGGCTGTGAGAACGAGATGACCGTCGTCGTTGACGTCAGATACGCTCGAGATAAGATCGGCGGGGATGACAGACTCAGGCTGTATCAAGAAGAACAGCGGATTGAAATCGGCCAAAGTCTGGATGCTGAGTGCGTTCCCACTTGCGATAACTCCTTGAAGTGGCTTAGCCTCTCCTTGAATCCGATTGAGTATACGAAGAGTCCCGTCACCTACCGCCTCTTCACGGTCGACAATTCGGGTATGCCCTGTGGAATAGTTAAACACAGGCTGGTGGGATGTGGCGTGCATCCGGGTGCCATCAAACAAGACCCGATACTCCATGCCGCGCGCCTCGGAGCCGTTGTCAAGGAGCTTGTGCCAGACTCTTCCAACTGCGCGTTCGACGCCTCGAGAATCCCCGCGGAGAAGCTCTGATTCGTCGTACTCCTCGCGTGACGCTAGGTGCTCGCTCATCGAAACAGCAATGTCGAGCGTCGAATACTTGCTGTTCCTCGATTCCCACGCGTCTTGAACGGTTTCGTAGTTTTCAGCAGTACAGGACCCAGGCCATGCAAAGATTGCAACGGCGAGTGATGTAAGCAGAGGTAGTGACGGGTTGCAGTTAACGGTCGAAGTGCATGGTGTTGATCTGGAGCTAATCAGATGCTTGCAACCGTCTGCGTGCTCAGCCACCTCGGACACTCCGTGGGATTGATCTGCGAATGTTGCTGTGAGATGGGGGTACGTCACCACGCTCCCAAGGACGCGCGAGGGTCATCGCATCCGGTTGCGCTGCTGTCTCACAGCTTACCACCTGGCGCCCAACAGGACGGTAGTCTTGCCGCCCGCGGCAGTGCTCTTGCCTTCCTCTCTTCGCTCCAGAATTGAGTAGAAACCGGCCACCTGACGCCTTACAAATAGGGTACGCAGCGCACTGCGCGCCATGGCTTTGGGCCATTTAAGCGAGGCGAGTACAGAGCGACCAGGGCGTGGGCGCCGCGAGGGCGGCCGGCCCGACTTTTGTCCCTATCGTGCTTATTGGGGGGACAAAAGTCCTGCTGCCGCTGACCGGGCGGGACGCGCCGGACGATGCTATACAAGCGTGAAACGCCATTCTCGGCCAACGTTGGGGGCCGACATTTGTCCCTAAGAATCGATAGCGCCAAGAGGGACAAGAGTCGGGCGGCCGCTACGCGGCGCCCAGCACGCGGCACTGGCGGGACCAGTTGATCCAGTCGGTCACCTCGGCCAGGTCGGGCGTCTTGCCGCCGCGGATGATCCGCTCCGCCTCGGCGGTGCTGCAGAACGGCTCCACGAAACCGAACAGCTCGGCCGGCTTCATCGACGCCAGCTCCTCCGGGCGGGTGAAGCCGCACTCGACCAGGATCTGGGCGTCGTGGCCGCGGAGCTGGGGGATCCGGCAGACGAGTTGCGCCTGGTGCTGCCAGGCGACCAGCGTCTCGGCGTCGATGCGCCTGGAGTCGAGCTTGTCGGCCAGCAGCTCCGGGTCGGCGTCGAGCAGGTCGCCGACCGTGCGGACGCCGGCCTTCTGCAGCTTGGCCGCGGTCTTGGGGCCGATGGACGGCGCGTCGACAATCGGGCTGGAGGTCTCGAGGTAGAACTTGAGCTTCTTCGGCTTCTTCGGGGCGTGCGCGGCGCCGTTGTGGTGCGGCGCCTCGGTGCGGAGCCTCAGGTGCCCGCTGCTGGACGCGGCGCCGTTGCGGGAGCCGCCGCGGCTGCTGGCCGAGTTGTTGTGGCTGACGCGTTGGCGGCGTTCACCCCGACAGCGCTGCCAGCCGCTCCAGGCGGCGGAGGTCTGCCAGCGGTCGCGGCCGCGGCGGGCGTCGCGGACCCAGCGGCGGGCGCGGTCGGCGTCGAAGCGGTAGCCGCGGTCGGTGTGGCGGCGGCCCCGGTCGCTGGTGAGGTACGCGTCGACCTGCTTGAGCAGCTCGTCGGCCGACGCGTCGGCCAGTTGGTCGACGTCGTAGCAGCCGGCGCCGGTCAATACGACGGCGTCGTCGAACGAGAGGTGCGGCACGAAGCAGACGAACCCGAGGTGCGTCTGCCACAGCGCGACCAGCTCGGCCGTGACGTCGTCGCGGTCCAGCTCCTCGGCCACGGCGCTGGGGTCGGCGCCGAGCAAATCGCTCACGGTGCGGATGCGGGAGCGGAGGAACACGGTCTCGCGGTCGTGGATGGGGACCGGGAACCGCTCGATCTTGTCGTCCGGCGAGAGGAGGTACTCGGAGGTTTCGACGTGCTCGGTGGTCGACACGTGCCGCACCGGTCCGGTGACCGGCTTGGCGGCCGGCTGCGGGGCCGCGGCCTCGACAACGAACTCGCGGCGCGAGGACTTGGCCGCCAGTCCCAGCCTGTGGGCGCCGAGCGAGGCGAACCGCGCGAGCGCGTCGGCGTCGGCCGTGCCGACGAACAGCTGCCGCCCGGCGCGGGCGAAATCGTCGAGCGTGGTGGCGAGCGACGCGATCTGGTCGCGGGTCAGGCCGGCGAACGGCTCGTCGAGGATCAGCGGCAGGCGGACGCCCCGCTGGCCGGCGGTCCAGACCAGCGACAGCCGCAGCGCCAGCGAAGCCAGCCGCCGCACCGACGGGTCGAGCTCGCGGGCGAGCCGCTGCTGGCCGAGCTGGTCGGTGGCGGCCAGCTCGCGGCCGTTCATCACCAGCCGCAGGCCAACCCACTGGCCGTCGGTCAGGCGGGCGAACAGCTCGGACGCGCGCCAGCGGTTGGGTCCCTCGTCGGGCCGGGAGGGGAGCGACTCGGCGCGTGCCAGGCGACGCTCGGCGTCGGCCAGCTCGCGCTGGAGCGACTCGAGCTTGCTGGAGGAGAGCAGCCGGTCACGCTCGTCTTCGAGCTCGCGGCGTTTGCGGGTCAGGCGTTCTAGCGACTCGTTGATGGCGGTCAGCTCGCTCTGCAGCTCGGCGAGCTCGGCCTCCAGCTCCTGGCGGGTTTGCGGGCAGCAGGCACCGGCCACGGCGGGCAGCAGGTCCTGCTCGGTCCGCTTGGCGCGGGTGGTGCGGTACAGCTCCTGCCGGCGGGTCAGCAGGTGGTCGAGCTGACGCTGCAGGTCGAGCTGGCTGCGGGTGAGGTGCTCGGCCTCGGCCTTGAGCTGCTGGGCGTGGTAGGCCCGCTGCTGCTGGTCGGCCAGGTCGGTCAGCCGGTCGATCTGGTTGCGGAGCGTTTCGGCGAGCGGGTTGATGCGGGGGTGGGCGTCGCGGCAGACGCACGCCTGGGAGTCGGCCGCGCGGGCCAGCCGAGCGACCTCGCCCTCGAGGTCCTGCATCAGCCGGCGGGCGACCGCCAGGCCGGCCCGCTGGTCGGCCAGCGAGATGGCGGGCGAGGCGTCGTCCGGATGGATGGCGGCCAGCTCGGAGCGGACGTGCGACTCGCGGAGCTCCAACTCGGCCAGCGTCTGCCGCCAGCGCTCGATCTGGCTTTCCAGCTCGTCGAGCTGGGGGCCGAGGTTGGCGGCGTGGTCGGCGCCATCGTGCTCGCGGTGGACGGTTTCGGAGATCGCCTGGTAGCGGAGGCGGGTCTCGATCGAGGAGAGCTCGGTCTCGACCGCCATGCGGCGGCGGTCAACCGTTTCGCGGCGCTGGAGCAGCCGCTCTGCGTCGGCTTCCAGCTCGCGCAGCTCCTCTTCGGCGTCGGCGCTGCGGCCGCGGCGTTCGGCCAGCAGGTCCTCGATCGCGAGGGCCAGCTCGTCGCGGCGGCGGAGCAGGTCGGCGCGGTTGGCGTCTTCGCGGGGAGTTGCGGGGGCGGTCGCAGACTGGCCGCGGTCCAGGTCGAGGAACGCGGCGGCGACCTCCTCGCTGAGCAGCTCGCTGAGCTGGTCGCCGCGGCGGCCGTTGGCGTGGAACACCCGCTGCACTACGCCGACCGGCAGGTCGCACAGCAGCCGCTCGATGATGTGGGGCGGGGTCTGGCCACCGTCCAGGCGGCTGACGGTGAATCGCTCGTCGGAGTCCTGGTTGCGGACCCGCCGCAGGCGGAAGCGGCCGGCGTCGGCGGCCAGGTCGACCTCGCCAAACGCGGCGTCGAAGTTGGGCTTGCGCGTGAGGCCGCCGTGCCCGTAGAGCACGACGTGCAGCATGTCGAGGAGGGAGTCGCCGTGGTTGTCGGCGGCGAGCGGGATGGTGTTGAGCGAGTCGGAAACGCCGGCCGCCTCGATGAGCGGCTCGTGATTGCGGTCGTCCAGCTGCAGACGGGTGATCCTCATGATCAACGGTCCTCGGCATTCATTGCTAGGAGCGGGAGTGGGTCCTCCGCGGGAGCGCCTATTCTGCGCGATCGACGCTAGGCTGGCGATGCCAATCTTGTCCGCCAGCCTACGCAGATTGGCCGGGTCGCCGCGGGAAGGGGTGCTAGCACTCCTGCCGCTTGTTGGCGTACATCCGGCGGTCGGCCGTGTCGAGCATGTCGGCAGGACGCTGGTAGCCGTCAGCAGAGAACGCCCAGCCGATGCTGGCCGAGAGCGGGCCGGCGCCGGGCACCGACTCGAGCGGCTGCGCGGCGGCGTCCTCGATCCGCTGCACGATCAGCTCGAGGTCCTCGGGCTGCACGGCGCCGTCCAGCAATACGACGAACTCGTCGCCGCCGTAGCGGCCAACGATGTCCCTCTCACGGAGCGACTCGCGCATCCGCTGCGCGATCTCGCGCAAGGCGAGGTCGCCGGCGACGTGCCCCAACTCGTCATTCACCAGCTTGAACCCGTCTAGATCGACGAACAGCAGCGCAAACGGTCGACCGCCGTGGAATCGTGCTTCGAGCTCTTCCTCCAAGCGGCGGCGATCCGCCAACCCGGTGACGATATCAGGATCGTGGGCCGGCGCCGGCAGCATGAGGAGCACCGTCGGCGGCTCGCCGTGCTGACGCATCAGACCGACCCGCAGAAGGCCCGCGGCGGGGAAATGCAGCTCACGCCAGCAGAACCCCTTCGGCGACAGCGTGGCGAGCTCGGCCGCTAACGCGTCTAAGCACTGCTGCGGCGTGAGGTTGAGGTGCTGGCAGAGTCGCTCGAACGCAGGATTGTGCGCTAGAACGGATCGACCGTCCGGTGTTGCAATCGCAACGCCGTCGGACGCGTGCCGCCACGCTTCCCAAGGGAGTGAGTGCGGCGTACCGCCGTCGGGTTCGGGGCGGGGGGTCGGCATGCCTGGGAGGTGAGGGGAGGAGCGGCGCGTAATGCTATTAAAGGTATAGCATTTTTCACCGGATCAGACGGGCGAAAATCGACACTGGGTATTTCGTAACTATAATCGGGATCGCGTTGAATAGGATGTCTGCGTCGCCTGGGGGGGGAGTGTCCGGGTGGAGCACCGAGGGCGGCGAGCCAATCAGGCTCGCTATGCGTTCGGTGCGGCCACTGCAAGCGGGACGAACGCCCCTGCCAGGATTCGGGTTGGAGCTCATTTGGGGCGCCCGTCAGTGACAGGAGGTCGTAATCCCTCCTGTGACACGTCTGCACCTGATGATCTTACCCGCCTGGTTGATGCGGCTGCGTCCCCGCCCTGCGCATCGCCCTCCTGAAAACTCTTACTTCCTTTCGCCCGGCCTCTGGTCGCGGGCCGCCGAGTGCGAGCGGATGCGCGTCGATCGTAACGGTTCGGTGCTTTCGGTGGTATCGCTATCGCTCACGGAAGCGATGCGGCAGCCCCGGCGGGTGTCGATCCTGGAGGGCTACCTGGCGGAGCGGCTGCGCCAGACCGACGCAGCGGGCTGGCGGCCCGACGGCAGGCTCGGGCTGCTGCTGCCCGACACCCCACGCGAGGGCGCGGAAGTTGTGGCGGCCGAGGTGTCCGCATTCCTAAGGGACGATGACGGAAGGCCCGACTGCCAGATTGGCGTCTACCCGGACTTTGACTCGCGGGATCCGGAGATCGTCGCGCCGGTGGGCGATCGCGCGAGCGAGCCGGTCGGCGCCGGCGCCGGCGACGACCAGGGCGAACAGGTCTTCATGCAGGGAACGCCTGCGTGGAAGCGCGCAGTGGACATCGCCGGCGCGACGGCCGGCCTGCTTGTGGCCGGGCCGGTATTGCTGGCGCTGGCAGGCGCGGTTGCGGCAACCTCCCGCGGCGGCGCCTTCTACCGCCAAGAACGGGAGGGGCTTGGCGGTCGCCGGTTCCAGATCCTGAAGCTCCGCACCATGATCCCGGAGGCCGAGGCGCAGAAGGCGGACCTCCGCCAGCACAGCGTGCAGGACGGACCCGCGTTCAAGATGTACCGCGATCCTCGGGTGACAGCGATCGGGCGGTTGCTCCGCGCCACCAGCCTGGACGAGCTGCCGCAGCTGATAAATGTGCTGCGGGGCGAGATGTCGCTGGTCGGACCCAGGCCGCTGCCGGTTGACGAATCCCTCGCGTGCAAGCCGTGGCAGCGTCGGCGTCTGCAGGTGAAGCCCGGCATCACCTGCACGTGGCAGGTGTGGGGGCGCAACTCGGTGACCTTTGACGAGTGGATGCGGATGGACCTGCGGTACTCCCGCCGCCGCAGCCTGCGTCACGACCTCTGGCTCTTGATAACCACGGGCCCGTCCCTGCTGCTGTCTCGGGGGCCGCGATGACCACCGGGGCAGGGCAGGACAAAGCAGCCGTAATCGCAGAGCGTCCCCGCGTGCTGGCGATCGCGTACGCGTGCCACCCAACCGAGTCCGCCGAGTCGCGGGTCGGTTGGGCGCGGGCGCTCATGGCGTCCCAACGACACGACGTCACCGTGATGTGCCACTCCGATCTCGACGCCGACGAGCTCCAGCGGCTTGCGGTTGAAGACGGCGCGGATCCGAGCATCCGATTCCAGAACGTGCCGCACTGCGTGATCGGAATGTCGTGTCGGTCCCACGATCTGCTGTACTGTGTCGGCTACCGGATGTGGCACCGTCGGGTGGCGAAGCTGGCGGCCGAGCTGCACGCCGCGCGGCCGTTCGATGTGGTCCACCAGGTGAACTTCTGTGGGTTCCGCGAGCCAGGGTACGGGTGGCGCGTTGGCGCGCCGTTCGTCTGGGGTCCATTGGGTGGCACACAGAACTTCCCGCTTCGTTTCCTGAGCGTGCTCGACCCGTACAACGCGGTACGCGAGGCAGGTCGGAACGTTGTGAATTGGCTCCAGTTGCGGTTCAGCCCGCGCCTGCGTCGCGTCGCCCGTCGGAGCGCGTGCGTGATGTCGGCGACGCGGCTCGCTCAGCGAGACCTTGAGCGTTCTTGGGGCCTAGACACCGCTGTGGAGCTTGAGGCCGGCCTCAGCTACCCGCCGGCGCCACTCCGGTCAAAGCGGGACCCGAGCCGACCGCTCCGGATCTTGTGGACCGGCCGTCTCCGCGCCTGGAAGGGTCTGCCGCTGCTGCTGCACGCGCTCGCAAAGACCCCGCCCAATGTGCGGTGCGAGGTCCGCGTGCTTGGCGAGGGCGCCGGTCAGGCGGGCCTCGTCCGGCTGGCTAAGCGTCTCGGCGTCGACGACCGCATCGAATGGGTCGGCTGGGGGCCGTACCCCGACACGCTCCCACACTACCGCTGGGCCGACGTGTTCGCGTTCACCAGCCTGCGGGACACGTCTGGCGCCGGTCTGCTCGAGGCGCTCGCGGCGGGGCTCCCGATCGTGGGCATCGACCACCAGGGCGCGGCGGACATCATGAGCGACGAGTGCGCCGTCCGCCTGCCGCCGTCCAATCCCCGCGAGGTGATCGCTGGCTTCTCTGACGCGATCACCCGCCTGGCCGGCGACGGCGAGCTGCTGCTGCGGCTCAGCCACGGCGCCACGCGGCGGGCGGATGACTTCGCGTGGGATGCGCGGGGCGCCGTGCTGGACCGGGTCTACCAGTCGGCCATGGCTCCGGCGGCCGATCGCCGGCGGGCCGCCGGAACAAGCCGCCCCGCGGAGCCCGTCACCCGGCCCAGCCTCAACCTGCAACCGCTTGAGGCGGTTGGAGAGTAGTCACACCGCCAATCGGCGGGAGTACAGGAACGCACGTCATGCCAAACGTCAACAACACGTTCACCCACCCTCGCGAGCTGGCCGAGGTTGTGTTCCGTCACAAGTGGAAGCTCGTGCTGATCCCGATCGCGGTCTGTGCGCTCGGGGTGGCGGTGATCCTCTTCGCGCCGCGCACCTACCTGTCTGAGGGGAAGATCCTGATGCGGGTAGGCCGCGAGTCGGTGGGCATCGACCCGACCGCCACCACCGGTCAGACCCTCATGCTCCAGCAGAGCAGCCGGGACTCCGAGGTGCAGTCTGCGATGGACCTGTGGCTGAGCCGCGGCCTGGCCGAGAAGGTCGTCGACCAGGTTGGCCCCCAGTACGTACTGGAGGGCGGACCGGCCGGCGCCGAGGAGAAGAACGCGGTCGCCGACACGATCATGACGCCGGTCAGGAAGCTGGTTGCGATGGTGAAGAGCATTGACCGGGTGTCCGATCGCGAGCAGGCGGTCATCGATTTCTCGAAGAACCTGGACGTCTCGGCCGAGCGCGACTCCACCGTGATCGTGGTCTCGTACGAGGCCGACACGCCGGAGGGGGCGCAGCACATCCTCGCAACGTTGATCGACCTCTACCAGGCCGAGTACATGAAGATCTTCCGCAACCCTCGGTCGATGGCGTTCTTCGCCGACCAGACCAGCCTACTCAAGCAACAGCTCGAGGACGCCGAGGCCAGGCTGCGGGACGCCAAGAACCGCATGGAGCTCTCCAGCATCCAGGGCAGGCGCAGCACGTACGAGAGCCAGCTCAGCGCGATCGAGCTGTCGCTCTACCAGGCCGAGCAGGAGTACGCGGAGTCGTCCGCCAAGATCGAAGACCTGCAGGCCAAGATCGAGGAACTGCCAGAGCGGCTGGTGTCGTCCAAGACGTCAATCCCCAACATCGGCGCCGACCTGCTCCGCGAGCAGCTCTACGAGCTTCAGGTCAAGCAGATCGACTACCAGGCCCGCTACAGCGAGGACCACCCGATGGTCAAGGCGGTTAGCGCGCAGGTTGCCAAGGCTAAGGAAATTGTCGACCAGCAGCAGGAGCAACGGGAGGAGACCGTCGATGACATCAACCCGGTCCGCCGCGCGTTGTCGCTCGAGCTCAAGCAGCAGGAGACGCTGGCCGCCGGGCTGTCCGCCCGGCTCAAGGCGCTCGACGAGCAGAAAAGGCTGGTCGTGAGCGACATGAAACGGCTCAACCAGTTTGAGGTAGAGGTCGACGGTCTGCAGCGCGAGGCGCAGCTGGCCAGCGACAAGTACTTCAAGTACGCCAACAACCTGGAGCAGGCCCGCATCGACGAAGAGCTGCAGGCGCAGCGGGTGTCGAGCTTCAGCGTGCCCCAGCCCGCGACGCTGCAGGAGAAGCCGGTCAGCCCCTCGAAGCTGCTGGTGGCGGCCGGCGCCCTGATGCTGGCGGTTGGGGGGGCCGTTGGCGCCGTTGTGCTCAGCGAGAGCCTCAACGGCAATGTCCGGTCCGCGAGCGAGGTAGAGCACGACTTGGGCCTGCCAGTGTTCGCCGAGGTGCCCGAGGGACGCCGGCACGGCCGCGTCCTGCAACGTTAGCAACCGCCGGAGACTGCCGCGGCTCGCCGCGGGGTAAGCATGGACCCAAGTCAACACTCACAACCTGGGGCGTCCGCCGCCAGGCCGACCGCCGGCGCCCTCGACGGGTCTGCCGCCTCGCATCGGCCGGGCCCCGACCCCTACGACGCCATTGTGTGGCGTCTGCGGACCAGCGAAGCCAATCCGGGCAGCGGTTTCGTTGTGGGGCTGCTGGGATGCCACCGGCAGTGCGGCGCGACTACCATCGCGGCAAACACCGGGATCCGCATTGCTAGCCATAGCTTAGGCCCCGTGCTGCTATTGGACTGCAACGCAGACAGGCCTCAGCTGTCCCGGTCGTTCAACCTCGCTTCGGCTCCTGGGCTCGCCGAGGCCGCTTCCGGCGCCGCCGAACTGACCGACTGCATCCACGCCACCGGCGTTAAGGGGCTCGACGTGATGCCATCGGGTGCGCTCGACACTTCGCTGACGCTTGCCGATCAGTTCTCGTCCCTGCTGTCGGAACTGCGGGACGAGTACGCGATCTTGCTGCTCGACCTGCCGCCGGCCGACACGCTGGCCGGCGCGGTGGTTTCGTTCGCGCAAGCGGCCGACGCGGTGCTGCTGGTGCTCCGCAGCCAGAAGACCCGCCGCCAGGCCGCCAGCGGCGCGCTGAGCCGCCTCACGCAGGCCGGCGTCCCGGTTGTTGGATCGGTAGTCACGCGACGAAAGAGGTTCTCGCCACGTTGGTTCGGTTCAGGCCTCTAGCACACACCCCTAATAGACGATGATCCGGCCCGGCCCCGCGGCAGGCCCAACACCTTCTACGCCCCTCAATGCAGACCATCCCCCGACACCCTTCGACAGACGTGACGCCTGCCAACGCGTCTGCGCAAGGGGCGTGGACGGTGGCCGATCAGGCGGTCGTGAGCCTGGCGAGCTTCGCCGCGACCGTGATCGTCGGCAGGACGCTCGGCAAGGAGGCGCTTGGGATCTATGCGTTGGGTCCGTTCCTGTTCTGGCTGGTGGCGGGCGTTGCGAACGCGCTGGTGTGGGTCCCCTACACGGCACGGGCGTGTCGGCTCAACGAGGTTGATCGGCGGCGGTACCGCGCCAGCAACACGGTGATGGCGGCTGCGATGGCCGTCGGCCTGGCGGCGCTGTGCGTTGTAGGCGGACTGCTCGCTGCTCCGCTGCAGAATTGGCTGTCGCCGTTCTGCCTTGCGATGGCGCCGCTCTCGTTCTTGTTCCTGCTCCGCGAGCATGTCCGCCGTGTGTTCATTGCCGACTTCCGCGCCGCCGGTTTGCTGCTGCTGGATGGGCCCATCGCGGTGCTGTCGGTCGGTTCGCTGCTAACGCTGTCCCACAATGGCAGGCTCACGCCTAGCGTAGCGCTGGTCGCGACCGCCCTCGCGGCCGGACTCTGCCTGCCGGTGGTATGGCGTCTCACGCGGGGCGGTGGAGTAATCGCCGAGGAGTTGTCACGCGATGCCCGGTCCAACTGGGGGTTCGGGCGCTGGATGCTGGTGGTCGCCGTCGCGTGGCTTATCGGCGACGGCGTGCTGCGGTGGATGCTGCTCGGGATGCACGGCATGGACGCGTTGGGCGTGTTCAGCGCGGCGTTCTCGGTGGTCATGCTGGCTAACCCGCTGATTCTGGCGATGACTTCGTTCGCGCGGTCGTGGGCGGCGCGGGTCCAGGCGGCGGACGGCACGCCGGGCCTGTTCACGCACACCGTGCGTCTGACACTGGCCGGCATCGTGCTCGCGGCCGCCGGGATGTTCCTGCTCGCGTGGGCCGGTGATTTCATGATCCAGGTGTTCTTCGGCGAGCAGTTCGCGGACCCGCAACTCGTGCTGCTGCTGGCGGCCGCTGTCTGCCTGCAGGCGGTGGCGATTCCGGTCGACGCGGCGCTCACCGCGTTGGAGCTGGGCAAGAAGATGACGCAGGTCTCGCTGCTGCAGCTGGCCGCGGCCCTGTTGGTCGGCGCTCCGCTGGTCTACGCCCAGGGCCCAATGGGCATCGCCTGGGCGATGATCGCTCGGTCGGCGCCGTTGCACATCTTGGCATGGGACGCGATGTGGAAGCACTACCACTCCGACGTTGACCTTCCCAAACCATCCCATGCCCGCGCATAGCGAGCGTTTGCGACACCATGCACACCCCGCCGAACACACTCGAAGCTGCCGACGCCGGTCCGCGCCGCTTACGCGTGTTCGGCGCGGGCGTTTGGGTGTTTTCCATTTTGCTATGCCTGATGTACATGGGGATGATGCACGATTTCCGCAGCGCAGGGCTGACCGAGGCGGAGGTTGTGCAGGCCCTCCTCGATGGCGCCGAGGCGGTGGAGAAGGACATGGGAGGGGTGCCCGTTGAACGCAAGGCGGCGTTCGCGCTGTCAGGGTTGCTGGCGGTGTACTGCCTGGCGACCCGACGCCGGGACGCGGTGTTCGAGTCAACGCTGCTGACAGCGCTGATCGCGGCGTTCCTAGCCGTCCTGTTCGCGTCCTACGTGTGGAGCGAAAGTCGACTGAGCACCGGACTGGAGCTGGTTCGCATCTCCGTTTACGCGATGCTCGCGTTCGGGATGGCGTTGCGTTTCACGGCGTTGGAGATCGCTAAGATCCTGACGCTCTCGTGCACGCTTTCGGTCGCCGTCGCCTGCGCCACGGTGGTTGCCGGGTACAGCCCGGCCCAAGTCGACGGCGTGTTCCGCTTGTCGGGCTCGCTCCACCCCAACGTGCTGGCCAAGTACGCGACGTTCGTGATCATCGGCTCGTTGGGGTTCGCCAGGATCCGACGCGGCGGGATCGATTGGCGGTTCGTCGTGTTGGCGGGTCTGATGACCGCCGCGCTGCTGCTGACCCGGTCTCGGACGTCATTGGCCTGCTGCGTGGTCGGCGTCGCGGCCTACTACGCACTCGGGATGACTTGGCGGCAACGGGTCGTGTTTGCTTCCCTTGGCGCCGTGGTGCTGGGCGGCGCGCTGGTCGCAGCCGGCCTGACAGGCGGCAAGCTGCTTAAGGACGCCGGGCAGGCCGCCAACATGGGCCGCCGCGAGGACGCGGGCTCGCTCAATGGCCGCCTGCCGCTGTGGGAGAAACTCTACGAGCTGGGTGACGGCCGCTACGTGCAGGGATTCGGCTACGGCGCCTTCTGGACCGAGCACCGGCGGGTGAAGCTGCTCCACGCCCTGCGGTGGGCGCCGGGGCACGCGCACAACGTGGTGTTCGAAACCATGCTGCACACCGGCCTCATCGGCGCAGCGTTGGTGGTTTCAATCGGGTGGACGACCCTGCTCCGACTCGGCGTCCTGGGCGCTAGCCCCGACCAGCCGGCCTACCGCATGCTGTTCGCGATGATGGTCACCATCGTCGCCAGCAGCTTCACCACAACTACCTACATCATGCCCCGAGAGATGGTGGTGCTGTCCGGCGTGCTGGTTGTCTGCGCGGCCCTCGCGCCGCGAACGGAGACCGCCCGCGCCGCGACGACCCGCCGGGCCGGCGCCGCCTCGGGCGGCTGGGGTGCAACAGGAGCGATGGCATGAGCGATGCAAGAGTTTCGGTCTTGATGGCCGCCTACAACGCGATGCCGTACCTGCCGGCGGCGGTCGACTCGGTGCTGGGGCAAACGCTTGCGGACTTCGAGTTCGTCATCGTCGACGACGGCTCGACCGACGGGACGCCGGAGTACCTCGCTTCGCTGGAGGACCCGCGGGTGCGAGTCGTCACCCAGGAGAACGGCGGGCTGGCCGCGGCATTGAACACCGGTTTGGCCCACTGCCGAGCTAAGTACGTCGCGCGGATGGACGCGGACGACCTCTCGCTGCCCGAGCGACTCGAGCGGCAGGCGGCCTACCTGGACCTGCACGCCGAGGTCGGGTGCGTGGGCTGCCAGACCTCGCACTTCGGCGCCACGCGTGTGGGGGGCAGCCTGAAGATGCCCGCGACGCACACCGAGATCCGACGCGCGCTAGAGGAGGGTCGGCACGCCATCGTCCACGCTAGCGTGATGGCCCGCACAGAACTTGTCCGCCGGGTCGGCGCGTACTGGCCGTACCGCCTGGTGAGCGAGGACCACGACCTGTTCCTCCGCCTGAGCGAGGCGTCGCAGATCTCCACTATCGGGCCGGTCATGTACCACGTGCGGGTGCACAGCGGCAGCCTCAACGGCAGGTACATGAAGTCGATCCGCCGGGGCATCGACTACGCCCGCGAGCTGGCAACGCGGCGCGGCGCCGGGCGGCCGCCGATCAGCTACGAGGAGTTCGCCGAGTCCCGCGACTCGGCGCCGCTGCACCGCCGGGCGCTGGAGTGGCTGGACGCTTACGCCCGGTCCAGCTACCTGGCGGGCGTGGGCGACCTGTACGGAGACCGCGCCCTCCGCGGCAAGTTGAAGCTGGCCCTCGCGGCTAGCCTGGCGCCCAAGCTGACCGTGCAGCGGGTGCAACGGATGCTGACCGGCGGCCGGGCACGCGGGTAGTTGGCGGCGAGAGTAGACACATCGACTGAGGCGACACCTAAGCGGAGAGTAGACAACCATGAGCGTAGCGATAGTCACCGGCTCTGCCGGGTTAATCGGATCGGAGGCCGCGGCCTTCTTCGCCGAGTCGGGGTTCGACGTTGTGGGCGTCGACAACGACATGCGGCAGCAGTTCTTCGGCGCAGACGCTTCCACTAAGTGGAACCGTCTGCGGCTGCAGCAGCGGCTGGGCAGCCGGTACACGCACCAGAGCATCGACATCCGCGACGACGCGGCTGTCGACGCGCTGTTCGACAAGTACGGTTCGGCGGTAGAGCTGATCATCCACACCGCTGCACAGCCTTCGCACGACTGGGCGGCGCGGGCGCCGAAGATTGACTTCGGCGTCAACGCCCAGGGGACGCTCAACCTGCTTGAGGCGGCGCGGCAGAACTGCCCCGACGCGGTTTTCATCTTCACCTCGACGAACAAGGTCTACGGCGACACGCCCAACAGCCTGCCGCTGGTCGAGCAGGCCACGCGTTGGGAGATCGACCCCGACCACACCTACGCCGGCGGCATCCGCGAGGACATGTCGATCGACAACTCCAAGCACAGCCTGTTCGGGGCGTCGAAGGTGGCCGCCGACGTGCTTGTGCAGGAGTACGGCCGGTACTTCGACATGCGGACCGCGTGCTTCCGCGGCGGCTGCCTAACAGGCCCCAGCCACTCCGGCGCCAAGCTGCACGGCTTCCTGGCGTACCTGATGAAGTGCACGGTGACCGGCGAGCCGTACAGCGTGTTCGGCTACCAGGGCAAGCAGGTGCGGGACAACATCCACAGCGCCGACCTGATCCGCGCCTTCCACGCATTCTACCAGGACCCCAAGTGCGCGGCGGTCTACAACATCGGCGGCGGGCGGTACAGCAACTGCTCGATGCTCGAGGCGATCGACCTGTGCCAGCAGGTCGCCGGTCGTGACCTGCAGTGGACCTACGAGGAGGGGAACCGGTCCGGTGACCACATCTGGTGGATCAGCGACCTCGCCGCGTTCCAACGGGACTACCCCGACTGGCGCCTGGAGCACGACGTCCCGGAGATCCTGCAGCAGATCTACGAGGCCAACGTCGAACGCTGGACGGAGGCGGCAATCGCATGACCAGCGACACCAAGCACAGCGTGTTGGGGGTGATGATCGACGGGGTCGACTACGCCGGGGCGGTAGGCCGTGTGATGGCGGCCGCGCGGGAGCGGCGCCCGTATGCGGTCTCTGCGCTAGCCGTGCACGGCCTGATGACCGGCGTGCTCGACCCCGCGCACCGCTACCGGCTGAACTCGTTCGAGATGCTCTGCCCTGATGGGCAGCCGGTCCGCTGGGCGCTCAACGGGATGCACGGCGCCGGCCTAGCAGACCGCGTGTACGGGCCGAACCTGATGCTGCACGTTTGTGAGCAGGCGGCGGCGGACGGCGTGCCAGTCTTCTTGTTCGGGGGGAACGAGGATCTGCTTGCGGCGCTCTCCTCCAACCTGCAGCGACGCTTTCCGGACCTGCAGATCGCAGGCGCGCGGGCGTCAAAGTTCCGCACGCTCACGCCGGACGAGCGTCAGGAACTGGTCGCCGAGATCCGCGACAGCGGCGCCGGCGTCACATTTGTTGGGCTCGGCTGTCCTCGCCAGGAGGTGTTCGCGTACGAAATGCGCGAGGAGGTCTCGATGCCGCTGCTGGCCGTTGGCGCCGCGTTCAACTTCCATGCGGGCCAGCTCGACCAGGCGCCCAAGTGGATGCAGGACCGGGGACTCGAGTGGTTCTACCGCCTGGTGAAGGAGCCGCGTCGGCTGTGGAAACGGTACGGGCTGCTCAACCCGCTGTACGTCACCCTGCTCGCGGCGCAGTGGTCGGGCCTCTGGCGCCCAACCCACCCGGGAGATCCCCCGCGGGCGCAGGTGTGCTACGGCTGAACCGGCGGCAGGCGGACATGAACAACTCCAGGCGAAACAGAGTACCATGACCTCGATCAACCACCTCCCCGACAGCCCTCTCTCGCTGGCCGATACGGACGAGCTGGTCAGCTCCGGCGCGGTCGCCCATCGCGACGGTCGCCGGGTGCTGGTTGTGCTGCCTGCGTTCAACGAGGGCGCCGCGCTCCCGCCGCTGCTTGACGCAATCTCCGCGACGCTGGCAGACGGCGTGCTGGAACACGAGATCATCGTTGTCGATGACGGCAGCGCCGACGACACCGCGATGGTTGCCAGCCAGGCGTCGTTTCATTATCCCGTGCGGGTGGTGCGGCACGAGCGGAACCGCGGACTGGCCGCCGCACTGCGCACCGGCCTGGAGGCCGCGGTGGCCGACGCCGGTCCCGGCGACATCATCGTCACGATGGACGCGGACAACACCCAGCCGCCCGGCCTGCTGCCCCGCATGCTCGCCATGATTAACGAGGGGCACGACCTGGTCATCGCCTCCCGCTTCCAGCCCGGCGCGAGGGTGGTGGGCGTGCCGCTGTACCGCAACCTGCTGAGCCGAGCCTCGCTGGTGCTGTTCAAGCTTGCGCTGCCGATCCACGGCGTGCGCGACTACACCTGCGGCTACCGCGCGTACCGCGCAGCGCCCCTGGCCGACGCCATGCGGCACTACGGCGACCGGTTCGTCAGCGAGCAGGGCTTCTCCTGCATGGTCGACGTGCTGCTCAAGCTCCGCGGCCGCGGGCTGGTGATGGGCGAGGCGCCGATGATCCTCCGCTACGACCAGAAGCCCGGCGAGAGCAAGATGAACGTCCTCCGCACGATCCGGCAGACGATGTCGCTGATCGTCCGCCGCCGGCTGGGGAGGTAGCATGCACGACTCGGAAGCGGACAATCGGAAGCACTGGGCCATCGTGGGCGGCGGGATGCTCGGCATGACGCTCGCGTACCGGCTTGCGCAACGCGGTCAGCGGGTGACGCTGCTGGAGGCCGCGCCCACGCTGGGCGGCCTGGCCAGCGCCTGGCGACTGGGCGATGTCACCTGGGACCGCTTCTACCACGTGACGCTGCTCTCGGACACGCACCTCCACGCCCTGCTCGCCGAGATCGGGGTGGAGGAGTCGATGCGGTGGGTTGAGACCAAGACCGGCTTCTACTCCGGTGGCGAACTCTACTCGATGTCCAACTCCGTCGAGTTCCTCCGCTTTCCGCCGCTGACGCTGGCGGAGAAGCTCCGCCTGGGCGCCACGATCTTCTACGCCTCGAAGCTGAAGAACTGGAAATCCCTGGAGAAGGTCTCGGTCGAGTCGTGGCTCCGCAGGCACTCGGGCGCCGGCGTGTTCGAGAAGATCTGGCTGCCGCTGCTCAAGGCCAAGCTGGGCGACGCCTACCGGGACACCTCGGCCGCGTTCATCTGGGCCCACATCAACCGGATGTACGCGGCGCGGCGTTCAGGGCTGAAGAAGGAGATGTTCGGCTACGTGCCCGGCGGGTACGCGGCGATCCTCGATCGGCTTGCGGAGACGCTCCGCGGCGCCGGCGTGCGGATCGAGTGCGACGCGCCCGTCCATGAGGCCGTGGCGGCGGAACAGGGCGGGGTGAGGGTCACCTACGGCGGCGAGCCGCCGCGGCGTTTCGACAACGTGGTGTTCACGACGCCGACGCCGGTCATCTCGCGGGCGCTCCCGGACCTGACGGCCGGCGAACGGGAACGGTTCGACGGCGTGCGGTACCTGGGCATCGTCTGCGCATCGCTGCTGCTCAAGAAGCCGATTTCCAAGTACTACGTCACGAACATCACCGACGCGTGGGTGCCGCTCACCGCCGTGATCGAGATGACCACTATCGTCGACCGGGAAGAACTCGGCGGGCACGCGCTGGTCTACCTGCCGAAGTACGTCCCGTCGGACGACCCGCTGTTCGAGGAGTCAGACGGGTCGCTCCGTGAGCGGTGGATCGGCACGCTCGAGAAGATGTACCCGCACTTCTCTCGCGACGACGTGCAGGCGTTCCAGGTCTGCCGGGCCCGCAGCGTTATGGCGCTGCCGACGCTGGGCTACTCCGAGCGTCTGCCCCCGCTGCAGACCTCCATCCCCGGCGTGTACGCAGTGAACTCGGCCCACATACTCAAGGGGAACCTCAACGTCAACGAGACCGTGCAGGTTGCCGACGAGGCGATCGCCGGTGTGCTGGCCCCGGCGCTTGCTGCTGGTCAAAGCCCGACAACCCCCACCCGACCCACACGAGGTGACGATGCGCAAGCCGCTCGCGAGCTTATCGCTCGACCTTGACAACAAGTGGGCGTACCTGAGGACGTTGGGGCCGGGGAACTGGGAACACTACCCCTGCTACCTGGACGTCGTGGCACCGCGTGTGGTGGCTGCGCTCGAGCGGTTCGACCTCCGCATGACGGTGTTTGTCGTCGGCAAGGATCTGGAGTCCGAGTCGGGACGCGACGCGGTGTGCCAGCTAGCCGAGGCCGGCTGCGAGATCGGCAACCACACCTACAACCACTACCCATGGCTGCAGACGCTCCCCCGTGCCGAGCAACGCCGCGAGATCCTGGACGCGCACGACGCCATCCGGCTCCTGACCGGCGCACCGCCGCGGGGTTTCCGTGGGCCGGGCTTCAGCAACTCTGCCCAGCTGCTCGGCTTGCTCACCGAGCTCGACTACGCCTACGACTCCAGCAGCCTGCCGGCGGCCACGGCGCCGCTGGCCCGGATGTACTGCGCGGCTAACTCGCTCTGGAGCAGCGGTCCACGCGGGCAGATGTTCGGCTCGTGGACCGACGCCTTCCGCCCGCTGCGTCCGCACCGCATCGACACGCCGTACGGCGGCATCACCGAGTTGCCCGTCACCACGATGCCGCTGCTGCGAACGCCTATCCACATGACCTACCTCGCGCACCTGGCGCAGTACTCCCGCGGCGCGGCGGCGGCCTATCTGCAAACCGCGGCGCGGCTCTGCAAGGTCCGTGGCGTGGCGCCGTCGCTGCTCTTGCACCCGCTCGACTTCATGGGCGCTGAGGACGATCCGGAGCTTACCTTTCTCCCGGGCATGAGGCTGCCCGGGGAAGCGAAGTGGGCGTTGCTGGTCGAGATGCTCGAGCGGTTCGCCGAGCACTTCGAGTTGAACACGGTCGCCGCGCACGCCGGGCTGACGGTCCCTCCGTTGGGCCGGGAGGATACCATCGCGGCCGTTTCCGGGGCGGGCGATGGGGGCTGACGACAGCAGGCCCGCCGGCGACTGGGAGCTGCCGCTGGCCGCCCTCGCCGCGCTCGGCGTGGTTGCCGCCGCCTGCATCTGCCTGGGCGGCTACCGGGCTTTTGAGGGGCGGCATGTCTCAGGGCCGTACGACCCGCAACAGGACGGCTTTTTCGACTTCGCGCACGGCGTCTACTATCCATGTCAGGCGTTTGTCGATGGCGTCAGTCCCTACGGCCAGGCGTTTGTGGACGGCTACCCCGTTGCGGACCCCGTTCCGCTCTACACGCCGTCCCATTTTCTTCTGCACGCACCGCTTACGCTGCTCCCCCTGCTGCCGGCAAGCGTGACTTACTTCGCGCTTTTGCTGGCGATGATCTACGCGATTGCGCGGCTGTCCGCCGACGCGGCCCAGGCGCCCGGCGCGTGGCCGCTGATCGGCTGCCTGCTCTTGATGACACGCGGCGGGCAGGCCACGCTGGCGTCAGGTTACTTCACGTTAGAATTGGTGCTGGGGGCGTTGGTCGCGTTGCGCTACGCCGCGAGCCGGCCCTGGCTGTCCGCCTGCGGCGTGCTGCTGGCGGCCGGGAAGCCGACCTACCTGATCCCGCTGCTGATTCTGCTGGCCGTGCGGGGGAACTTGAAGGCGGCGGTGCGGGGTGGCGGGCTGACGGGCGTTGCTTCGGCGGCGGCGGTTGGTTGGTTGGCGGCTGGCGGTAGATTCGATTCGTTCCTCGCATCGATCACCGACAGCACCGAGGCTCGTGCGGCGCAGGTCGACCAGTTGCCGATCAACAGCTTCACCCAGGTCGACCTGCTGAGCCTGATCAGCAAGTGGATGGACTGGAGCCCCGGCTACGCGGTTAGCATGGCCGTGATGCTGGTGCTGCTGACGCCGATTGGCGTCGCGCTGCGGCGGTTGAATAGTCAGGGCGACTCGGCGGGCGCTGCGACGCAGTCTGGCGCGCTCGCGGCGCTGGCTATCGTCGTCACGGTATTCCACCAGTCGTACGACGCGCTGCTGCTGGTGGCGGCCATCACGGGCCTGGCGACCGGGCGGCCGGAGCGGTCTTGGCGGGGGATCCCAAGGTGGGCTAGGTGGGGCTTGGCCGCCCTCTGCTTAACGCCCTCGTTCAACCTGCTATCGACGCGCGCGTTTCTGCAGAAGCTCGGGATTGCCCCGCCGGACACGGGGTTCACGCTCGTCACGAGCATCAACGGGACCGCGTTGGCGGCCGCGTTGCTGCTGATGCTCTGGCTGGCCTGCCGGCGCTGTGCGACGCGAGCCGAGGAACGCCCCCCCGGCTAGTCGTTTGCCGAAGCGGCGTGCTCGCGGGCCCGCTCCCCGCGGCATTCGGGCGAGGGGTTGCTGCAGGCCTCGCAGATGGAGTTGCCGTCGCGGTCCTTGAAGTTGGCCAGGCCGCCGCACGAGCCCTTGATGCGGCGGTTGCTGATGAGCACGCCGATCGCCATCCCGGCCAGGGCGATCGCAAACACGGCGGCGGTGATCAGGACTTGGGTCATAGCGGAAAGGTTCTAGTTGTCGCCCTCGGACAGGGAGTCCCACGCCGGCGTCCGGCGTTCGCGGAACCCC
The DNA here is from genome assembly GCF_007859765.1 of Posidoniimonas corsicana. Classification (NCBI taxonomy): domain Bacteria; kingdom Pseudomonadati; phylum Planctomycetota; class Planctomycetia; order Pirellulales; family Lacipirellulaceae; genus Posidoniimonas; species Posidoniimonas corsicana. The sequence goes on from NZ_SIHJ01000001.1 coordinate 1,632,865, forward strand.
TCGGGCGTGCGTTCGATGAGCAGGGCGGCCACGCTGTTCTCGTTCGCCCAATTGTACCCCTCGTCGGGGCCCATGACCAACAACGCGGTCGCCAACGCGTCGGCCCGCATGCAGGAGGGCGCCAGCACACTCACGGTAGCCAGCTTGTGTTGCACGGGGCGGCCGGTGGCTGGGTCGATGGTGTGGGAGAAGCGCCGACCGTCCTCCTCGAAGAAGTTTCGGTAGTCGCCGGAGGTGGCGATCGACCGGTCGCGGAGTTCCAACACCGTCTGCAGGGTGCTGCCGTTCTCGTCGGGCTTCTCGACGCCGATCCGCCAGGGCTGGCCGTCCGGCTTCACGCCGCGGCAGACCACCTCGCCGCCGATCTCGACCATCGACGCGGTCGCGCCCAGCTCGGCGAGCAGGTCGGAAACGGCGTCCACGCCGTAACCTTTGGCTATGGCCGACAGGTCCAGGTAGACGTCGGGCCGCGACTTCTTGATCGCGGGCGGGTCGAGCCGAACTTCGATCGACTGGTAGCCGATCCGGGCGAGCGCCGCCTGCACTTGTTCGTCGGTCGGCGGCTCAGTGCGGCGGCCGTCCGGGCCGAAGCCCCACAGGTTCACGACCGGACCAACGGTGGGGTCGAACCGGCCGTCCGTGTCTTGCGAGATCCGTAGCGCGTACGCGACCACCTTGGCGGTCTCGGGCGAGACTTCGAACCAGTCGTCGCTTTCCGACTGGTTGAACCGCGACAGCTCCGACTCAGGGTCGTAGGTGGACATCCGCCGATTGATCTCGGCGAGCCGCGCGTCGACCTCGTGCTGCAACTCCTCCAGCCGCTCCGCGGCGTCCGGCGTGACCGCCTTCACCGAGTACCGCGTGCCCATGGTCGGTCCGGCGAACGTGACCACCGAGGGCGCCGATTGGATGGTCCCGTCGACCGGGCCGGGGGCGCAGCCGATCAGCAGCGGTCCGGCGGCGAACGCCAGCAGGCAGGCGCCGACAAGGCGGTAACCGGTAGCCACGCCGTTACCCACCGAAGTCGTCGTAGGCGATGTTTTCCTTCTCAACGCCCAGGTCGTCGAGCATCTTGAACACGGCCGCGTTCATCATGGGCGGGCCGCAGATGTAGTACTCGATGTCTTCCGGCGCTGGGTGGTCCTTCAGGTAGTTGTCGAGCAGCACCTGGTGGATGAAGCCCTGGTAGCCGGTCCAGTTGTCCTCGGGCAGCGGCTCGGAGAGGGCGATGTTGAACTTGAAGTTCGGGTACTCCTCTTCGATCTTCCGGAAGTGGTCCACGTAGAACAGCTCGCGCGAGCTGCGTCCGCCGTACCAGTAGCTCACCTTGCGGCCGGTCTGGAGGTTCTTGAACAGCTCGAAGATGTGGCTGCGGAGCGGGGCCATGCCGGCGCCGCCGCCGATGTAGACCATTTCGGCGTCGGTCTCCTTGATGAAGAACTCGCCGTAAGGCCCGGAGATCGTGACCTTGTCGCCCGGCTTCAGGTTGAAGATGTAGCTGGACATCTTGCCGGGGGGCGCGTCGGGGATGCGGGGCGGGGGGCTCGCCACGCGGACGTTGAGCATGATGATGCCCTTCTCGCCCGGGTAGTTGGCCATGGAGTACGCCCGCACGACCTCCTCGTCGACCTTCGAGGTGTACTGCCAGACGTTGTACTTGTCCCAGTCCTCGTGAAACCGCTCGTCGATGACGAAGTCCTTGTAGTGGACCACGTGCGGCGGGCACTCGATCTGGATGTAGCCGCCGGCCTTGAAGTTGACGTCCTCGCCCTCGGGCAGCTCGAGCACGAGCTCCTTGATGAACGTCGCGACGTTGTTGTTCGAGCGGACCGTGCACTCCCACTTCTTGGTGTCGAAGGCCTCTGGCGGGACCTCGACCTTCATGTCCTGCTTGACCGCGACCTGGCAGGACAGGCGGCAGCCCTCGCGGGCCTCCTTCTTGCTGATGTGGGCCTTCTCGGTCTCGAGGATCTCGCCGCCGCCCTCGTGGATCTTCACCTCGCACTGGGCGCAGGTGCCGCCGCCGCCGCACGCGCTGGAGACAAAGATGCCCTCGTCGGCCAGCGCGTTGAGCAGCTTGCCGCCCGCGGGGACGTGGATCGTCTTCTGCTCGTTGATCACGATCTCGACGTCGCCGGACGCGACGAGCTGGCTCTTGGCGGCGAGGATGATCGCCACCAGCGCCAGGACGATGATCGTGAACAACAGGATGCCAAGGATAACGGTCATGTATTGGCTTTCGGCTGTTGGCTTTCGGCTATCGGCCCAGGGGGCGTAGCGGGCAAGCCTGAGACAGGCGACTCGAGGTTTCTCTTGATTCGATGTGGTGTCGGGCGGCGGCGCTGTGCTACATGCCGCCGAAGGACATAAAGGCCAGGGCCATCAGGCCGACCGTCATGAAGGTGATGCCCAGGCCTTTCAGCCCGGCGGGGACGTCGCTGTAGCGCATCTTCTCGCGGATGCCGGCCAGGGCCGCGATGGCGAGCGCCCAGCCCACGCCGGACCCGAAGCCGAACACGCAGCTCTCGGGGAAGTTGTAGTCACGCTCCACCATAAACAGCGACCCGCCCAAAATAGCGCAGTTCACGGTGATCAGCGGCAGGAAGATGCCCAGCGCGTTGTAGAGCGGCGGGAAGAATCGGTCGAGGGTCATCTCGAGGATCTGCACCATGGCCGCGATCACGCCGATGTAGCTGATCAGGCCGAGGTACTCGAAGTTGGTGCTGGCGGTGATGCCGAGCGCCGAAGAGGCCGAGGCCGGCAGCCACGAGTACAGCGCGCCCTCCTTCAGCAGGAACTGGTAGATCAGGTTGTTGGCCGGGATCGTGATGGTCATGATCACGATCACCGCGATCCCCAGGCCGACCGCCATCTTCACGTTCTTGCTGACCGCCAGGAACGTGCACATGCCCAGGAAGAAGGCGAGCGCCAGGTTCTCCGCGAAGATCGAGCGGAGGAAGATGTCGATGTAGTGTTCCATTGTCTTGGCTCTTTGCTGTTGGCTGAACGCTAACGGCGGGGGGGACCGGCGGACGGGCTAGGCGTCGTGCTCGATCTGCTCGGGCTTGAGCGTGCGGAGGATCCAGATGAACCCGCCGATCAGGAAGAACGCGCTGGGCGGCAGCAGCATCAGGCCGTTGCCGACGTACGAGTCGGGCATCACGTCGAAGCCCATCAGCTTGCCGCTCCCCAGCAGCTCGCGGAAGAACCCGACGACCACCAGGATCAGGCTGTAGCCGAGCGCGGTGCCGATGCCGTCCAGGAAGCTCATGCCGGGCGAGTTCTTCATGGCGTAGGCCTCGGCGCGGCCCATCACGATGCAGTTGGTGATGATCAGGCCGACGAACACGCTGATCGGCTTGCTGATGTCGTAGAAGTAGGCCTTGAGGAACTGGTCGACCACGATCACCAGCGACGCGATGATGGTCATCTGCACGATGATCCGGATGCTGCTGGGCACGTAGCTGCGGACCAGGCTGACCGCCGCGCCGGACATTCCGGTCACAAAGATCACCGCCCCGGCCATCAGCAGCGAGGTCTCGAGTTTGGTCGTGACCGCCAACGCGGAGCAGATGCCGAGCACCTGCAGCGCAATCGGGTTGTTGTTAACGATCGGGTCGACCAGAACGTCTTTGGGGGAGGCTTTCGCCATGGGTCGTGCTCCGGGCTGCTGCGGGAGGGACTCGCCGCTTGGGCCGTGGTTGCGTGGTTACTGTTTCGCCAGGTACTTGCCGAATCCGTCGTCGCCGAGCCAGTACTTGATCAGGTGGTCGACGCCCTTGGACGTGATGGTCGCGCCGGACACGCCGTCGATGGTGTAGTCGAACGCCGGGTTGTCGGAGGCCGTCTTGCCCTTCTTGACCTGGAGCTGGACGTCGCCGTTGGAGTCGATCGCCTTCTTGCCGGGCCACTGCTCTTTCCACTGCTCGCTGTCGGCGATCTCGGCGCCCAGGCCGGGGGTCTCTTTGTGGTCATAGAAGGTGATGCCCTTGACGGTCGTGGCGTCATCCTCCAGGGCGAGGAAGCCCCACAGGGTGCCCCACAGGCCCTTGCCGTAGACCGGCAGCACGTAGCCGCCGGACGCGATCTTGTAGACCGGCGCGTACGGCTCGCGGTTGCGGATGCCCATCAGGGCGTTGTTCTCGACGGGGACGTTCAGCTTGGGGTCGTTGGCCGCCTTCTTGGGGTCGTAGCCCTTGGGCAGCTCGTCGTCGCTGACCGGCTGGCCGGTGGCGAGGTCGACCATGACCTCCTTGATCTTGTCGTCGTACTCCTTGTCGACCTGTTCGGGCGAGGCGGACGCGTCCACGAGCCCGGCGGCGATCAGGACGTTCTTTTTCCGGTCGACGACCTTGTTGCTCTTGATCTTGCCGTCCAGCAGCTGCGCCGTCCCTGCGACCAGGAACGAGCAGACAACGCACAAGACGGTGGCCACGATAAACGTGCCGGCGGTGGAGTCACGCTGCATAGCGGGCCATCCTCCTTTTCACATTCGCTTGGATGACGTAGTAGTCGATGAGCGGCGCCATCACGTTGCCGAACAGGATGGCCAGCATGATGCCCTCGGGGAACGCCGGGTTGGCCACCCGGATCAGCACGGTCATCACCCCGATCAGGATGCCGTACCACCATTTGCCGATCTCGGTCATCGCGGCGGACACCGGGTCGGTCGCCATGAAGACCGTGCCGAACGCAAACCCGCCGATGACCAGGTGCCACCACGGGGCGATGTCGGCCAGCGGGTTGTCGCTGGTGCCGCGGAAGCCCCAGAACAGGAAGCCCATGCCCAGGCAGCCCAGCACGCAACCAGCCATGATCCGCCACGAGCCGATGCCCGAGGCGATCAGGATCGCGGCGCCCAGCAGGCAGCAGAGGGTGGAGGTCTCGCCCATGGAGCCCTGGATGTTGCCGAGGAAGCAGTCCAGCCAGGTGAAGTCGGCGTTCTTGGCCTGCGACATCGCGGCCTCGGGGCCCACGCCCTTGCCGGCGTTGACCATCACGCCCAGCGTCGTGGCGCCGGACACGGCGTCCGCCTGCTTGGCCGCGACCCACACGCCGATGTTCGACGCGCCGCTGGCCACCCACTCGCCCGAGATCCGGGCCGGGTAGGCGAAGTACAGGAACGCCCGAGCCGTGAGCGCCGGGTTGAGGAAGTTCTTGCCGGTGCCGCCGAAGATCTCCTTGCCGATCACCACGCCGAACATGATACCCAGCGCCACCTGCCACAGCGGGATGGTGGGGGGCAGCGTCAGCGGGAACAGCATGCCGGTGACCAGGAAGCCCTCGTTGATCTCGTGCCCACGGATCAGCGAGAAGACCAGCTCGCACACGCCGCCGACGGCCATCGTCACGATGTACACCGGCAGGAACCACACCAGTCCGTGGATGAAGCAGCCGAGGATGCTGCTGGGGTCGTGGACCATCGGCCCCAGCGGGGCGAGCAGCGTCTCGCGCCAGGAGTCGATCGGCGCGGCGCCCAGCGAGATCGCGAGGTTCGCCTGGTAGCCCGTGTTGTAGAGCGCCCACAGGATGCACGGCCCGAGGGCCACGATCACCATGGACATCATCCGCTTCATGTCCAGCGCGTCGCGGACGTGCGAGGCGGACTTGGTCGTTTCGCCGGGCGTGAACAGGAACGTGTCCTGCGCTTCGTAGAGCGGGTACAGGCGTTCGAGCTTGCCCCCCTTCTCGAAGAGCGGCGCAACCTTGTCGAGCTGTTGCCTAAGGAATTTCATGGATAGCTGTTGGCGGTTAGCGATTGGCTGTTGGCTACTGTGCCACGGCCCACCCCGGCGGGGTGGGAGGTGCGTGAGGGGGGTTACCCCTCCCGCTCGATTGTTGTCAGGCAGTCACGCAGCAGCGTGCCGTAGTTGTTCTTGCTGGTGCAGACAAAGGTGCACAGCGCGAGGTCCTCCTCGTCCAGCTCCAGGGCGCCGAGCGCAAAGGCGGTCTCGGTGTCGTCGACGGCCAGCGCCTTGAGCAGCGGGGTGGGGACGATGTCCAGCGGCACCACGCTCTCGTAGGCGCCGGTCGGCACGATCGCGCGGTGGCTGCCGCCGGTGCTCGTGGTCAGCGCGAACCCCCGGTCGGGGGGCATAAACTTGGCGAGCCAGCTGCCGGCGTAAGCGCGGGAGAACGAGAACTTGTCGAACCCGGGGAGCATCCAGCCGATGAACTCCCGCTCGGACCCCTCCACCAGCACCGACACCTGCGTGTGGTACCGGCCGAGGAAGTCGACCGGGGACTCGGCCGTGCGGCCCGCCAGAACCGACCCCGAAACGATGCGGGCCTTCTGCCCGGCGTCCAGCCGCAGCTCGCCGTCGGTCAGCTCGGTGAGGTTGGCGCCCAGCGTGGTCCGCACCAGACGCGGGTCGTTGGTGGCGGGGCCGGCGATCGACACCACACGGTCGGTCATCAGCACGCCGGTCCGCATCAGGCGGCCCACCGCCGCTACGTCCTGGTAGCCGATGTGCCACACGGTGCGGTCCATGTGGGCGGGCATCAGGAAGTGGATGTGGGTGCCCACCAGGCCGGCCGGGTGCGGGCCGCTGAACTCAACCGCCTCGACGCAGGCGAGGTCCTCGCCCGGCAGGCTGACGCCGTCCGCCTTGCACAGGTAGGTGGGGCCGGTGGTCAGCACGCTCAGCGCCTCGAGCCCGGCGATGAAGTCGGCCTGCAGGTCGGCCAGCACGACGCTGGGGTCGATCGCCAGTGGGTTGGTGTCGATGGCGGTGACAAAGATCGCCGCCGGCGCGGAGTCGATCGCCGGGACCTTGCTATACGGGCGGGTCCGCAGCGCGGTCCACAGCCCGGAGCTGACCAGGTTGTCGACTACCTGCTCCCGTGGCAGCTGGGCCAGGTTGGCGTCGGGGTAGGAGTTGAACACAAACTCCAGGTCGCCCGCCTGCTCGATTACCAGCGACTCGAACCGGCGCTTGGCGCCGCGGTTCACAGCGACCACCTTCCCCGCGACCGGCGCGGTGAAGCGGACGCCCTCGTTCTTCTTGTCGGTGAACAGCAGCTGGCCCTTGCGGACCTCGTCCCCCTCGGCGACCTCCATGGTCGGCTTCATGCCGATGTAGTCGTCACCCAAGAGGGCGTAGTGCCGCACCGGCGGGCTCTGTTCGATTGTCTGGCGGGGCTCCCCATTGAGCGGGATATTCAGGCCCTTGCTGATTTCAAACCGACGCGTCATGCCATTCCACGATGTGGGACAGATTGGGATTTTGGGCGTAAACCGCCCCAGTGCTATCGATGGGCGCGACCGGGCCCGCGACTTAACGCGGCGACGCCGGGGCGGCCCGGTAGCGGCGGCGTGGCGGTTCACAGCTGGGTGAGGCGGACCGCGGGCACCGGCCAACTGTGAAATTTTTCACGATATCGTCGCTACGTCAATGGGGCTTTAACTTTTCGTCGATTCTCGGCCGGCCCGAAGGTGTAGGAATCGTGCTGACTCAGCCGCCCGAGCGAGAGCATCCTGGGGGAGAAATCCGGGGCTATGCGGCTTCCGCGGGAGCAGAAGGCCCGGTTGGTATCCCCTCTGACCGCATGATGATAGCGATTTGCGGGGGGGCAGCAATCCACGGAGGGGAAGTTGCGGGCCATTCGAGATCGCGTCGATCCACCGGCCCGGTGTGAGTGTTTCAATACGTTCGAGCACAGGCAGGTGGCGAGAGCACTCTTGCGTCGTCGATGCGACTCGGCGGTACTAACCCCCTACTGCTCCCACCAACGAGAAGATTCGCCGACCGCTGCGGGGTCAGCCGAGCACGCCTTCAGCTGCACTCGAAGCGGCAGTGCTGTTCTTGCCGCGCAGAGCGGACCCGCTACGCGACCGAACCAGAGTGGCCTCGCTCGAGCGTGGTGCTCATCGCCGCGCTCGGCGAGCCGAGAGACCGCTGATGGTTGAAGCTCGCAAGGCGGTGTTTGCAAAGACGTTGGGGCCGTTGAAGCTCTCCAGGGGCGGCTCTATACTCCATCGCTTCTCGAGCAATCGACCCGCACACCGACCCACCCCCGCCCCACAATTCCCGCTCCGATGGGGTCGCCCCATCACCTGCGCAGCAGAGAATCTATGAATATTCACGAGTTCCAGGGCAAGCAGCTCCTCGCCAGCTACGGCATCCCGAAGCCGGACGGAATCGTCGCCAAGACGCCGGAGGAGGCCGCGGCAGCCTTCGAGAAGCTCGGCGGGCCGATCGCCGTAGTGAAGGCTCAGATCCACGCCGGCGGCCGCGGCAAGGGCACGATCAAGGGCTCCGACCAGCACGGCGTGGAGTTGGTCAAGACCGCTGACGACGCGGCCCGCGTCGCCAAGGCGCTCTTGGGCGGCGAGTTGGTCACCATCCAGACCGGACCCGCGGGGCAGACCGTCAAGCAGGTGCTGGTGGAAGGCGGCTGCGACATCGCCCGCGAGCTCTACCTGGGCATCGTTGTCGACCGTGCCGTGAAGAAGCCGGTGCTGATGGTGTCGACCGAGGGCGGCATGGACATCGAGAAGGTCGCCGAGGAGACGCCCGAGAAGATTTACAAGGAGGCGTTCCTGCCGGACGGCGGGCTGAGCGACGAGCAGGCCAAGGGCCTGGCCGCGAAGCTCGGACTGGAGGGCGGCTCGGTCGAGTCGGCCGTGAAGTTCATGCAGGCCATCTGCAAGCTGTTCGTGGAGCAGGACTGCAGCCTGGCGGAGATCAACCCGCTGGTGGTGACCGGCGGCGGCGACCTGATGGCGCTGGACGCCAAGATCAACTTCGACGACAACGCGCTGTTCCGCCACAAGGACATCCTCGAGATGCGGGACACCAGCGAGGAAGACCCTAACGAGCTGCGGGCTGGCGAGGCGGGCCTGAGCTACGTGCAGCTGGAGGGCAACATCGGCTGCCTGGTCAACGGCGCCGGGCTGGCGATGAGCACGATGGACCTGGTGAAGCTGCACGGCGGCCAGCCGGCCAACTTTCTGGACGTCGGCGGCGGGGCCAACAAGGACCAGGTCACCGAGGCGTTCCGCATCCTGCTGGGCGACCCCAACGTCAAGGCGGTGCTGGTGAACATCTTCGGCGGCATTATGCAGTGCACCACCATCGCCAACGCGGTGCTGGCCGCGTACAAGGAGGTCGGCTTCAACGTGCCGCTGGTCGTGCGGCTGGAGGGGACCGAGGTCGAAGAGGGTCGCAAGATCCTCGCCGAGTCGGACGTCGACATCATCACGGCCGACGGTCTGACCGACGCCGCTCAGAAGGTCGTGGCGGCCGCGGGGGCGGCCTAGCGGTCAGCTCTCAGCGATCAGCCATCAGCTTGCCAGCTAACGGGCTTGCCGATGAAGAGCTTTCATGATTTGGTCGTTTGGCAGAAGGCCCATCAGCTCACCCTCGACGTCTATCGGGAGACAAAGAACTTCCCTAGCGACGAGCGATACGGAGTTACGAGTCAACTACGGAGATCGATGAGCTCGATACCGGCCAATATCGCCGAAGGTTGCGGTCGGGGGACCGACGCCGACTTCGCCCGCTTCCTACAAATCGCGATGGGGTCCGCCTCCGAAACCGAGTACCACCTGCGACTGTCCCATGACCTGAGCTACTTGACCCAGGATCAATGGACTCAACTCAATAAGCACATCTGCGAAGTCAAGCGAATGCTCGCTTCGCTCCTAAAAAAGCTGAAAGCTGACAGCTGATCGCTGAAGGCTTCTGCCCAACAGCCAAGAGCCCAATTCTCATGTCGATCCTAGTCAACAAAGAAACTCGCCTCATCTGCCAGGGCATGACCGGCAAGGCGGGCGAGTTCCACAGCCGCAACTGCATCGAGTACGGCACCAACCTGGTCGCCGGAGTTACGCCCGGCAAGGGCGGGCAGACCGTGCTGGACCGCCCGGTCTACGACTCGGTGGCCGAGGCGGTCGAGAAGCACGGCGCAGACGCGTCGATGATCTTCGTGCCGCCCCCGTTCACCGCCAAGGCGATCATCGAAGCGGTCGACGCCGGCATCAAGGTGATCTGCGCCATCACCGAGGGCGTGCCCGTGATGGACATGGTCGGCGTGTGGGACTACATCAAGGACAAGCCGGTCCGGCTGGTGGGCCCCAACTGCCCGGGCGTGATCACTCCCGAGGAGTGCAAGATCGGCATCATGCCGGGCTACATCCACAAGAAGGGCCCGGTCGGCCTGATCAGCCGCAGCGGCACGCTGACTTACGAGGGCGTGTGGCAGCTGAGCAACCTGGGCATGGGCCAGTCGACCTGCGTCGGCATCGGCGGCGACCCGGTCAACGGCACGTCGTTTATCGACTGCCTGAAGCTGTTCCAGGAGGACGGCGACACCGAGGCGATCCTGATGATGGGCGAGATCGGCGGAACCGCCGAGGAAGAGGCCGCCGCCTACATCAAGGCCAACGTCACCAAGCCGGTGGCCGCGTTCATCGCCGGCCGCACGGCGCCCCCCGGCAAGCGGATGGGCCACGCGGGCGCGGTGATCTCTGGCGGGAAGGGCACGGCCGAGGACAAGATCGCCGCGCTGCAGGACGCCGGCATCGAGGTCGCCGAGAGCCCGGCCGACATGGGCGAAGCGATGAAGCGGGCGATCGCCAACCACAAGTAGCCGGTTGGCTACTTGTCGCTCGCCAACACGGCGATCAGAACCAGCACACAGATGCTGAGCTCGACCAACGGCGTGCTCGAGATGTGCACGTCCATCAGGTCGAACGGGGTCTTCTGCGTGGCGGCCATGAGAAGTCCGGCCGCGACCACGGTCGCTTTTAGCATGGGGTGAGGCTCCTTCACCACAAGCATAGGCGACTCGGTGGGCCGGGAGCGGCGATCGTGCGGCGGGTGGGCGCGCAACGATCGGATCTGGCGAACGGTGGCGCCGGCTCTGCCGGTTTAGCGGCGCGCCTCAGACGGCTCGTACCGTTTGGGGTGGACCACCTCGGTCGCTAGGCCCAGCCGCTCCAGCACCAGCACGACCCAGTAGGTGGCGTCCAGTTCCCACCAGCGGTGCCCGTGGGCGACGCACCGCGGCTTGGCGTGGTGGTTGTTGTGCCAGCCCTCGCCGCTGGTCAGCAGGGCGACCCACCAACTGTTGCGGCTGGCGTCCTTGGTGTCGTAGTTGCGGTAGCCCCACAGGTGCGTCACGGAGTTCACCGCCCACGTGACGTGCCACACGGCGACCGTCCTCACGAACACGGCCCACACCAGCCAGCTCATCGCCAGCTGGACGCCGCCCGCAGTTGTGCCGGAGGTGGCCCAGCCGACGGCGAAGCCGGCGCCATAGAACAACGCGGCGTGGATCACGTAGACCCAGAACCACATGAAGTTCTTCTCCAGCCGCATGTAGAACCGGTCCTTCAGAAGGTCCCGCGCGTAGCGGTCGTAGAAGTCGGCCGTGGCAAAGTACTTGTTCTGGTACACCAGCCAGCCGACGTGGCCCCATAGGAAGTCGACCAGCGGGCTGTGCGGGTCACGGTCCATGTCGGAGAACTGGTGGTGCATCCGGTGGATGGCCACCCACCGCGCCGGCGCGTCCTGCAGGTTGCAGACGCCCAGGATCGCAAAGAAGTGCTCCAGCCACTTCGGGCAGACAAACCCGCGGTGGGTGAGCAGCCGGTGGTAGCACAGGTTGATGCCGATGGCGCCGATCCAGTAGTAGCCCAGCACCGCGAGCACAACGCCCGACCAGCTGAAGAAGTACGGCACGAACGCCAGGCAGGCCGCCACGTGGATCAGCACGAACGCGACCGCGTAGTACCAGAAGATCTTGCCGTCGACGCCCGGCGGGCGGGTGAGCGGCCGCAGGCCGGCGTCGGCCCCGGCGCCTACCGGGTCGGCTTCGGGGGCGTCGGTGTCGGGCAGTTCGAGCGTCGAGTCGGCAGCCATGATTGGTCCGAAGGCGGAGGAGACGAGGCGCGTCCGCCGTGCGGGCGGCGGGGGCTCCCGACCCGCCCTGGACGCCATCGCGATAGTCCGGAGATCAGTCTAATTGGTCGCCTGTTAGTCAGCCACCCGCGGGGTGCGTTGCTGGTTAGTACGTTAAACCGCCACGGATGAACATCGAGCTGTCCAGCGGCGCGTCGTACGACGACAGCTCGTACTCGATTTCCCGGTCAAACACGTAGCCCAACTCCCACCGGCGGGACAGGCCGCCGACCAGTTTCCGCTCGGTCCCAATCAGGACCCGCAGGTCACGATAGGCGAGGATGTCGTTGGCGCCAGAGTCGCGCTGGACCGCCCACCGGTTGCCGCCGATCTCGCCCATCAGATAGACCCACCGCTCGTCGCAGCCGGGGCGGGCGCAGTAGGTCCGCCAGGCGAGGCGGGGCCGCGGGAACACCAAGTCGGCCTTGAAGTCGCCGCAGTCGTACATCAGTCCGGCCGCGGGCACTACGGACAAGCCTGCCCGGTTCAGGTAGACCACGCCGATCACGCCCTTCCAGTAGTTGTGGAAGTCCCGCACGCCCAGCGCCCGACCGGTGACGCGGAACGCGTCGGACTCGTCCCAGCTGTGGTCGTCGGCGTAAACGCCCAGGGTGACCGCGCCGTCGAACAGCCAGTTCTCGTTCAGCTGGCGGAAGTGGTGGAAGTCGACCTGCGCGTCGTGCACGCGTGCGGGCAGGTCGACAAAGTCCGGGCCCGACAGGAAGTTCGTGCGGTACGCCGGGGTGATGATCAGCGGGGTCTCCCGTGACATCAGGGGCAGGCCGAAGACCACATCGGCGCCGATGCCGGTCACGCCGACCGAGTCGTCGTCGAAGCGGGGCATCCATTCGGCAGTCACGTTCAGCTTCTGGAACACGCCGGCACGCGTGCCCGGCGGGAGGATCGAGCCCGAAGCCTGGGTGTCGGCGGAGCCCATCAGCACGCCGTTCGAGGCGCTGGTGGCCTGCGTTGGCTGCACGTAGGGGTCGGAGACCGCCATCACTGCGGACGGCATTGCGAGCGGGTCGACGTGCTGCGGCGGCGGGGGGGTCTGCGCGCGGCCGGCGTCGCCAGCAAGCAGCAGGGCGAACATCGCCGCGGCGACGGTGCGAGCAGACATCATCGGGTTATCCCGCCTGGTTTCGTAGGGTTAGAATTCAACGCCGGCCCGGATCATGAAGGTCGTGTCGAGCGAGAACGTGGGCGGGTCGCCGGACGCGTAGACCAGTTCGCGGTCGAACGCCACGCCAACCTCAAAGTGGCCGCTCACCTGGCTCTGGTTCTCCCACTCGAAGCCGGTCGAGATCCGGATGTCGTTGTAGTCAAACCGGTCCGGGCCGGTCAGGCGGCGGATGGTCCACGACCCCCCGCCGTACTCGCCGGCGGTGAACCACACCCAGTCGACGCCGCCGTAGGGCGCCAGCCGCCGCCGGATGGTGGGGTTGGGGAAGACCATGTAGATGTCCCAGATGTCGTTTGGTTGCAGCCGGAAGCCACCCGCCGGCAGCAGCTTGACACGCAGGCGGTCGAGGTATACGGCGCCCGCTAGCAGTTCTAGCGTCGGGGACACGCGCACCTTAGCGAGCCCGCGGCCCAGGATCCGCACCGAGTCGCTGTTCACTTCTTGAAAGTCGGTCCAGACGCCGGTCCGGACGCCCAGCTCGGCGCCGAACATCGGCGTGGGCTGGGGGAACCAGGCCAGGTCGAGGTAGGCGTCATACACGCGGGGCGGCAGGTCGGCGCCTGAAGAGGTCATCGTCGGAACGGTGACCGGCCCTTCAAGCCAGTTGAAAGCAAATCCCGGGGTGACCAGCAGCGGCGCCTTGATGTTGCCAAACATCGGGAACGCCACCGTGCTGCTGATCTCCAGCCGGTTGATCTCCAGGGCGTCGGCGCTGTGGTCGCCGTACAGGAAGGTGTACTCGAACGCCAGTTCTTGAAGAAATCTCTGGAATTCGAGCGTCCCGCCGTCGGCGGTCTCAAAGCCGTAGGTCCCCGACTCCCAGGCATAAGGGCTGGGGCCGGCGGCGGCCTCGGGGTACGGGGGCACAGTGCCGTAGGGCGTCGCCCCGTAGGGGGCGGCGGGGGCGGCTTGGTAGGGCGGCGGGTAGCTGGGGGGGGCCACCGAATAGGGCGACACTACCGGCGGGGGGCTGCTGGGGGGCAGGGCGTAGGGGTCGAACCCGGCGCCTCCGAGCGGCGCGCCGTACATGGGGGTCGCCCCGCCGGCCGCCGGCGGAGCGAACGACGGCGGCGGGGGCGCTCCGTAGGCGCCGTTGGCCTCCGGGACCTGCACCCGCTGGGCGTAGGCGGCCGGCGCAAGCGCCATCGCCAATGCCGCGAGGGCCCACACCAGTTCGGGTTTCAATGCGCGCGGCAGCACCGGCTCGCAGCTCCTCGCTCCGTTGATTCTGTACCGATAAGCGGGCGGTAGGTATCAGTTTGTGGCGGCCGCGGTCAAGGCGAACCGGTTGCGGAAGGCCCGGGACTGCGGCGCCGGCGCCGTCCGTCAGACCCCGTGAAACCAAAGCGATCTGGCTCGACCGGCCCGCAACCTCTAACCTCGCGGCGCTATGATTCCAATCGAAGAACCAACCGCCCTCGATGCTGCTAGCTCGCCCGCGAGCCGCACGCTGCTGCTCGGCCGGCTGAGCCGTGACGAGCTGCAGATGGTCGAGTCGGCGTTGCCGAGCGCAAACCTCTGGAAGAGGGCGGAGAACCTGCTGCAGGCGCAGCGGGTTCTTGGCGAGGGCTTGATCGATCGGGTCCTGCTAGCACAGGCCCGGCCCGGCGACCTGCCGCGCGACGCAGTTAAGCAGCTCCGCAGTTGGGCGCCAGCGGCCGAGCTGGTAGCGGTGGCCGGCGACTGGTGCGAGGGCGAGCTCCGCACCGGTCGGCCTTGGGAGGGCGTGCCGCGGGTCTACTGGTGGCAGCTGGCGGACGACGCCCGTGAGACTGCCGCCGGCACGGACCACCAACTAGTGCTAGTCAACGCCAAGACCTTCGACGACGGCCGGATGTGGATCGACACGCTCCGCGGGCTTGGCTTCCCCAGCCTGTGGGCCAGGCGGGGACGCCCCGAGCCGCCGCACAGTGGCGAGCGGCTGGCGGTGTGGGACGGCGACCAACTGGACGGGCGGGAGGCGGATCGGCTGGCCGAGTTCTGCGCCCGCCGCCGGCGCGTAGGGGCTCCTGTGATCGCGGTGTTCGACTACCCACGCGGCGATGTCGTGGCGGCCGCCACCCGCATCGGCGCCGCCGCGGTGCTCGGCCGTCCGTGGTCCCTTGAGGCGCTCGAGCAGGCGCTCGCCCGCGTAGCAGCGCCATCGACGGCGTTCCCTGAGCCGCTGCTATCCGAGCGGCGGCTGGCGGCCTAGCGCCGCGGTTTAGGCGAAGACCATGGCCGAGCAGACCATGATGGCCAGGCCGCAGGCCGCCGCGGTGCCGAGCCAGAACAGCACGGTGCTCAGCCTGGTGGTGGGCCCCAGCAGCCAGGTCCAGTAGCCGTCGACCAGCGGGCCCGCCAGGAAGCAGGCGTTGGCGAAGATAGCCGCGGGGATCAATGCAAAGGCCTCGTCCTGGTCGACCGCGCCCGCGATAAGACCCGCCAGGATCAGCGGCAGGCTGACCGCCACCAGCGCGGCGTTGTACCAGAGCCGGCGCCGCTCCCAGGCCACAACCAGCTCACCCACCTGTAGCAGCCGCCGCTGGTCAGGCGTGAGCGCCGAGTCGGGCAGCCCGTCCGGACGGTAGTCGGCTTCAGTGGCCGGAGAGGCAAAGGGGTTGGTGGCGTCGGACATGGCTGACCTCGACACGTTTGCTCAAGAGCGGGATCGGAGCAACATGCCAATGTTCATTCACTAGCAGGCCGCACGCCGACCCAGCTCCAAGGCGCTCCCGAGAGGCTTAAGCAACCTCTGGAAACGCGGCTGGTCGTCACCAGAGTTTAACACGTCCTGACGCGTCGCTAGTCGCTGCAGCGTTATGGGTCTTCGAATTCGGTCAGCAGGATCTCGCGTTTCCAGTCCGGCTCGTGCACGGGCCAAGCCCTCACCCGCTGGACCCCGTCGGCTCGCGGACGCGAGTCGACCGGATCGCCCAACGCGAACGCCGCCTGCCAGGCGTCCAGTTCCGCCGGGCAGGGCGGTGGGGGGCGCCGCGGGCTTTCTCGGCGCCAAGCGGCAAGCCGCCAGGTCTGCTCGCCGTTGTCGATCACCGTCAGCGCGATCGGCCCGTCGTGCAGCTCCAGCATGCGGCGGGCAATCAGCTCGTGGCTGGCCGAACGGTACAACTGCTTAAGCGCGAGCAGGTCCCAGTCGCACTCCCACGCGTCCGGGATGAACCAGCGCTTCGGGAGCAGCAGGCAGTTGGCGAACCGGTTGGCCAGCCGCTCGCGGGCGGCGTCTGGGGTTTCGCTCGGGTCCGCGTCCAGCCGGTCGAAGATGCGGCCGGCGAGCAGCTCGCCCAGTTCGTGGGCCACGCACCACTGCCGGCGTTCCGGCCGGTCTTCGGCCGAGAGCACAATCACCTGCCCGCCCGGTGCGTGCGGCTGGCACGATGCTGCGCCGCCCAAAGAAACCCGCGACGCCCGCCCGGCCCGGCCACCGCCCGCCACCACGGTGCAGCCCAGGGTGGCCGCGACGGCGATCGCGTCGACCGGCGGGCGGTCGACGCCGGCCTCCCACAGCACCTCCCGCGACACCATCTCCACGACAGCCGAGAGCTCCTCGGCGGGAATCTCGCCAATCATTGGCCCGTGCTCCCCAGGGGTGAATGTGCACGCATGTACACTAATCGAGTCGGGGCCGCGGGGCAAGCGGGAAGTCCGGATACCGCCGGATCCGCGGGGCGCTTGCAAGAACGCCACCAGAACCGCGACAATTGAGCGATTGTCACGACCGCTCCCAGGGAACCAGAGCTTGGCCTCCACCTTCACCGACGACCTCCAGCGCGCCGACGGGCCGAAGGGACGCTACGCGTTCATCAGCCTCGGCTGCCCCAAGAACACCGTGGACAGCGAGCGGATGCTCGGCCTGCTGCGGCTGGAGGGGTACGAGCTGGTCGACTCGCCCGACGGGGCCGACTTCGCTGTGGTGAACACCTGCGGGTTCATCGAGCAGGCGCGGCTCGAGTCGTTCGGCGCGATCGACGAGATGCTTGACCTCAAGAAGCAGGGCCGCCTGCGCGGGGTGATCGTCAGCGGCTGCCTGGCCGAGCGGCAGAAAGAGGAGCTGCTGACCCATCGCCCCGAGATCGACCACCTGGTGGGCGTGTTCGGGCGGGACGAGGTGACCAAGGTGGCCGACCGGCTGATCGGCGGCATGGAGGAGCAGCGGCTGGTGTTCCGGCCCGCGCCCGCTAAGCCGCTGGAAGACGGAAAGCGGCTCCGCATCACGCCGGGCCACTACGCGTACCTGAAGATCTCCGAGGGGTGCGACCGGCTCTGCACCTTCTGCGCAATCCCCAAGATGCGGGGCAAGCACGCCACCAAGCCGATCGAGGAGGTCGTCGCCGAGGCGACCGAGCTGGCCGCGGCCGGCGTGCGCGAGCTGGTGGTCGTCGCCCAGGACACCACCTACTACGGCATGGACCTGTACGGCGAGCCCCGGCTGGTGGAGCTGCTCGGCGAGCTTGAGAAGGTCGAGGGCCTCGACTGGGTGCGGCTGATGTACCTGTACCCGATGTACTTCTCCGACGAGCTGATCGACACGATCGCCCAGAGCAAGAAGGTCGTGCCGTACCTGGACATGCCGCTGCAGCACATCAACGACCGGATGCTCAAGCGGATGCAGCGTCGGGTGAACCGAGCGCAGACCGAGGAGCTGGTCGGCAAGCTCCGCGAGCGGATCCCGGAACTGGTGCTCCGCACCACGCTTATCACCGGCTTCCCCGGCGAGACCGACGAGCAGTTTGAGGAACTGGTCGACTTCGTCCGCGACGCCCGCTTCGAGCGGCTCGGCGTGTTCACCTACTCCAACGAGCCCGACACGCCGGCGGCCCGGCTGCCCGACCACGTGCCCGAGGAGGTGATGCAGCAGCGTCAGGCCGGGCTGATGCAGGCCCAGCAGGAGATCGCCTTCGAGTGGGGCGACCGCCAGATCGGCGCCCAGCCGGAGGTGCTGATCGACGCGCCGCTGCCGGGCGAAGAGGGCGTGTGGCTCGGCCGCACCGTGGCCGACGCCCCGGACGTCGACTGCGTGGTCTACGTTTCTGGCGAGGGCCTCAAGCCGGGCGACCTCGTGCCGTGTGAGATTGTCGCCCGCAGCGACTACGACCTGGTCGGCACGCCGGTCGGACCCGCCCGCTAAACCCGCCCCAACCGCTAGGCTCCATGGCCAACGTCTGGAACGTCCCCAACACGCTCTCCGCGGCCCGCATCGTGATGGCGGTGCTCTGCTTCGCGGGGCTCGAGCTGGGCTTCGTCTGGGCCGCGTTGGCGCTGTACGTCGTGGCGACCGCCACCGACTGGCTCGACGGCTACTGGGCCCGCAAGTACGGCCAGGTCACCCAGCTCGGACGCATCCTCGACCCGTTCGCCGACAAGCTGCTGGTGTGCGGCGCGTTCGTCTACCTGGCGGCGGCGCCCGGGTTGGGCGTGGCGCCCTGGATGGCGGTGGTGGTGCTCAGCCGCGAGCTGCTGGTCACCGCGCTGCGGAGCTTCGTGGAGGGCTCGGGCGGCGACTTCTCGGCCAAGTGGGTCGGCAAGTGGAAGATGGCGCTGCAGTGCGCTGCGATCATCATTGGCTTAATCCTGATGGCCCTGCCCACGCCCCCGGTCGAGTGGCTGCGGATGGCGTTCCTGGCGTCGCTGTGGGGGGCGGTCGCGATCACGCTCTACTCCGGCGTGGTGTACGTGCAAGCGGTGGTGGCCTTCGCCCGCGGCGGCGGTCGCTAACCGACCTTTTGACGGGGAACCATGTCGGACATCGTTGAGGCGCTGAAGGAACTAACGCTGTTCGCGGTGATCGCGGCGCCCATCTGGGCGGTGCTGGTCCGCAAGCGGCTGCGGGAGGGGAGCTTCCTGCCGTATACGCCCCGCTGGCCCGTTCCCTGGGGCCCGGTGGGGGCGTTCCTCGCGATCGGCTTCTTGATCCTGTCGCTGCTCGAGGCGGGCGCCAGCTCAGGTCCCGCCGACCAGGCCCCGGCCCAATCGGCGATGACCGCCGACCAGTTTGTGCAGTTCGCGGTGCTGTCGGCTGTGCTGAACCTGGGCCTGGTCTTCGGCCTGGTGGTCTTCTTCCTCAAGTCCGGGCGCTCGACCCTGAGCGACGTGGGTCTGCCCGAGGACGGAACGGAGGTTCTGTCGGACCTGCGGCTGGGGGTCGTGACGGCGCTGGCGTCGCTGCTGCCGGTCTATGCGCTGCAGGTGTTGTTGGTGGTGGGGCTCGGCGTTGAGTCCGAGCACCCCACGCTGCTGCAGCTGCTCAACGACTCCAACCCGCTGGTGCTGCTGGCGGCCTGGCTGACCGCCGGCGTGGTGGCGCCCGTGTTCGAAGAGTTTGTCTTTCGCCTGCTGTTCCAGGGATGGATGGAACGCGTCGAGGACGAGGCCCTGGGAATCGCCGGCCGGCTGACCCTCGAAGAGGGCGAGGACGATGGCCAGGAGCCAGAGCCGAAGGACGAAATCGATGCCGGCCGCTTCGTGGACAGCGACAACCCCTACGCCTCGCCCCAGGTGCACACGCTACGCCGGCTGCGCCGCCGACGCGGCACGCCGCCCACCCCGCCCGAAGAGACCTTCGCCGGCCTGCCGCACGGCTGGGGGCCGATCCTGATCAGCTCGTTCGTCTTCGCGTTGCTGCACCTGTCGCAGGGCGCCGCGGTGGGGCCGCTGTTCATCCTGGCGTTGATGCTCGGCTACCTCTACCAGCGGACGCACCGCATCACGCCGTCGATCTTCGCCCACATGACGTTCAACACCATCTCGCTGCTGGCCGCGTACGCCACGGCGCACGCGTCGTGAGCGAGCCGCTGGAGCTGTCGCCGCACCCCCAGGGCGTGGTGCTGGCCGTGAAGGCCCGCGCCGGCGGTGCCTGCAACGCGGTGGCCGGCGTCCGCGACGGCCGCCTGCTGGTCAGCGTCACCCAGGCGCCGGAGAAGGGGAAGGCCAACGCCGCGATTGGCCGGGTAATCGCGAAGGCGCTCGGCCTGCGGCCATCCGAGGTGCAGCTCTTCGCGGGGCCGACGAACCCGCAGAAACGTTTCCTGCTGGTCGGCGCCGACCCGGACGCGGTGCGACAAACGGTCGCGGAGCTGTTGGCGGACTGACCGCAGCGGGTACAGTGCGGCCCGGCGCCGCGAAAGTTGTCGGACCGGCGCAGGGCGTCTATCATGCTGTCGGTCGGCGCCCACCCGCTGTGGCCCCGCCTCGTCGACTCGTTCCGGAACCCCCGCTGTGACCGAAGTTGCCAAGAAGGTTGGTCAGTACGTCGTGCTGATCGCGATCACGGTCTTCGCCTGCGCCGTGATGTGGTACGTCAGCTCGCGGAGCACCGGCGTGCACGACGACGCGGCTGGCGTCGCGAAGCCCGCGGTCGCGGCGCGCACCAAGGCGCTGGTCAGCGTTACCGCGATCCGCCCCGAGGTTGTCGACCTGACGGTCAGGCAGAGTGGCAAGATCCGCGCGTGGGAAGACTACACGCTGGCCTTCGAGGTCGCCGGACGGGTGCAGGAGCTGGGCGTCAACGAGCAGGGCAGGCCGCTCGACGTGGGCGACCGCGTGCAGGCCGGTCAGGTGCTCGCGCGGCTCGACGACCGCATCTACGCCGCCCGCAAGTCCGAGGCGGTCGCGCAGCTCGAGCAGGCCGCGTCCGACCTCCGCCGCGACCGCCGCCTGTTCGAGCAGGGCCGCGGCGCGCTGACCGAGGCCGAGTACCAGGACACCCTCACTCGCCAGGCGGTCGCGCTCGCCCAGCAAGAGGTGGCGATCAAGAACCTGGAGGACACGGTGTTGGTCTCGCCCGTGACCGGCACCATCGCCCGCCGCCTGGTCGAGGCCGGCGAGTCGGTGACCGCCCACGAGGCCGTGTTCGAAGTCGTCGAGAACGACCAGTTGCTGCTGGTGGTCGACGTGCCCGAGTCGCGCGTCCGCGAGCTCGAGGCGCGGATGCGGCAGGTGGAGAAGGCCCGACGCGAGAACCGCTCGGCCGACCCGGAGGACAAGGTGTTCCGCGCCCGCGTGAACCTGGAGGGCCGCGACGCGTTCGGCGCCCGGCCGCCGATGATCAACGGCGAGGTGCACCAGATCGCCCAGGTGGCGGACGAGCGAACCAAGCTGTTCGAGGTCGAGATCCGCATCGACAACCGCGACCGGCTGCTGCGGCCTGGCATGGTCGCCACGGCCGACCTGGTGACCAAACGCGTGCTGGCGTACCGCGTGCCCGACGTGGCGGTGATGTTCCGCGGCGCCGACGCCTACCTGTTCACCGTCCGCGAGCAGCCCACCCCGGTCGAGGCGATCTTCTGGGAGGTCGGCCAGGCCGACCTGCGGGTGGCCAACCGGGTGAACCTCGAGCAGTGGGTCGACCAGGGCGACTCGATCGTCGTGCCGGCCGCCGACCACGACCTGCACGCCGTGGTGACCCGTGGCCAGCAGCGGCTGACCGACGGCCAGTACGTGCGGGTGGTGAACGCCGACGAGCTGCGCGGCGGCATGACCGACGCCACCGCCCAGCGACGGCCTGACCAGGACCAGGCCGCCGACGTCAACTAACGCCGGCCAGCCCCGGCGCCCGCGGACCGCATGAACATCACCAACCTCGCCATCGACCGCCCCCGCGCCGTGCTGGTGCTGACGCTGCTGGTGCTGCTGATGGCGGTGTACGCGGGCTACTTCACGCCGGTGCAGCGCTCGCCCGCTATCACCAAGGCGGTGGTGATCGTCGCGATCCCGTACCCGGACTCCGACCCGGCCAAGGCCGAGAACAACATCGCCCGCAAGGTCGAGGACGCGCTCAAGGAGCTGCAGAGCGTCGACTTCATCGCCTCGACCAGCATGCGCGGGTCGGCGGTGACGCAGGTCATCTTCCTGGACGACGTCGACCCCGACGCGGCCCGCATCGAGGTCCAGGACCTTGTCAACCGGATCACCAACGAGCTGCCGCTCGGGCGTGAGGTCCAGCCGATCGTCACGGACATCGATTTCGAGAACATGCCGCTGATGCTGCTGAACATCACGGCGCCCCCCGGGCTCGACGACCGCACGCTCAAGACCATCGCTGAGGACGTGCAGGACGAGATCGAGGCCGTCGACGGCGTGGCCAACACGCAGTTGTTCGGCGGCAAAGAGCGCGAGATCCACGTCAACGTGAACCCGGACCTGATGTCGCAGTACGGCATCTCGCTGGCGCAGGTGCAGCAGGCGATCGCCAACTTCCATGCCGAAGTGCCCGCCGGCGAGTTCACCACCGGCGAGTACGACCGCACCCTCCGCAACGAGACCGAGCTGCGCGGGGTGGCCGACATCCGCGAGGCGGTGGTCAGCAGTCAGGGGGGCCGCGTGATCCGCGTGTCGGACATCGCGGAGGTGATCGACTCGCACCGCAAGGTGATGAACCTGGCCGAGTTCGACGGCCAGGCCGGCGCGCTGATCATGGTCAACAAGGAGTCCGACATCAACACGCTCGGCGCTGCCCGCGGCGTCCGCGAGGTGGTCGAGGGCCTGCGGGACGAGTTCCCGGACTTCACCTTCGCCATCACCCGCGACGCGTCGTCGGAGATCTGGGTGATGTTCCGCGTGCTGGGCTCCAGCGCCATCTTCGGCGCGATGCTGGTGCTGGTGATCCTGGCGTGGACCATGGGCCTGCGGATCTCGCTGCTGGTGCTGATCGCCATCCCGTTCAGCATGGCGGTGGCGCTACAGTTCCTGTTCTTCGCCGGCATCCCGGTGTCGAACATGGTCGTGTTCTCGTTCATCCTCGTGCTGGGGATGGTCGTGGACGGGGCGATCATCGTGGCGGAGAACATCTACCGCCACATCGAACGCGGCGAGGACCCGGTCGACGCGGCCAAGAACGGCATCCACGAGGTCGGCATCCCCGTGATCGCCGCCGACCTGACCACCATCGCCGCGTTCCTGCCGATGATCCTCGTGCCGGGGATCATGGGCGACTTCATGGGCGTGATGCCCAAGGTGGTGAGCGTCGCGCTGCTGGGGTCGGTGCTGGTGGACCATTTCGTGATCCCCACCGTGGCGGCCCGCTGGTACAAGAAGCGGACCCCGGTAAAGGACGAGTCGCAGTCGTTCCACTCGCTGGTCGGCGGGCGGGCCGACGGGCCGCAGCACACCGCGCGGATCAGGCCCGACGTTGGTTTCTTCACCCGCGTCTACGCGCGGAGCCTGCGGTTCGCGTTGGCGCACCGCGGCTTTGTCATGATCTGGTGCCTGCTGGCGATGTGGGGCGCCAAGATCCTGATCGGGCAGCTCGGGTTCAACTTCTTCCCCACCAGCGACCGCGGGCAGTTCATCGTCAAGTACGAGCTGCCGCTGGGCTACAGCATCGAGGAGACGCTCAACGCGTCGCGGGTCATCACCGAGCCGCTGCGGCGGTGGGAGAAGAGCGGCATCCTGTCGCACTACGTGACCTCGGCGGGGTCGTCCGGCGGGCTGGCCGTCCGCGTCGACGACGACCCGGCCACCGGCCCCGAGTTTGGCCAGGTGCAGGTCGAGCTGGTCCCGCCGATGGACCGCAGCATCCACGAGCAGGAGGTCATCCGCTACCTGCGGGACAACGTGCGGCCGATCCCCGGCATGACCTTCAGCGTCGAGGAGGTCGAGGACGGCCCACCGGGCGGAGCGGACGTGTCGGTCCGGCTGACCGGCGACGACCTCACGCAGCTGGGCGAGATCTCCAAGGAGATCGCCGCGCGGCTCCGCGAGGTCCGCGGCGCGGTCGACGTGCAGACCGACTTCCGTGACGAGAGCCCCGAGCTGGTCATCGAGCCCACCCCCAGCGTGGTCGGCCTGTTCGACATGGACGAGGCCCGCATCGCGCAGGCGGTGCAGACCGCCATCGCCGGCGACAACCGCATCCAGATCACCCTCGACGACGAGGACGTCGACGTCCGCGTGCAGCTGGCGCCCGAGTACCGCCGCCGACCGGCGGACCTCAAACGCCTGACGCTCACCGGGCAGGGGGGCGAGCGGGCCACCATCGAGCAGCTGGCCGACATCCGCCGCGACGCCGGCCTGTACAGCATCAACCGGTACGAGCGGCAGCGGGCGGTGGTGACCAAGTGCAACGTGGTGGCGCCGACCACCCCCGCCGACGTGTTCAAGCGGATCAACGACCAGATCCTGCCCGACCTCGGCTTCCGCCCCGCCGCCGACGCCGAGAAGAGCCTGGAGGGCTTCGCCAAGAACCACATCGGCCGCCCCACCACGCTGGCCGAGGGAGTGCAGGCCGAGTTCACCGGCGAGAACGACGAACGCGACGAGAACTTCGGCTACCTGCTGTGGAGCATGATCATCGGCGTGGTGCTCATCGCCGCGATCCTGGCGATGCAGTTCAACAGCTTCCGCCAGAGTATGATCGTGATGGTCACGGTGCCGCTGTCGTTCATCGGCGTGGTGATCGGCATGTGGGCGTCGGGCTTCCCGTTCAGCCTGGCGTCGTTCATCGGGCTGGTCAGCCTGACCGGCATCGTGGTGAACGACGCCATCGTGCTGGTCGACTTCGCCAACCAGGCCCGCAAACGCGGCCTGCCGGTCCGCGAGGCGCTGCTCGAGGCGGGCGTCAACCGGCTGCGGCCGGTGCTGCTGACCACCGTGACCACCATCGGCGGCCTGCTGCCGCTGCTGCTCAACATCTCCGGCGGCGCCGAGTTCTGGCAGCCGCTCACCGGCGCCGTGGTGTTCGGCCTGGCGTTCGCCACGATCCTGACGCTGGTCGTGATCCCCTGCTGCTACCTGATCGCCTACAACATCCCGCTGTGGATCTGGCGGAGCCTGGGCGCGGTGGTGCTGGCGCTGATGGCGATGGCCCTAGGGTCGCAGGCCGGCCCCGGGGCGGGGGTGGTCGCGATGGCGGTCGTGCTGCTGGCCGGCGGCGCCTTCGCCGCGATCGAGCTGGTCCGCGCCCGCGACGCGGGCGAGGCGCTGCTGTGGGATTCGAACCCGGCTTAGCGGGGGGGGAGTCGCCAGCGGCGGCCGCGAGCCGCGTCTCGTCGCCCGACGCGTAAGCGGGGAAGGCCCAGACGCGCCGTCGCTACCCAAACAAAACAATGACGAAAGGTTCCAGTAACCGTTGCTTGCTCGCTCAAGCGACAGGGGTTGGGCGCACCTCAGCGCATTTGCCACGGGTGCAATTCATAGCGGTTGGTCCAACCGCCCGGGGTGTGAGGACACTCAAATCGAATGAGGTCTGCGAGCCGGCGGCGTAGGAAGGTTGTCTACTCGGGCGGTGGTGACCAGTCCGAGTTATGGCGCCTACTACAGGATACCCCTGAGCACGCGCAGGCTCGATATGCTTGGTTGATGGCGCCGCGTGCTCTCACAGGGACGCCCTGAAAGCTGTTTGATCCGCAAATGTCGCCCAGCTACAATATGCAAACCCGCAGGCTGGCGCCTACTCACCGTTCGCAGCCTCTTCGCGTTGCCCAAACACTCTTCCAAGTACTCCATAGCGCGCGGTTATATTCAGATCTAGAGACACCACCAGCCGGGCTCGAATCTTATTTGGGTTTCCTCCCCGGCATTCTTGTGTCTCTTCCCAAGAGGCCAACCATGAGATTTGAATATCGGTGCGCGATCGCCTTGCTACTGCCGGCCTTTGCCACGGTTCCTGTTGCATCCCAGACGCTACCGTCCGGCGTCATCAACGCCCCACCGACAGTGATCGATCATCTCGAGTCCATCGGCTCGGGTACAACGCTCAACCTGTTCGATGGGGGGCGGATTGGAACGAGCTTTAATGCTGGCTTGCCTGACGGATCGAGCACCAACGTGTTCGTGAACGTATTCGGCGGGTTCGTGGACAATTCCTTCGAGGCCAACGCAGGCAGCACGGTGAACATCAGCGGCGGGGACGGGGGCTCCCGCTTCGACGCCAACACAGGCAGTACGGTAAACATCAGCGGCGGGAGAGTGCGTGGTAGTTTCGAGGCCAACGCAGGCAGCACGGTGAACATCAGCGGCGGGACCGTGGACCCCGTCTTCGACGCCCACACCGGCAGCACGGTAAACATTAGCGGCGGGACCGTGGGCGGTTCCTTCGACGCCAGCTCCGGCAGTGTGGTAAACATCAGCGGCGGGAGAGTGGGAGCCTATTTCACGGCCTACGGCGGCAGCACGGTGAACATCAACGGCGGGACCGTGGGCTACTCCTTCCGGGCCCTCGACGACAGCAGCGTCGCGCTGAAGGGTGGAGAGTTTAAGTTGAATGGAGCCAAGTACACCGGCGGTTCAATAACACTAGAGGACGGCGACGTTCTTACCGGCACGCTGACGGATGGCTCGCCGTTTATTTTCTCCCCTCAAGCCGGCGACCGTGTGGCAGGCGTCACGCTCATTTCGGCCCCTCTAGAACCGATCGACACGACGCCCATCATTGTCGATGGCTCGGGCCCACCTGCGCCGGCTGGCTTGCGGGCTGGACAGACGCTCACATTCCAAGACGAACACACCTGGCTGGGCGGCAACTTCGCCGTGGTCGACGCCACGCTGCATGTCGAGGACGGACTCATCCTAAGTGGACTGGAAGCCGCTCGATCAGTCGTAAACGTAAGTGGCGGGCACTTACTTGACTTCGCCGCCTTCGATAGAAGCACGGTTAACCTCAGTGGCGCGAGAGTGTCCGAATCCTTCGGCGCCTCACACGGCAGCACAGTGAATATTACCGGCGGTTCTCTAGGAAGGACCTTCAGCGCCTCACACGGCAGCACGGTGAACATTAGCGGCGGTTCCTTGAGAAGGACCTCCGGCGCCATCGACGGGAGCACGTTGAACATCAGCGGCGGTCACTTGAGTGGCGTTCTTTGGGCCTCCGGCGGCAGCTCAGTGAATATCAGCGACGGGACCGTGGCCAGTTCCGTCAACGCCAACACCGGCAGCACGGTAAACATCAGCGGCGGGACCGTGGGCGCCTATTTCACGGCCTCCGACGGCGGCACAGTGAACATAAGCGGCGGGAACGTGGGCTTCAACTTCGACGCCTCCGACGGCAGCATGCTTAGCATCAAAGGTGGAGTAGTCGCCGGACTACTCCGCGCAAAATCGGGCAGTACCGTGGACATCATTGGAACAGAGTTCTACCTCGATGGGGTCTTAGTGGAACTCGAGTCTGGCGTGCCCACCGTAATTGCCGATCGCGATGTCCGTTTAAGTGGATTCCTGGCGGATGGTGCAGGTTTTGAGTTTGACCTCTATTCGACAGATTATGGGGACGGTCGAGACTTCTTCTCACCGGACGCCTCATTACAGCTTACTTATGTCGCTGTGCCTGGACCGTCGTCGATCCTTTCCCTCAGCCTAGTTGCGGCCGCGATCGGCGGGCGGCGGACTCAGTCCTGCAAGTTAACACTGCATTGATGCATCGCAAGGGCTTCTGCTGGCGGTGCGTACACGCGAAAGCTACTCTCACATCGCACCTTCCGCCGACTGGCAAGTGGCAGTTGGATGCATCGACCGTGGCGCCCGGCGCCACTGGCTCTGCAAGTGGGAACCACGACAGAGTCACACTTGAGTCAGCACTGGCGAAGCCAGTGCCGCCCAAAGACTTCGTTCGCCAGTGCTATCCGCCCGTCCTCCCCGCCTCGCGATCTTCAGCTATCCTAGGACTAGCGCCTCATCGCTCGTCCTGTTTTCATTGGAACTCAACATGACCCGCACCCTGTTAACTGCAGCCCTGTTGTTCTGGTTGACGGCCAGCTCGCCCTGCCTGGCTCAGACCGAGGGCGGCTTGGCTCTGCCGCCGATGAAGCCTGCGGGGCACGCCGGGGAGAAGCCCGCCGCGGCGCCGGCCGAAGCCGACCTGGCGGCCTACCTGTTTGTGTTCCACAAGGACGACGACCACAGCCCGCACTTCGCCCTCAGCCGCGACGGCTACACCTTCACCGACCTGAACCACGGCCGGGCCGTGATGAGCGGCCGCGACCTGGCCGAGCAGCAGGGCGTCCGCGACCCCTACATCGCCCGCGGGCCGGACGGCGCCTTCTACCTCGGCCTGACCGACCTGCACATCTTCGCGCAGCGCGAGGGCCTCCGCGACACCGAGTGGGAGCGGCCGGGCGAGCAGTACGACTGGGGCAACAACCGGGCGCTGGTGCTGATGAAGTCGTACGACCTGATCAACTGGACCCACACGATCTACCACGTCGGCGAGGAGTTCGAGCGGTTCAGCGACGTCGGCTGCCTGTGGGCGCCGCAGGTGATCTACGACCCGGCCGAGGAGAAGATGCTGGTGTCGTTCACCACGCGGTTCGGGCGGGGCCGCAACAACCTGTACTACGCGTACGCCAACGAGGCGTTCACCGGGTTTGTGGGCGAGCCGCAGGAGCTGTTCCAGTACCCCCGCGACCGCAACATCATCGACAGCGACATCGTGCACGCGGCCGGCGCGTACCACCTGTTCTACGTCGCCCACGACCGGCCCGGCGGCATCCGCCACGCGGTGTCCGACCGGATCAACGAGGGTTATGTCTTCGACGACACCAAGGTCGACCCGGAGCGGGTCGCCTGCGAGGCGCCCAGCGTGTGGCGCCGCCTCGGCACGGACACCTACGTGCTGATGTACGACGTGTTCGGCCTGCGGCCCCACAACTTCGGCTTCAGCGAGACCACCGACTTCAAGACCTTCAAGTCGATCGGCCGCTTCAACGAGGGCGTGATGAAGACCACCAACTTCACCTCCCCCAAGCACGGCGCGGTGGTGCACCTGACCGACGCCGAGGCGGACCGGCTGGCAAGCCGGTGGGGGCTGGAGGATTTCTAATGGGGGGCGGTCTAATCGGAGCGACCTCGAGTGTCCGCCTGGCAACCACACGCTTCAGCCGGCGCACGTTGGTTGGCGGGGCGAACCGGGGGCTAACGCCCTGCGGCTGATGCGTGGGCGCTGATGGCTGTGGGCCCTCGCTGACGCGTCGAATTGCGGCGGGGCGAGCGGTCGCGGGGGCTTTCTCTTACGCCCTGCTGCCAGTTTGTTGCTGAAACCGGCCACCCGGCGCGGTCAAATGGAGGGTGCGCTCGTATGCCTGCTCGCCGGCGCCGGGAGGAACCACAACGGCAGGACGGACCCCTCGTACCCAGACCGGGCCGCAGCGATCCGGGCTTGCTCGTCTTGGTTCGACCGATTCGTCGGCGCCGTTTTGTCCCATCGGCGCGCAGAAACGGACAAAACCCACCCCAGCTACTGTGAGGAGATTAGCGCAACCGACGGTTTAAAAAGCACTTGCAGAAAACCTAAGGAGAAGTAGGCCCTGAGTTTTGTCCCCTCCGCGCGTGTTTTTGGACAAAACGAATCGGACAAAACCAGCTCGAAGCCCTCTCTCTCAACTGTGGGAGGCGCCTCAGAGGCCGATTTGGATCTGTCGTTACACGCAATAAGGTGTGCTTGGAGAGCTCTCACACAACAGGTCTTTTATAGAGCCGCAAGACCTCGTGGAGGGGTTCGGGAGACGCGACACGATCGGGGGTGTGGTCCGGTGGGGATGTTGGCCTCTGGGTTGGGCAATCGCGGCGGGCGACCACCGCGCTTCGATTTGGGGCATTCTGCCAGTTCTTGGTAGAAAGTGAGCCACCCCGCGCGGTCCAATGTGGTGGTGAGGGGTCATAAGAGACGAGTTATAGGGCGGATGGGAGTGGTCGGTGATCGGCCGCGAACTCTTGTCCTTGCCTGTGTGCACGATTGGACAAGAGTCGCTCGCCGAAGCCCATGACGGGGGCGCTGGTAGGGGAGGGCTCGCGTGGGCGAGTCGTGGGAAGCGGGCCGCAGCGCTGCCCGGGCTGGTTTGGAGGACGGATGAAGATCGCGATTGCCCAACTCGACTGCCGGACGGGGGACCCGGACCACAGCCTGGGCCGCATGGTCCGAATGGTGGGCGACGCCCGGCAGGCGGGGTGCGACGTGGTGGTGTTCCCGGAGATGAGCGACACCGGCTACTGGCCGGAGAAGTTCTCGGCGGCGGCTCTGCCCTGGCCCGGGCCGGCGGTGGATCGGTTGGCTGAGGCGGCCGCGGAGCAGTCGATCGCGGTGGTCGCGGGGCTCTCTGAACTGGACGGCGGGGCGGTCTACAACGCGTTGGCGTTCCTCGACGCCGACGGCCGCCTACTCGGCAAGTACCGCAAGATGCACCTCTACTCGCCGCCGCCCGCCAGCGAGCACGCGTACTGCCGGCCCGGCGTCGAGCCGACCGCGGTCCGCTGCCTGGGCGTCGATTGGGGGTTGTCGATCTGCTATGACCTGAGGTTCCCCGAACTGTACCGGCTGCCGGCGATCAGCGGCGCGCAGGTGCTGATCAACGTTGCCGCCTGGCCGGTCGCGCGGCCGACGCACTGGGACTACCTGACCCGCGCCAGGGCGATCGAGAACCAGGCGTTCTTCGTGGCCGCCAACCGCGCTGGCACGGACGGGCCGTTCAAGTTCCTGGGCGGCAGCCGGATTGTCTCGCCAATGGGCGAGCTGCTGGCCGAGGCGGGCCGTGAGGAGCAGCTGATCACCGCCGAGCTAGACCTGTCCGAGGTCGACTCGTTTCGCACCAATGTGCCGGCGCTCGCCGACCGGGTGCTGCGTTGACGCCGCGCGCGGAGGGCTCTAGCCGCACCAGTTAATCGTCGAAGCGGATCTCGAGGATCTCGAACTTGTTGACGCCGGCGGGCACCTCGACCTCGGCCACCTCGCCGACCTTCTTGCCGATCAGGCCCTGGGCCAGCGGGCTGGTGACGTTGATGCGGCCCTCGTCGATGTCCTCTTCGCCGGCGCCGACCATGGTGAACTCCTCGGTGTCGCCGAAGTCGAGGTCCTTCACCTTGACGGTGCAGCCGAACACGACCTCGTCCTTGGGGAGCTTCGACATGTCCACGATGGTGGCCTTGGCGAGCTTGGTCTTGAGCGAGTTGATCTTGGCCTGCAGCATGCCCTGCGACTCGCGGGCGCCGTGGTACTCGGCGTTCTCCTTGAGGTCGCCCTCGGCGCGGGCCTCGGCGATCCGCTTGGTGATCTCCGGCATCTGCACGTTTTCCATCTCTTCCAGCTCGGCGCGGATCTTCTCGTAGCCGGCACGGGTCATGGGGACGGCGTCGCTCATGTCACAACTCACTCGGTCGGGTCGCGTTGGGGGTAGCCAAAAAAAGAAGCAGGGCCCTCTCTCCGAGGGCCCCGCTGATGGACGTATTTTGAGGGGTCTGCGGCCTGCTGTAAAGACCGGTCGCTGCTAGCCGCCCAGGTAGAGCACGGCGCCGCAGGACTGGCAGAACGCCGGCCGGGACATGGCCAGCGTGTTCTGCATATTCAGCGTGATCTGCTGGCCGCAGCCGGTGCAGGTCTTGCCCTCCACGGCCGACAGGCCGTCGGCGCCCTTGGCCTTGACGATCCGCTGGTACTCGGCGCGGAAATCGCTGGGCAGCTTCGCGTCGGCTTCGACCCGCTCGCCCTCCACCCGCTCGATATCGGCGCGGATGACGTCGGCGGAGTCCTCGACCTGCTTGGTGACCCGCTGGAGCTCCTGCCGGCCCTTGGCCAGGTCCTCGTCGGCCTGGGCGGCGGCGGCGGTGAGCGTGTCGACGCGGCCGAGCGCCTCGAGGATCTCGTCCTCCATGACGCTGTTGGCCATTTCGGCGGCGGCGATCTGCTCGCCGAGGGCCTGGTACTCCTTGTTGCTGGAGCACTCGTTGAGCTTCACCTTCCAGTTGTCGATCCGCTGCTCGCCGCTCTTGAGGTCGAGCTGCTTGGCGTCGGCGGCCATGCGGGTCTGCTTGACCAGCTCGTGCGCGGCGGCGGCGGCTGCCTCGAGCTTCGCGACGCTTGCCTGGTGGGCGGCGATCTGTCGGGGGCCACGCTCCAGGCGGCCCCGGAGGTCTTCCAGCTGCTGCAGCAGCCGGTGCAGCTCCATGAGCGATTCGGCGGGGACCGTGGTTGTTGACATCGAGGAGCCAATCCTGAACGAGGGGGCCCTGAGCGGCAGCCGTGTCCGCGGGCGGGGTGAACCTTAGTTGTATGTCCTGCGGCGGCGATTGCCAATCGGTGCGCCTAGTCGCTGCGAAACCCGACTTCGGCGTAAACCGGCCGGTGGTTCGAGC
This sequence comes from Posidoniimonas corsicana, assembly GCF_007859765.1. Lineage (NCBI taxonomy): Bacteria > Pseudomonadati > Planctomycetota > Planctomycetia > Pirellulales > Lacipirellulaceae > Posidoniimonas > Posidoniimonas corsicana. Next base: position 1,665,001 of record NZ_SIHJ01000001.1, read on the forward strand.
CGTGGGCGTTGCCCACCCACCGCGACCCGCAGGCCAGGTCGGGGGTTATGAGGCACTGGTCGATCGGCACCCCGACCAGGCGGCTGAGGAGGGGGACGCCCGCCGGGTACGTGTAGGTCAGACCGCGTCCCCGCGAGGTGTCGGTAAGGCCTAGGCCCGCGATGACCTCACTCAACCTGGGGCACCAGGGTGTCTGGTTGAAGTCACCCACGATGACGGTTGGCAGCGGGCTAGTGTCGAACCACGACCGCAGCCCCATCATCTGTACGTCCTGGATCCGGCAGCCTTCCCGGGTGGTGGGGCGCGTGGCGTGCAGCACGAGCAGTCGGATCTCACGCTCTCCGTAACGCACCCGCGCTTCGAGGGCGTAAGGCGGCCTGGCGAACCGCGTGGAGATGAGCTCTACCGGTCCACCCCTGCGGACCGCAATCGCGTACTGATCGTGAGAGTCGGTGTCGTATCCTTCGATCCGAGGCGGCGTGGGGCCGATTAGTGAGCGGGGTAGCTCGCACAGCAGGGCAACATCAACGCCGCTTTCTGCAACCAACTTTGAGACTTCCGTCGGCGTCTCATGCCCGGTCCAAGTGTTCCAGCTGATCAGTTGGAAGGACTCGGTTGGCGGTGGGCCCGTGACGGGGAGTAGCCACGGCCAAAGGTACGAGAGGTTGATCGCAATCGCAGCTGTCGAGGCCGTTAACGAGCTCCAGCCGCCACGCACTATGAGTGACAACAGCAGCAGACCCACGCCGGCCGCCAGCAGTTGGGGGCGGAACGGCGTTACGAGGCGCGCCGTCCAGTGGAGCGCGTCGAAGCCCGCGTAGAGCGAGGCCGCCGCTGCAGCGAAGGACGCTAGGCACACCAACCGACGCGTGGTCAAAGCCAGCAGGCCGGGCCCGTCGCGGTCCGGTTTCGGCGGGGGAGGGGGGGCGTCGGCCATGCCGGGCGGCTAGCCGATCAGCCGCTTTACGCTGTCGATCAGCCGGTCCATGGGGAACGGCTTGCGGAGGTAGTCGTCCACGCCCAGCATCTCCGCGTAAGCCTTGTGGCGGCTGCCCTCGTTGGCGGTGATCATGATCACGCGCGGCGGGTCCTCGCTGGTGCGGCGCAGCTTCTCTAGCACCAGGAACCCGCTCCGCTTGGGCATCATCATGTCGAGGATGACCAGCTGCGGATTCTCCCGCTCGGTCAGGGCGAGTCCCTGATTGCCATCGCGGGCGACCAGCACCTCGTAGCCGTTGGACTCCAGGGCTAGCCGCAGGGACTCAATAATCTCGGCGTCGTCGTCAACAAGCAGCACCCGCTTGGCGGCGGCGTCGGAATCGGAAGTCTTGGCCATGGCTTTCTGTCGTATGCGTATTGGGGCCCTGGCAGGGCCGCCGGCGTGGTCAGCCGGGGATCGAAGGGCCGCTTAATCGATGCAAGGGTAAGCCCTTAGATATATCGGCTTGCCGCCGGTTTTCAAAGGCGCCGTGGGCCCACCAGCGGGGAAACCAAGGCTTTGCCGGAAGGCCCGACCTAGGCGGCTGCCCGCTCGGCGACCAGGCCGAGCAGGCCGGCGCACAGCTCCGCGACGCGAGACGCCGCGTCCGGGCGGGCGATAGCGCGGGCCGACTGCGACATCCGGGCCCGGCGCACATCGTTGGGGAGCAGCTGACCGAGCTGTCGGGCGAGGCTAACTTCAACCGGCTCCGGGCCGTTCTCAGCCACCATCACGGCCGCTCCCGCCGAGACACAGGCGGCCGCATTGGCGGCTTGGTGGTCGTCCACGACGGTGGCGTCTGGCACGACGATCGCAGGCAGGCCGACCGCCTGCAACTCGGCCAACGTCGACGCGCCGGCGCGGCAGATGGTCAGGTCGCTGGCGGCGTACGCGGTGGCGATCTCGTCAAGCTGTGAAACAACCAGTGCGTCGAGCCCGGCAGCTTGGTAGGCGAGTTCGGTTGCCTGCAGTTGGCCTCTGCCTGCTTGGTGGACGATCCGCCAGCCGTCCAGGTTCTTGCGGACCCGGGCCAAGGCCGCCACGACGCCACGATTGAGCACATCGGACCGAGATCCGTTGGCCCCCGCCAGCACAAGCAGCTGCTTGCCGCCTTCGTGGTTGCCAGTGGCGGGCAGCGCGCCGGAGTGGATCTGGGAAAACTCATCTCGAGTGGGCACGCCGGTCACAACGAGCGGCGACTCGACCGGCAGCCCGGACTGGGCGTCCGAGTGAGCCAGGCAGACGGCCTCGGCGTGCCGCCCCAGGGTGCGGGCGGTGCGCGATACGCGGGCGTTCTGTTCCAGCAGGACGAACGGCACACAGCGGCTGTGGGCGGCTCGGGCCATGACGCCGGATACGGGGCCGCCTAACCCGAGTAGCAGCGAGGCCTTCTTCTCGCCTAGCAGCCAGCGTGACGCCCAGTAGCCCGCCGTGTTGTCGGTCAGGTAGCGGATGCTTTCCAGCGGGCTGCGGGGCAGCGCGTGGGCCGGCACCGAGAGGTAGTTGTGGCAGGCCGTCAGCGCGTCGTGCCGTTCGCTGGCGTCGCCGGAGCCTACGAAGGTCAGCTCCAGCTGGGGGCAGAGCTCACCTAGCCGTTGGGCGACGGCGAGCCCGGGGAAGAGATTGCCCAGCCGGCCGCCGCCGGCGATGACAAGGTGCGGGCTTAGAATCATGACGGCGCGCCAATAAGGAAGGGCCGGGCCCCAGGCCCGGCCCCGAGGGGTGTATCCGCTGAGTCGCCGGGGCGGCAAGCCGCCCCGGCGCTCAGCAATTAAGCTTCATCGTGAAGCACCACAAGGAGCGGTTGACCCAGTTACCGCGGAACCTCGTGGCAGCATGCTCCAACCCAGGGGAGGGTGGCGACGCTAGACCCCGCAATCTTGCGTCACCGACGATGAAGCTTCAGCATGGTTTGGTGAGCGGCTTGCGCCGCTTTAGGGCATCGTGACAGGCTCCCTGGTGTTCGACAGGCGGAGCTCCAGCAGCTGGCGCACAAGCCCTTCTTCCGCCCGGCGACAAGCCGGCGGCTTGGGGGACCCGGTCAGCACCACGGTGTCGCCGGGCTCGGCGAGGGCGAGCGCTAACGCGACGGCGCTGAAGCGGTCTTCCACGTGTTTGGTTTGGGGGCCGGTCTCGACCGGTTCGCCGTCCCGCGGGCAGATCACCAGGTCGCCCAGCGCAGTGGCCACCGAACAGACCGACAGCGGCGGGTTCTCCGCGAGCACAGCGATCACGCGTCCGGTGGTCATCGATCGGGCGGAGTTGAGCGACGCGCGGACCCGCTCGGCCGACGCGCCCTGGTCGATGAGGACCGGGAACGATTGCCCGCAGGGCGAGCCCTGCATCACGCCGGGCAGCTTGGCCACCGACTCGACGCCGGACGCGGCGTCGTGCAGGCTGACGCCCATCGCGTGCGCGGTGGCGATCGCTGCGAGGTAGTCGAGGGCGAACGAATCGCCGGAAATCGGTAGGTTGACCGCCGCCGTGTCGGCGCCGATGGAGACCATCATCACCTGCCCGCCAGCTCCGCACTCAACGACCGTGCCCTGCACGTCGGCGGGCTTGTCGAGCCCGTAGGTGACGCACAGGCCATCGCGTCCCGCGAGCAGCTTTAGGCAGTGGGGGTCGTTGGCGTTGGCCACCAGCGTGGCGAACGGCGGCAGGTCCTCAACCAGGGCGGCCGCCAGCAGCCGTTCTTCCTCAGGAGAGCGCCCGCCGGAGCGGTCGAAGGTTTGGTTGGTTAGGCAGAGCACGCCAAGCCGGATGCCGGCGTGGCTGTGCTGACGGAGCGAGCGGGGCGACAGCTCGAGCACCGCGGATCCGCAGCCCTCGGCCTCGCAATCGCCCAGCCACCGGGCGAGCCTAGCGGCTCCGGGGGCCGGGAGGTGGGTCTCTAGTGCGGCGGCGCCGTTAAACTCCAGGTTGTCGATCAGGCAGCCGCAGCGGGCGCCGGCGTGCCGCTGGATGCGGGCCAGCAGCCGCCCTACCGTCGACTTCCCGTGGGCGCCGGCGATGCCGGCCACGGTCAGCGATCGGCTCGGGTCGCCTACCAGGCGTTGGCAGAACTCGCCGTAGGCCACCCGTGCGTCGGGGACCACGAACTGCGGGACTTCGAAGACCGGCAGGTACTGGTCGGTGACGACGGCCTTCGCGCCGCACTGCACGGCTAGCTTCACAGCAGCTGTGGGGTCTTCGACGCAGCTGTCCAGGGCGAAGTAGACATCGCCGGGACGGGTGTCGGTAGCGTCGGTGGTGCAGCTCTCGGCGTGGACGCTGCGGTCACCAAACACCCGAACATCCGCCAGGGCGTCGAGTAGGCATACGCCGACCGGTTGTCGAAGAGTCTTCTGCACGCGCGGCCTCCTTGCCTGCGTGAGTTGCATAGTTGACGTCCCCGTCCTTGGGGTGACAGGATGTTCGGCGAATCCCCGAACCGCGTCAAGGGAAGTTCTGGGGCTGCCCTGGATTCGGTGCGAAGTTCCGCTCTCCGCACGGTTTGCGTCGTTGGCGGTATCGCGCTGGGCGCACGAAAAAAGCCCGCCCCCGAGCAATGCAGGGGCGGGCTGTGGAGTTCTCAGGTGGCTCGTTCGCGTTAGTTCGACGCCGACGACCAGCCGCTGGCGCCCAGCGAGCGGTGCTGCGGGGCCCGGGCAGGCTGCTGCGTGGTGGCGGACGCTTGGCGGACGCTTGTGTCACGCTTGTACACGGCGTTCCAGACCGGGGCGGCCGGTTTCCGCGTGACGCGGTCCACGGCGTTGGGTGCGTAGAGCGGCGGGGCGTGGAAGAAGTTGGACTGCTCGGCGTCGAGCACGCTTTCCTCGTCCGACTCCGCATCTTTCTCCTGTTCAACCGGCGGCTTCTGACGCTCGGTCGCCACCGGGGCGTTCGGATCGATGTAGGGCGCCGGTGTGGGCCCGCCGCCGTAGCTATCGTTGCCGTAGTTGGAAGGCGACTCCTGGTAGACCGCCTGGCTGGCGCCGCCGGCGCAGCTCGAGCAGCCATTGCCGCCGCAGCTAGCGCAGTCGGTCGCACACGCGGGCACCACCGGCTCGCAGCAGGTGGTGACCGGCGAAAGGGTCACGGCACGGTAGTTGGTGGTGTAGGTAGCGGAGGCGACCGCAGCGTACCCGGCCGTGTAGGCGGTCGGGGCGTACCCAACGTTGTACGTGGCCGGCGCGTAACCCACGCTGTAGCTGGGCGGGTAGGTCGGCTGGTACGCGGCCGTGGTGTAGGTTGCCGCCGCGGCGGGGGCGGGGTCGCCCCAACCAAGCATCCGTCGGACGTACATCCCCGGGTACCAGCCCCGGTAGACCGTGGTCGCCTGAGTGGTGACAGGCGAGTAAACCGTTTGGGATACGGGCATGTAGGCCGTTTGGGCGACCGGCATGTACGAAGTCTGTGCGACCGGAGTGTAGCCGGCCGAGGTCTGAGCACAAGTAGAGCACTGCGCGTTCGCCAAGTCGGCGACGCCTACCAGCACTGCGGCTGCGACGAGGCTGCGGAGCAGGACGACTCGAGATGGCATAGTTCGGGCTCGTGGCATGGTGAAGACGTTCTTTCTCATATACTGATGTAACCCCTAAACCACCTGCTGGGCAACCAATTACTGAGCCGACTTGAGCATTTGGAAGCAGATTAGTTCTGCGCCAATTGCGTCGGTTGTAGCGGTTGGCGCCGGTCGCGGCGGGCCTGGCGCGGCGTCGCCCGTAAGTGTAGGGGGAGCAGAGGTCGCGGTGTTGAAAGACTCCTGGCCGCCCCGCGAGTTGGGGGGCCTTAACCGCCGTGCAGAACGGGGTTGCGCCTCGGCGGCCGCCTCAAGCGGGCCCGCCGCATGCACGCGACAATCCTTTGCCGGGTTCCTGTACGAAATCCAGGCGCGATGGTTCGCGCCGGCGCTGCTCGTGCCGGTCGTACAGGTCGAACCAAATCTCCCGTGCGTTGGCGCCATGCCTGCCGAAGGCGTGTCGCAGGTCGGCGAGCGTGACCGAGGTCTCATGATCGCGGGTGAGCCGATTGAAGCAGCAGGTCAGGTCGTTGAAGGAAGGGGACAGGCTGGCGAGCGTTGGGAGCCCCGCAGTCGAGTGAGAGGTGGCTACCACCCCCCATCCGCGGCGCCGCCACTGCCGCCGGCGCCAGCAGCTGAGCTGCTCGAAGCTATCAATCAAACAGACCCGGCCCCGCACCGCTGGGTCGGACGGCGGGGCGAAGTCGCGGCCTCCCCTGATCCAGCGCACGGGCGTGCCGAGCGATTCGATTTCGCGACCAATCGCCTTTAGGAGCGTGCTCTTGCCCGAACCGTGCGGTCCGAGGATCTGCCCACGCCAGTCGCTCGACATTAGCTGGGCGACACACGCTTCCACGCTGACGCCGCCGGTGGCTAGGAAGGGCAGCGCGCCGGGGCGGGTCCAGCAGGTGGCGAACGGGTTGCTGTCGCGTGAAGGGATCATCGAGGGCGTTGTCATGTGGCCTCCCTCGGCTCCGGCGGCGCTGTCCTGCCCAAGCGGAACGGCGCCTCGGTGACGTGCGTGCGGTAGCCGCCCAGGTTGAGGCGCACCCGCACGCACCAGCAGATCTTAACGCTGAGTCCATCGTACGAGAGCGGGCTCTCGGGGAGTTGCACCTCGAGTTGAAACGGTGAAGAGAGCCGCGCATCCTCGCCGAGCAGACGCTCGAAGTAGTGCACGTGCAGGTCCTCATCGCCCTTGCCGACCGTACGCCACAGCACCGACACCTCGGCGCTGCGGCATTCGAGCGCGTCCGCGTTGTGGACCGCGCACACCGCACGCAGCGACTCGCCGGCGTTGTACTCACGCCTCGAGTCCGCAAAGCGGATCGACACGTCCGGGTCGGCGATGGGCGGCGCGTTGGTAGATGGCAAAGTGAGGCTCCGGCTAGGCGACCGTCTGCGGCGATGGGGGCGGGGCGGCTTGCACGATCCCCGAAGCCACCGCGGGTGGGAACACGCACACCAAGAAGCTCCGGCGGAAGGACGGCCAGCGGAGCGGCGTCACGCGCACCTCGAGGAACCACCGCACCTCATTGTGCGGGGCCTTGAACGAGTGCATGGCGTCGGCGGGCGTTTGGAAAGAGAACGCCCGCTCGAGCGGCTTGTGGGTGATTACCTCGCCCCGCGGTTCCTGAAGCACCACCTGGCGGTAGACCTCTTGCACGCTGGTGCGGGTGTCGGTGCCCTCGCAGAAGGTCGCGACCTCGTCGCAGACCAGCGAGACCGTGAGCCCGCGGAACTTGAACTGACCCGTTTGGATCATCTGCCCGCGGTAGCTCCCGCCCGGGTAGAACGGGTGGTCGGACACCTCGACGCTCGTCAGCCCGATGCCGGTCGAGGACCGCGCCTCGTGGTACAGCAGCACAACCATGTAGACCCCGCCGATGGCGAGCGGCACGATAGCCAGCAGCAGCGCCCACTGCGGGCGGCCCCTCCAGAACTCCAAGCCGAGCCCCGAAAGGAAGAACACCACCAGCAGGTTCCAGGCCACGCAGATGGTGGCCAGCGTGGCGATCCGCCAGCCCGAGTCGCCCAGCGACGGCAGGCGGTACTTCAGCCGCACGCCGGGGCTGTCGGTAATCTGGGAAGTGTCGGGCAGGCCGGCGCCGACCACCGCGCCGCTGGCGGGGGCGAGCACCGCCTCCAGCCGGCCGGCGCGTTGGGCCACGGACTGCCGCCGCTCGGGCGAGATCCCGGCCCGCAGGAACGAACGCGTCACGCCGACCACGCCGAGCACGATCAGCGAGAACGGGATCAGCGTGACCAGCCACGGCCACCAGCGCCGCCGCTGGGTGAGCGTGACCCGGCTGGTGTCAGCCGGGTCGTACCAGCAGGGCGCCTGGCTGCCGACCTCAAACTTCTGTAGCGTTCGGTCCGAGTCGTTGCGGTGGGGCGAGGGCTCGCCCGCCATCGCCCACACCGGCGGCAGAAACCTGCCCGCCTGCTCGAGTTGCACCCGGCACTCGGGCTGGTACTCCCAGCCCGCCGGGCCGGCCTGCGGGTTGCTCTTCTTGCCGATGATCTCGCAGCGTCCGGGCAGGTAGCCGGACAGGTCCGAGCGGACCTTCCACTCGGGCGCGAGCACGTTCTGCACGTGCAGCCACAGCGCCACGGCGCCCACCGCCAGGAACACGACGTGGTACAGCAGCTCGGCGGCCAGCGCCAGCCGTGGCGATCCGCTGCGTCGGGCGCCCCGCTTCTTCAACCACAGGCGGAATCGGGAACGCATCGGCTTCGCGGAGTCAGTGGGGGCGCCGACGCTATGCGGTCGGCGGCGTTACTTCGCCCTACGCTGCGCCGGCAGGGTCGCGCGGCCGGGGCGGTAGAAACCCACATTCTCCAGCGCCTTGTAGACCTCTTCAAGCGTTTTCTCGCCGAAGTTCGAGATGCTCAGCAGGTCCTCGCGCGTGCAGTGCAGCAGGTCGTGCACGGTGAACACGCCCTTCTCCTCCAGGCAGTTCGTCGTGCGGACCGCCAGGCCGATCTCGGCGGTGCTCATCTCCAGCCGTTCCTTCATCTCTTCCGATTGCGCCTGGGCGCGGTCCATGGGGATACGAGTAGCCATGGCGTGGGGTCCCTCCCATTGTGTGCTGGCGGTCCGGCTGCGGCGGCCGCCGGTGGCGGATTGGGCGATTAGCGGGCCCACTCGTCAGCCTTCGCCCGGGCCGTCTTGACCCGTGGGGCGTGACTCTAGAGACGGGCGATCCGTTGCGCCGATCGCGGGAGTATAGCGAATCAAGGCCAGAAAATGTACGGACTGCGGAAAAAATTCCGGCGGCTTCCCGGCCCCTGCTAGCATCGGGCGCCGGTTGAGCCCCGTCCCCGCGCGGCCCCGCGGCGTTAGAATGGCGTGTTCGCCACCGGCCGCCGACGACCACCAACTGCAGACCGCCTTGGACAAGCTGCTCGAGAACCTGAACGACGCCCAGCGCGAGGCCGTGCTGCACGTCGACGGCCCACTGCTCATCCTCGCGGGCCCGGGTAGTGGGAAGACCCGCGTTGTCACCCACAGGATCGCCCATCTGCTCTCGCGCGGCGTGTACGCGTCGCAGATCCTGGCCCTGACGTTCACCAACAAAGCGGCCCAGGAGATGCGCCGCCGCGTCGAGAACCTGGCGCCCGGACAGCGGGTGTGGGTCAGCACCTTCCACCGCTTCGGCGCCCGGCTTCTGCGCGAGCACGCCGACCTAGTCGGCCTGGGGCAGAGCTTCACGATCTACGACACCTCGGACTCGCGGCAGACGCTCAAGCGGGTGATCGAGGCCGAGAAGATTCCCACGATGCACTACACCGCGGACCGCATCGCCAGCGGGATCAGCTCCGCCAAGAACAAGCTGATCACCGCCGACGAGTACCAGCCCCGCAGCAGCAGCCCGCTGTCGAGCGTCGTGGCCCGTGTGTACCCGGCGTACCAGCAGCGGCTGCTGGCCTCCAGCGCGGTTGACTTCGACGACCTGCTGCTGCACGTCGCGAAGCTGCTGAAGGACAACCCGGAGGTCCGCGCCGAGCTCGACAGCCGCTTCCGCTACGTGCTGGTCGACGAGTACCAGGACACCAACCGCGCGCAGTACGTGATCCTGCGGGCGCTCTCGCTGGACTACCCCAACCTGGCCGCCACGGGCGATCCCGACCAGTCGATCTACGGCTGGCGCGGAGCCGACCTGAACAACATCCTCGACTTCGAGCAGGACTACGGGCAGGCCAAAGTTATCCGGCTGGAGCAAAACTACCGCAGCACCAAGGCCATCCTGCGGGCCGCGGACACGCTCATCGGCCACAACCAGCGGCGCAAGAAGAAGGCCCTGTTCACCGAGAACGACGAGGGCCAGCCTATCCGGCTGGTGACCTACGCCGACCAGGACGCCGAGGCGAACAGCATCGCCCGGCAGATCCAGGACGCGATCGAGTCTGGCGAGCGGAAGGCGAGCGACTTCGCCATCTTCTACCGCATCAACGCGCTGTCGCGGTCGATCGAGCGGGCGCTGCGGGCGCACCGCGTGCCGTTCCAGATGGTGCGGGGGCAGGAGTTCTACCAGCGCAAAGAGATCAAGGACGTGCTGGCCTACTGTCAGCTGATCAACAACCCGAAGGACGACGTCGCTTTCGAGCGGACCGTCAACTCGCCCACGCGGGGCATCGGCAAGAAGACGCTCGAGGCCCTCGGCGATCACGCCTACCGGTACGGCGCCCCGCTGCTCGAGGCGGCCCGCGAGTCGGGCCTGATCGAGGGGCTGGCCAAACGCTCGGCGGCCAAGCTCTCGCAATTCGTCGCATTGATCGACAAGCTCACCGCCCACGCCGGCGGGCCGGTCGAGGAGGTGATCGGCAGCGTGATCTCCGAGTCCGGCTACCGCCAGCGGCTCGTCGACAGCGACGACGAGGAGGACGCCAGCCGGCTGGCCAACATCGAGGAACTGCTGACCGACGCCCGCCAGTTCGACGAGGAGTTTGAAGGCGAGGCCGGGCTCGAGGAGTACCTCGAACGCACCTGGCTCGTCAACGAGACCGACAACTGGGAGGACGACTCTGACAAGGTCACGCTGATGACGCTTCACGCGGCCAAGGGGCTCGAATTCCCCGTGGTGTTCCTGGTCGCCGTGGAGGACGGCATCCTGCCGCACGAGCGGAGCTCGATGGACACCCAGCAGCTTGAGGAGGAACGCCGCCTGGCTTTTGTCGGCATCACCCGCGCTGAAGCGGAGCTGCAGCTCAGCCTGGTGCGGCTGCGCGACTTCCGTGGACAGCGGCGGATGGCGGTGCCCAGCAGCTTCCTGATGGAGATGCCCACCCACGAGATGCAGTCCGACCACGGCAGCGGCTCGCTGGAGGTCGACCCGTGGGAACAGTTCGACCTGCCGCCCGAAGAAGAAGTCTGGGTCGACCCGAACGCGGCGCCGGCGCCCGAGCCGGAGCCGCGGATCTCGGCCGCCATCACCACCGCCGCCGAACTCACCGACCAGACGCCCCGCCCCGCGACAACGCCGAAGGCCTCGCCGGACGACTTCTCGCTCGACATGACCGTGCGGCACCCGGAATACGGGCTCGGCAAGATCAAGTCGCTGAGCGGTTCGGGCAAGCGCCGGGCGGCGACCGTCGAGTTCGCCCTGGCGGGCGAGCGACGCATCGTGCTGGCCCACAGCCCTCTGCAGCCGGTGGGCAACCGGTAACGACCGTGATCCCCACCGCTGGCGGCGCCGCCACGGCGCGGCGATACTCTGTTGCTCCCGCAGCGACACCACCCCGATTGAGACTAGGCGGCGTTTATGGTTGAGAGTCAGTACCTGTTTGCCGCCTGCCAGGCGGGCGCCCAGAACGCGCTCAAGCTGGAGGTGGAACGCCGCGCGCCGGACTGGCGGCTGGCATTCAGCCGGCCCGGGTTCGTCACGTTCAAGGCGCCCTCGCCGATCACCCTGGCCAGCGAGGCGATCCCCCGCATGACCTTCGCCCGCACGCGCGGGCTGTCGCTCGGCAAGGCCAGCGGCAGCGACCAGCTCGACGAGCTCGCCGCGCAGGTGTGGGACAACGAGCAGGTGCGGCAGCTGGTTGCTGATCATGGGCCGGTGGCTCTGCATGTTTGGCGGCGCGACGAGCAGGTGCCCGGAGCGGGCGGCTTCGAGCCCGGCCGCGACGAGCTCAGCGCCCTGGTCCGCACCGGCGTCAGCGCCGCCGCGCCAGAGGGCGCCCTGCACAACCCCCAGACCGCGCCGACCGACGGCGCGGTGCTCGACATCGCGCTGGTGGAGCCGAACGAGTGGTGGTTGGGCGCGCACCAGATGCGCTCGCGGGTCGACCGCTGGCCGGGCGGCACGCCCAGCATCCGCCTGCCCGAGCACGCCGTCAGCCGCGCGTACCTCAAGCTGGAGGAGGCCCTCCGCTGGGCCGCGCTGCCGACCCACGCCGGCGATGTGTGGATCGAGTTGGGCTGCGCCCCGGGCGGCGCCAGCCAGGCGCTGCTGGACCGCGGCATGGGTGTGATTGGCGTCGACCCGGCGGAGGTCGACCCGCTGCTCACCGAGCACCCCGACTTCCTGCACTTCAAGATGCGCGCCGGCGACGTCCGCCGCAGCGAGCTGCAGCCCGCCCGCTGGCTGGCGTGCGACGTGAACGCCGCGCCGCAGTACACACTCGACGCGGTCGAACCGGTGGTCACCCACCCCAGCATCACCATCCGCGGGATGATCCTCACGCTCAAGCTTCCCGACTGGTCGCTCGCCGAGCCCGACGCGCTGGACGAGGTCGTAAAGCGGGTGAAGGGCTGGGGCTACAAGGACGTCCGCCTGCGGCAGCTCGCCTTCAATCGCTGCGAGCTCTGCCTGGCCGCGCTCCGCAGCCGCGGCCAACGCCGCCTGCGGCGGTGAGTTGATCAACGCGTAGAAGCTAAACGATCGGAAGCCCGGGGCAGCTACACCTTTGAGCGCCCCGCGCGCGGGTGCCGGGGGCGCTCCGCGGCAGCCCCCGTGCGCTAGGAAACGGCTACAGGTACATCGCGGGGGCTCCCCTATCGGGAGCGCCCCCGGCGCCCGCGTCGGCTTTCAGACCCGGGTTTTGTCCGATTCGTTTTGTCCAAAAACACGCGCGCAGGGGACAGAACTCACGGCCTATTCCTCCCTAAGTTTCCTGTAAGTGCTTTTAAGTTAGTCGGTTGCGCTAATCTCCCTTGAATTGGCGCGGTCGGGTTTTGTCCGTTTTTGGGCGCGCCGATCGGACAGTATGGCGGCGCCAAATCAGTCAATCTGCAACGGCTCGACGAGCGCGATGGCTCGCTGCGGTCTGGTCTCGCTACGTCGTGGCGTGGCGCCTCCCCGTGTTGGCAGACGAGCATACGAATCCACTGTCCATTAGACCGCGCTGGGTGGCAGGTTTCAGCAACAAACTGAAGGTGGGAAGTGAAGTGAGCGGTCCCGCGGAGAGTCGTTAGAACAACATCGCCACTGGACGGAGAGATAGCGCCGACCCAGCATGGTCGTTGTCCGTCGGGTGGCAGTGGCGCCGTCTCGTCGGCTCGCCAACTCGTCGGCGTCCACCGGGTATGTCAGTAGAGCGAGGGGGTTAGCGGCGAGCGCCGTGCGAACTCACCTTCAACTCACCCCCAATCCTCACCCGCCCGGCTTGCGGAACACGACGCCGCGGTCGACCTGGGTGAAGTCGAGGCCGCGGTACAGGTTGAGCGCCGGCTCGTTGTCCGCCATCACGTGGGCCTCGAGCAACGCCACGCCCCGCTTGCGCAGCGTCTTGAACGCCTCGCCGAGCAGGTACGAGGCCAGCTTCCGCCGCCGCTCGTCTGGCGCGACGTACAGGTCCCGCAGGCCCGCGGTGCGGATGCCCCACCGGGTGGCCAGGGGCTCGATGTCCCAGAACTCGACGCGGGCGAGGGTCTCGTAGGTGCAGCGGGGCGTCAGGCGGAACACCTGCCGCTCGGCGTCGGCCAGCCGGTTGGCGTCCCACCAGTTGTCGACCGTGGGCGAGAAGTTCTGCTGGAACTGCGTCTCACGCTTGAGCAGCCGCTGCTCGCGCGACACGGCGGGGCGGTAGCGGGAGAGCTCGTGGTGCATAACCATCGCCCGGCACGCCACCTCGTAGCCGTTCGACTCGAACGCCTCGGTGGTGAGCCGGTCGGAGTCCAGCACGCCGGACAACTCGCTGCCGCCGTACAGCCCGAGGTAAAAGCCATCGAGCGGGCGCATCCCGCCGCCGTACAGCACCTTGGCGCCGCGCGAGCGGAGGTACTCCTCGCAGGCCCCCAGCAGGTCGGACACCAGCTCCGGCGTGCGGCTGGTGGGCAGCGTCATGAGCATCTGCGTGGCGCCCATCGAGTAGTCGATGTCGGCGCCGTCCTCGGTGGGGCCGAACGCGCCGTGGGCGAAGCCAACGATGCGGTCGTTGCGGCTCGCGACGATCATCCCCTCCGGGTCGAACGTCTGCTTGGAGAACACCATCTGCTCCAGCAGGGCAGACGTGACGGGCTGCACCAGCCCGCGTTGCGGCGGCTGGCGGTTCCATACCTCCGCGATCGCGGGGGGGTCCGAGTTCTTGAAACTGCGCAGTTGGAACAACGCGCTGCCGCGATTGGTGAGGTTACGTCGGGGTACAAGCGGCTTGCTGCCGGACGCTAGCCCGGCGGCTCGAGGCTCACCAGTATCCTATCGCTCTGGACCTTCACCGCAAAGGACGCCTGCCGGATGGTCTGGCTCAGCGTCTGCCGCCCGGTCGCGACGTCGTACTGCCAGCCGTGCCACGGGCAGGTGACCGTGCACCCCGACAGCCGGCCCTTGCCGATCGGCCCGCCCTGGTGCGCGCAGATCCCGTCGATTGCGTGCAGCCGCCCCTCGACGTTGGCGATCGCCACGATCCGGTCGCCCACCACCGCCTCGATCACCGCGCCGGGCGGGACCTGGTCGGCGGGGCCGGCGTCGTGCCAGGTTGAGTCAGGCGTCGGCATCGGGCTGTCCGGCGTTGGTCGCTTCGGCTTGGCGGGACAGGCGCTTGAGCGCCCGCGGCGGCGGGGTTCCTTTCCAGCGTCGATGGACCCACCAGTACTGCTCGGGCGCGCGGAGGATCATCCGCTCGAGCTGCCCGGTGTACCACTCGGTTAGCGCCGGGACCGACCCCAACGCGAACCCCTCGGCCAGCGGGTCGACCTGATCGGCAAGCTCGACCTCGAACTCCAGCGGTCCGCCGATGCGGCGCGTCGCGGTCACCATAGTCGGGGCCTCGTAGCCGAGCGTGAACAACGCCACCGCTTTGTGGGTTGAGGCGGGCTTGCCGAAGAAGTTGACCCAGCAGGCCTTGTCGCCGGCGGCCTGGTCGCCCAGCAGCGTCAGCGTGCCGCCGCCCGACAGCAGCTCCTCGATGGCGTCGCGGCTGCCCTGCTTGGGCAGCATGTGCTGGCCGGTGCGGCCGCGGAAGTCGTTGACGAAGCGGTCTACAAAGCGGTTGTCGAGCGTCCGCGCCACGGTGTGCGACGGGAAGCCGAACAGCCCCAGCATGTAGCCGCCGAACTCGAAGTTGCTGTAGTGGCCGGAGATGACCACCTTCGGCCGGTCGAGCAGCAGAGTCCGGACCACCGGCTCCATCTGCGGCACGCGGCAGTGGCGCCGCCAGGTGGTGCGGTGCACGGCCCGCGGCGCGTGGGCGATCTCGGCGACCATCAGGAACAGGTGCCGCCACATCGCCCGGGCGACGCGGCGGCGCTCGGCGGGCGCAGCCCCGGGCAGCGCGAGGGTCAGGTTCTCGTCCACCAGCCGGCGTCGGAAGCCGAGCACGCCTCCGAACAGGTCGCCGAGCAACGCGGCGCCCCGCTCGCAGACCGACATCGGCAGCGCCTGGATCACGGCGATCACGCACCGCAGCGCCAAGTAGGCGGCGTAGTCGGCGGCGGGTTTGGCGGCGCTCGGCATGGGGCCGATTGTGCCAGAACGCCCGCCGCCGTCGCTAGGCCATCTTGATGACCCGGCCGGTCTTGGCGGACTTGTAGATCGCCTCGATGATCGCGACGCTCTTGCGTCCCTCGTGGCCGTCGACCGCGGGGGTGGTGTCCTTCTGGATCGCCTTGACGAAGTCCTGGATCTGCAGCGTGTGGCCGTGGTGGCCGATGGCCGCCGGGTCGGCGGCGCCGCCGCCGGTGCTCTTCGACTTCTTCATCTCGGCCAGGATCTTCTCGTCGGACTTGAGCTTCTTGGCGAAGTCCCAGGTCTTGAGGTCCTCCTCCTCGAGCACCGCGGTGCCCTGTGAGCCGTGCAGCTCGATCCGCTTCAGGTAGCCCGGGTAGACGGCGGTCGAGGCCTCGATGACGCCCAGCGCGCCGCTGGCGAACCGCAGCGTCGCGACCGCGGTGTCCTCCACCTCGATCCGCTCGTGCGCCAGCGTGGCGGTCTGGGCCTGGATCTCCTCGACGGGGCCCATCAGCCACTGCAGCAGGTCGACGGTGTGGATGGCCTGGTTCATCAGCGCGCCGCCGCCGTCCAGCTTCCAGGTGCCGCGCCAGGCGCCGCTGTCGTAGTACTCCTGGGTGCGGAACCATTTGACGTAGGCGTCGCCCAGCGTGACGCGGCCGAAGCGTCCCTTGTCGACCGCCCGTTTCATCTGCACCGACGAGTCGTGGAACCGCGACGGGAAGATCGCGCCCAGCTTCACGCCCGCCTCCTCGCAGGCGGCGATCGCGCGGTCGCACCGCTTGGTGGTGACCTCCAGCGGCTTCTCGACGATCACGTGCTTGCCCGCCTTGGCGGCGGCCAGCGTCGGCTCCAGGTGCGCGCCGCTGGGGGTGCCGATCGTGACCGCGTCGACCGCCGGGTCGGCCAGCATCTGCTTGAGGTCGTGGTGCGCGGTCAGGCCGAACTCCTCGGCCAGCTTGTCGGCGTTGGCCGGGTTGCGGTCAAAGCACGCGACCGGCTTGGCGCCGCGGACGTCGTTGATGGCGCGGGCGTGGAAGCGGCTGATCATGCCGCAGCCGATGATTCCAAAACCGATAGGCATGGCGCTGGGTGGGTCTCAAACGGTGGGAGAAGTCTTGCCGGACGGTGCGGCCCGGATGCGAGACCCGCTAGTATAGGGGCACGCGGCGGCCCCCTCCACCCGGCCGCCCCTCCACCACACCGACCCGACCCGCTATGCCCGATCCCTACGAGCCCCGGCTGCACGTCGTGCTGTACCAGCCGGAGATCCCCTACAACACCGGCAGCGTGGGCCGCACGTGCGTCGCGCTCGGCGCGAAGCTCTGGCTGGTCAGGCCGCTGGGCTTCCAGGTCGATCACCACAACCTGCGGCGGGCGGGGCTGGACTACTGGCAACACCTGGCGTGGGAGGTGGTGGACGACTGGGAGTCGCTCACCGCCCGGCTGCCGTTCGAGCGGTTCTGGTGCTTTACCAAATTCGCCGAGCGGCTCTACACCCGGGCCGAGTACCGCGAGGGCGACGTGCTGCTCTTCGGCCGCGAGTCTCAGGGCCTGCCGGAGGAGATCCGCCGCGCGGCGGGCGACCGGGCCCTGCGGTTCCCGACCCGCCCCGAGGTGCGCAGCCTGAACCTGTCGAATTGCGTGGCGGTCGCCGGGTACGAGGCGCTGCGGCAGTGGGGGGGGGGCGAATAGCGGCCGTTTTGCCGCCGCCCGGCCTGCTTTTCTCGCCTACCGCTCTTTCCCTGGAGGGTACAATCCCGTCCAATAGACCCGTTCCACGACAGGCTCCCCTTCCTCGCGCTTGCAATGTCACTGGCTACCGAATTCAAAGAGATCCTCAAGCCCCAGGCCCCCATCGCCGAGCGGACCTGGTTTCAGACCGGCGGCGCCGCGGAGTACTTTGCGGAGCCCCAGAGCGTCGAGCAGCTGCAGCAGTTGGTTCAGCGGTGCCACAGCGAGGGGCTGACCGTGCGCGTGCTGGGCGGCGGTTCGAACGTGCTGGTGCGTGACGAGGGGGTCAGCGGCATGGTGATCAGCCTGGCCGCGCCCGCGTTCTCGGCGATCGGCGTCAGCGGCCACTCGATCAAGGCCGGCGGCGGCGCGGTGCTGGCCGAGGTGATCAGCGAGTCGGTGCGGCACGGCCTCGCGGGGCTCGACCCGCTGGTCGGCATCCCGGGCGTGGTGGGCGGCGCGCTGCACGGCAACGCCGGCAGCCGCGGCGGCGACATCGGCCAGTGGACCTGCGCGGCGACCGTGATGACCCGCACCGGCGAGATCGTCAGCCGCAACCGCGAAGAGATGGTGTTCGCCTACCGCAAGAGCAGCCTGGACGAGCTGGTGATCCTGGACGCCGAGTTCCAGCTCGAGGAGGACAGCCCCGAGCAGCTTACCAAGCGCCTGCAGAAGCAGTGGATCATCAAGAAGGCGAGCCAGCCGATGGCCGACGAGCGGACCGGCTGCATCTTCAAGAACCCCCGCGGCATGAGCGCCGGCATGCTGATCGACCAGGCCGGCCTGCGGGGCGCCAGCGTCGGCGAGGCGCAGGTCAGCCAGAAGCACGCCAACTTCATCGTCGCCGGGGCGGGCGCCAGCAGCGCCGACGTCCTGAAGCTGATCGATACCGTCCGCAGCCGCGTCGCCGAGCGGCTGGGAGTCGAGCTGGAAACCGAGCTGGAAATCTGGTAACTAGCCCGGCTGACGCGGCGCGCGACGCGCCGGATCCCCCGTCTGTTGGCATGGAGGCTGACCGGTGGCTGCGCAATCGAACGGCAATCTCATCTCGGCCACTGTCGCCTCGGTGTCCCGCCGCTGGCGGGTGCTGCTGGGCGGCGCGGTGCTGGTCGGCCTCGGCTGGGTGGGGTCCGCCGTGTGGCGCGTCTCGCAGGTGCCGCTCCGCACCCACGCGGACTTTCAGATCACCGCCGCGGCGGTCGACACCACGCCCCCGCCCCCGTGGGTGCGGGTCGATATCCGCGAGCAGGCGATCGAACGCGCCACGCTGCAGGGGCCGCTCAGCGTGATCGACGCCCAGCAGGCGGTCGCACGCATCGCCGAGGCGTTCCGCCACGAGCCCTGGGTCCGCAAGGTCGACAAGGTCGAGCTGCAGCCGCCCAACCGCGCGCGGGTCGAGCTGCAGTGGCGGCGGCCGCTGGCCGTGGTGGCGGTCGAATCGCCGGCCGGCGTTTCGCTGACGCCGATCGACGCGGAGTCCGTGCGGCTCCCAACCGCCGGGCTGAAGGACGGCGAGCTGCGGCGGATGCCCCGCATCACCGGCGTCCGCGGCGCCCCGCCCACGGGCGAGGCCTGGGTCGACCCCCAGGTCAACGACGCGGTGTCGCTGATCAACGCGATGGGCGACAACTGGGCCCGGCTCAGCCTGGCGGACATCGCGCCCCTGGGGCAGCCGCAGATCCGCGGCGACCTGCACTACTACCAGTTCGAGGTGATCACCATCGGCGGCACACGGATCTTCTGGGGCGCCGCCCCGGGCGTGCCGACCGAAGAGCCGGCCTTCGCCGCCAAGCTGGCTACGCTGCAGCGGTTTGTGTCCGGCAACCACGTGCAGCTGGACGGCTACAACTCGCCGGAGATCATCGACCTGCGTCGCGGCCTCGACACGACCAAACGGATCGCCAAGAAGAAAGACGGCAAGCGGACAGCGCAGGCCGAGACCGGCAGCGGCGACGAGGTCGTCAAATAAGCGACCCGGCTAAGTCGGCGGGGGTCAGTCGGCTTCGCGGTCGGCTTCGAGGAACGCAGCGTCCTGGCGGAGGAGCTCTTCCTCCGCGGCGATCTGCTGGGCCAGTTCCTCACGGACAACGGGCATGTTGGCGGGGGCTTCGATGCCCAGCCGCACTCCGCCCGGCCCGGCCTTGACCACGGTCACCACGACCTGGTCGCCGATCAGCAGACGCTCGCCTATCTTGCGGGAGAGGACTAACACGGAGGGGGTCCTTGGGAGGGGCCGGCCCAAATCCATACCTGCCGGCTGGTGACAGCGTATCGGCTGGTCGCGCGGAATGCAACGATGCCAGCCCGCTTGTCAAGCGGAACGTGCGGTTTGTTCGCGGGCGGGCGGCGCGACTTTAGGAGGGATAGGCGGACCAGCCGGTCATTCAGGGGGAGCCTGCTTGGCGAGCGCGCTGATCGCCTTGAAGGGCGCCGTGCCGGCCTCGACGCACCACTCGAACAACGCCGCCTCGGTGGTGGTCAGCGTCGCGCCGGCCGACTCCATCCGCCTGAGCGCGGTCTGGTGGTCGACCTCTCGGCGCGAGCTCACCGCGTCCACCGCGACGTACACCCGGAACCCGGCGGCCAGCAGGTCGAGCGCCGTCTGCTGGATGCAGACGTGCGTCTCGATGCCGGCCAGCAGCACGCGCTCGCGGCCGTCCGATTGCCACCCGGACAGCAGGTCGCCGCACTCGCGGCAGCTGAACATCAGCTTGGCGGCGGCGCTGCCGGCGAGGTGCTCGGTCAGCTCTGGGACCGTGGGGCCCAGCTTCTCGGGGTACTGCTCGGTCGCGGCCGCCGGCACACCCAGGGCCGCGGCGCCCTGCAGCAGGCGGCCGCAGTTCCAGGTGAGCCGGGCCGGGTCCCGCACCGCCGGGGCCAGCCGCTCCTGCACGTCCACGACCAGCAGGGCCGTGTCGTCGGCGTTCATCAGTTCGGGGCTGCGGGGCAGGGGGGCGGGCATAGTCGGGCGCTTTCCAGGGGGTGGGGGCCGGATGATAGAATAGTAGCCGTCAGCCCCTACGCCAATTCACCCCGCGGCTCCACGGCGCCGCTTGTAGCACCCACGGGCGCCCATGTCATCCAAGTGCAAGACCCTCTGCGACTGGTCTAAGAAGGACTTTGTCAGCAAGTTCGACGAGCTCAAGACCATTGTCGGCGACCCCAAGTTCGCCTGCGTCAAGTGCGGGCGGGCGGCGTGCGAGAAGAAGTGGCTGTGCAAGGGGAAGCCGCTGGGCGGCTAGCGGCGCCGCGGGATGTCCAGCGGGCGCCGACGAATCTCCGCCCGCCCCTTGGCCTGCCTCGCCGGGCCGCGGACAATGGCCAGCATGCCAGAGAACCTTCGCCCAAGAATACGCTCCACCACAATCCTGACGGTCCGCAAGGACGGCGTTGTCGCGATGGGCGGCGACGGCCAGGTCAGCCTGGGCGACACTGTCATGAAGTCCGACGCGCGGAAGATCCGCCCGCTTCTGGACGGCCGCGTGCTGACCGGTTTCGCCGGCGGGGCCGCCGACGCGTTCGCGCTGCTGGACCGATTTGAAGCGAAGCTGAAGGACCACCCCCGCAACATGCCGCGCGCCGCGACCGAGCTGGCCAAGGACTGGCGGACCGACCGCGCGCTGCGGCGGCTGGAGGCCTTGCTCGCCATCTGCGATGAGAAGGACACCCTGCTCGTCAGCGGCACCGGCGACGTGATCCAGCCGTCCGACGGCATCCTCGGCATCGGCTCCGGCGGCAACTACGCGGTGGCGGCCGCCCGGGCGCTGGCGAAGCACTCAAACCTGTCCGCCGAAGAAATCGTCCGCGAGGCGCTTGCCATCGCCGCGGACATCTGCGTTTACTCCAACCACAACATCGTCGTTGAGACGCTTTCCGCAGGATGACGTTTGAGAATGAGGGGATTGGTGGGACTGTCGCTACACATTGCAAAGCTCCGCACTCATGTACGATACGCCCTACTCAAGAGATGAGATCGAGAATCTAACAGACTCAGATTGGCCGCAGCGGGGAGTCAAATGCGAGAAGTGTGGGGTCTGGATTCCTCAATTCTCCGAAGTTACCCCTGCAATCGAAGCAGAGCTGAGAGATCTAGATGCCACGCTAGCGATGGCACAGCTGCAAGAATTAACAGGCTGTCCCCTCCGTTGGGCAAAGATTTGGTACTTGCATCCCAATGGGACTAATCCGCGATTCAAGGGCCGCCTGTGTCCATACTGCGGAGCGCAATTACGCAGTAACAAGGCAAGACAGTGTTTGAGTTGCGGCGCTGACTGGCACGCAACGTAGCATCCCCGTACACCAACGTTCCTACCCAACAACGCCGTGAAAGAACTGACCCCCCGCGAGATCGTCACTGAGCTCGACCGCCACATCGTCGGTCAGGCGGACGCCAAACGCGCCGTGGCGGTCGCGATCCGCAACCGCTGGCGGCGGCAGCGCGTCGACGAGTCGCTCCGCAAGGAGATCGCGCCGAAGAACATCATGATGATCGGCCCGACCGGCGTCGGTAAAACCGAGATCGCCCGCCGGCTCGCCAAGCTGACCGGCGCGCCGTTCATCAAGGTCGAGGCGACCAAGTACACCGAGGTCGGCTACTACGGCCGCGACGTGGAGAGCATGGTCCGCGAGCTGGTGGAGAACGCCATCGGCATCGTCCGCGAGCAGGAGATGGCCGGCGTCGAGGCGGAGGCCAAGCGGCGGGTCGACGACCGGCTGCTCGAGCTGCTGGCGCCGACCCCGTCGTCGTTCAGCGTGGGGCCCGGCGAGGAGGACCCGGCCGAGCGGCACGAGCGGACCCGCGAGAAGATGCGCGCCATGCTGGTCGCCGGCGAGATGGAGGAACGCGAGGTCGAGATCCAGACCGAGAAGAAGGTGCAGGCGATGATGCTGCCCGGCATGGGCGGCGGCGACGGCGGCATGGACATCGACATGCAGGGCATGCTGGAGAAGATCCTCCCGAAACAGGTCGCCCGCCGCAAGATGGCCGTCAAGGACGCGCGCAAGGTGCTCTTCGAGCAGGAGTGCGAGGCCCTGATCAACCAGGACAAGGTGAACGCCAAGGCGGTCGAGCTCGCCGAGAACCTGGGCATCATCTTCCTCGACGAGATGGACAAGGTGGTCGCCAGCGAAGGGGGCAAGGGCGCCGACGTCAGCCGCCAGGGCGTGCAGCGCGACCTCCTGCCGATCGTCGAGGGCACCACGGTCCAGACCCGCTACGGCTACGTTAAGACGGACCACATCCTGTTCGTCGGCGCCGGCGCGTTCCACAAGGTCAGCCCCAGTGACCTGATGCCGGAGCTGCAGGGCCGCTTCCCGATCCGCGTCGAGCTGAACGACCTCACCCACGCGGACTTCGTGCGGATCCTCACCGAGCCCCGCGCCAGCCTAACCAAGCAGTACGCCGCTCTCATGGCCACCGAAGGCGTGACCGTCAACTTCACGGACGACGCCATCGACCGGCTGGCCCAGCTGGCGTTCGACGTCAACCAGACGACGCAGAACATCGGCGCGCGGCGGCTCTACACGATGATGGAACGCCTGCTGGAGGAGCTCAGCTTCGAGGCGCCCGACATGAAGACCGGCGCCGTGCCGATCAACGCCGCCTACGTCGACGAGCGGTTCAGGGAGATCACCGCCGACGAGGACCTCAGCCGGTTCATCCTGTAGTCGCGCAAGCACGCTGTGCGCACCGCCGCCGCCAGGCGAGTCCGGGCGGTCCCTGCGAGTTGTCGCAGGCGAAACCGCAACGCTCCGCTCGAGGTGGCTCTAAACCGCACGGCCCCTTGTTGCAAAACCTTTGACGCGCGCCGGCGTCGCGCCGCAGAATGGCCGGTGCGCGCCCGCTTCCTGGCGGGCCGCTCTCTTCTTTGCTGATCGACTTTATGCGCTGCCCGGGCTGTTTGCTGCCGGGCGTGTTTCTGAGAGCTCATCCCGCTTGCCGAGCGGGAGCCGGGGTGCGGTCGCGCAACCCGCGCCCCGGGTGTCTCCTTGCGCATGAGGAGGGAAGTGTAATGCGATCAGCAATCAGGCCCCACGGAGGGAGGGCACTAGCGGCCGGAGCGGCGGTCTTGGCGACCGCCTGTTCCGCGGTCTGTCACGCCGGGGACTACTACACCACGGTCCCCTTCCTGCCCACGGTCAAGATCGGCCCCGACGCCGCGGGCGCCACGCCGGCCCGCGAGGTGTACGGCAAGGAGTACTCGCACACCGACTGGTTCACCGCGGCGACCGTGCTGGGGCTCGACCCCAACCTGGTGAACATCGAGGACCACGACGCCTTCGCCACGCCCGACCCGCTGCAGGTCGTGTCGTGGGACGGCCTGCCCGGCCCGTACGGCCCGTTGGGCCCCGGGAGCGGCGGCCCCAATAGCGGCTCGGTCGACGCGTTCGACTTCGGGTCGCCCACGTACTCGTTCGAGCACCGCGAGGGCCAGATCGACGCGCTGGCCAACCGCGGCGACTTCCTGTTCCGCCAGGTGACCGACAACACGGCCACGCTGCTGTTCTCGGTCACGGCCGACCTTGGCATCAGCGGCGCCGCAAAGGCCCACGTGCACTTCGAGGACCCCGACCCGGTCGACCTATCGCCCACGGGCGACGTGGCCGACGTGTGGGCCGTGATCGAGGCGCCGCCGGCCGGCCCCGGGTTGGGCCCCGGCGTGAACCACCACGTGGTGGAGGACCTGGACGCGCTGGAGGTCTGGGGCGCCGAGCCGCCCACGCACAACCGCCCGGCGGGCATCCCCACGCCGGTGGTTGAGGGCTACATCGGAGGTTTCGGCGTTGGCCCCGCCACCGCCGACGCCAACCGGTTCTCGCTGGACGTCGACGCCGCGACCGGCGTGTCGGTGTTCGCGTTCAGCGCCTCCGGACCGTCGGCGGGCCTGATCACGCCGTGGATCCCCCACAGCGAGATCGTCGCCGCGGTCGAGTCGCTCCTGCTGAGCG
Source organism: Posidoniimonas corsicana (assembly GCF_007859765.1). Taxonomy (NCBI): domain Bacteria; kingdom Pseudomonadati; phylum Planctomycetota; class Planctomycetia; order Pirellulales; family Lacipirellulaceae; genus Posidoniimonas; species Posidoniimonas corsicana. The sequence goes on from NZ_SIHJ01000001.1 coordinate 1,689,059, forward strand.
GCATGGGCGATGGCCTGCGGCTTGACCCCGAGTCGCTCCACCTGATCGACGTCGACGGCACCATGGCCAGCGACGTCGAACCCGACCTGGACCACACGTCGCTGTCGTGGGGCCCGGGTGACGAGCTGCTGTTCACGGTCGACCCGTTCACCGCGGGCGTGATCGACGCATCCGGCGCCGTGATCGGGTCGGTGTTCATGGACGGTGGCGAGATCATGCACCTGTCCAAGACCGGCCTCGGGCCCGGCGCGTTCGCGGTGTCGTACCTGTCGCACGGCGGCCACCTGTGGGACACGGCGTTCGACGTCAGCGGGACGTTCGGCTACGAGTTCGAGGACGTCGACGCGTTGGAGGCGGTCGGCACGCTTACCGGCGACATCGACATCCCAACGCCGGAACCGTCGTCGGCCGTGCTGGCGGTTGTCGGCGCGGCCATCGCAGGGTGGCGCCGCCGCGGCAAGCCCGCCGTGGCATGATTATGGGGAGGGAGCGGGCGCCCGGCCGGCGCCCGCATCGACGCCAACGCCGCGGCCGGCCCGCCGCGGCGTTGGCTTATTCTGCTTGTCTGGCTTCTGCATCAGCGGATTCGGCGGCGGCCCCACTGCGGCCGCCGCCGTCCGTCTGCGGCTCATCGGAGATTGACTGCCCTGCCTCCTCGTTGGAGTTGTCTTCGGCAGGGGCGTCGGGACGCCAGAACTGGTTGCGGTAGTAGCGTCCCTCGATTTGGGTTGGGTCGACGCCGGCGCCGCGGAGGAACTTCCAGGCCAGTATTCGCTCCCAATTGGGCTTTGAGTACCGCGCGGCAGGCTTCCAGTGCTCGATCGCCTCGGCGTCTCGGTCGCGGTTGTGGAGGAACCAGCCCACGATCAGGCCGTACGTGCCGGTGAGGTTGACGTTCGACTTCTCCTGGTACTTCTTGACCGCCGCAGCGACACGGTCGTGATCGACGTCGCCGCTGTCCGCCGCTTCCTTCAGGATGGGGGCCAGGTCAAGGAAGTAGGGGGAGGCGTTGGTCAGGCTGGCGGGGTCGAGGTCGATCATCTTCTGCAACACGGCGTCGCGCTGCTCGGCTTCGCCTAGCTGGTCGTGCAGCATCGCCAGCGCGATGGAGTCGAAGGGGCTGAACTTTTCTGCCAGCCGGGCGGCCAGCGTGTCGCGGGCCTCGGCGTGGCGGTCGGTGACCAACTGGTGCAGCGTATTGGCAAACGCGTGGTCGCGGTCATCGGGCGGTCGGTGGCGCGCCAGCCGGCGTTGCTTGAGGGCCCACGCGCCCTCCAGGTCGCCGCGGCCGTTCTCGGCGCACCAGTCGTACCAGTCGTCGTGGCCGTAGTTCATGCCGTACCGCTGGGTGTTGTAGATGGCCTGCTCCTCGGCTTCCCCGTGCCGGCCCAGGACGGTCAGGCAGTCGCAGTGGACGGCGATCGTGTCGCTGGCGCCAGAGCTTGCGCCCCGCTCCGCCCACGGCAGGGCCTCCTCGTGCTTGCCCTGGTGCATCAGCGTGGCGGCAATGGCGGTGGCGGCCCGCGCGTGGCGGAGGCCGTAGTCTTCGTGCTGGAAGATCCGGTTCATGGTGGCGAGCCACATGTCCTCGTCGCCCTCCTGGAAGTACGCGTGCGCCAGGCTGCGGAGCGCCACCGGGTCCGGCGCCTGGGCGGTGTACTTCTCGTAGAACTCGATCGCCCGCCCGCGGTCGCCGTGGGCCAGCCAGCCTTTGGCGATCGCCAGGTTGAGCGAGGGGTAGTCGGGGTACTGCTGATGGAGCTTGTCGAGCTTGTTCTTAAACAGGTCCCAGCGGCAGCGGACGTTGGTTGAGATCAGCACGGGCGAGTCGCGGCTGACGTCGGAGAGCTGCTCGCTGAAGTAGATCAGCATCTTCGGCTTGCTGCTGTACCGCTTAGTCATGGTGCGGTGGAGGTCGGGCTCCACCTGGATGCGGCAGGCGCGGAGCATCCGCTTCAGCCGGCCGACGTTCATGTTCTCCAGCCGCACGTTGTTCGGCAGGCGGTACACGATCGAGTACAGGGCGCCCAGGCCGGCCCCGTCGACCATGACGAAGTCGCTCAGGCCATCGGCGTAGTCGGCGGCGGGCGAGCCCGGCGGCTCGGCCAGGGTGCGGATCAGCGGCGCCAGTGGGTAGCCCGCGATCACCGGCTCGAGCGCCGCCATCTCGTACGAGGCGTCCATCCCCAGCGAGTGCTTGACGAACTGCCCCCGCCGCGCCGCGTGCAGGGCCGCCCAGGCCTCGACCCCCCGGCCCAGCACGGCGAGCGACGGCTCGCCCGGGTCGTCGCGGCCGGCGCGGATCAACTCGTTGGCGATGCTCGGCACGGGCAGGTCCACGGCCGCCTCGTCGGTGTCGCGCACCATCTGGGCGACCGCCTCGGGCAGGTCCGGCAGCTCGGGCATCCAGCGGGCGATCTGCTGGCTGTGCACCGCGGGCATGATGGCGGTCACCTGGTGATTGAAGCCGACGCCCGACTCCTCGTACAGGACATCCATCATCCACAGGCCGTCCGGGTGGACGGACAGCTGCTCGCGGCAAGCCTGCAGCGTGAGGCCCTCGCAGTCATGCTGCTGCACCGCTCGGCACCACAGCGCGCCGGCCAGCGAGCTGAGAGGCGACTCGACATCCCGGAAACGATCCCGCAACGCCGCGGTGTTGTACTTGCGGTACTCCTCGAGCATCGGCGCCCAGGGTGGCGGGTCGTCGTCGGCACGTTCAGCACGTTCGATCTCGCGGGCCGTCTCGTGCCCCGATTGGACGATGCCTATCATCACCAGCGCGTACGCACGCCGCCACTTGCCGTGCGTGCTGTCCGGCCAGCGGGCCGCCAGCCGCTGGGAGTAGAGCAACGACCGCGCGCGGCAGGCGTTGGTCCGCAGGTCGAGCAGCGGCGTGTAGAGCTGCGACAGGTTGGCGTACCCTTGCGCCAGGGCCGCCAGCCGCTCGGGCGACTCGCCCGACTCACGGATCGCCCCGTGCACCAGCCGCAGCCCCCGCCACTGCGACAGGTGGTTCATCTGCAGCAGCGCCTCGGCGGCGCCATCGGGCAGCGGCGCGGAGTCGACCACCTGGTTCGGGCGGCGCTGGTACCCCGCCTCGGCGAGCATCTCCGCAACGGGTCCGCGGCTCAGCTCTTCCAGCTCGACCGCCAGCGTGAGGTAGGTGCGCACCTTCTCGTACTCTACCGGCAGCGTTTCGCGCAGCACCTCCGCGCCGCCTTGCTGCACCGACAGCTCGGCCGCGTCGCCTATCCACAGGTCGATCCACGCCCCAAACGTCCGCGGCGAGTCCGACTTAGCTTCCTCGAAGAACGAGCCGTCGCGCGTCGCGAGGCCGAACTCCTCCCGGGCCGACAGCAGCACCGTCTGCCGGGCGAGCTCGTTGTACAGCGAGTCCCGAAACAGTGACTTGCCGGCTCGACTCTCCGCGGGGCGGTCGATGGGCGTCCGCCGCACGGCTACGACACGGTCGTCCGGCAGATCGGCGCACGCGGGCCCCGCGGGGACGACGAGAACACTGCAAACAGCGAGAGAGACGAGCACCCAGCATCGGTGCGACATAGGAGTCTTCCGCAGAGGAGGGATGGGCATAAGGACACTGGAGTATATCCCCGGCTGCGGCTGCACGCGACTTCTCGCAACAGACCCGGCGGTGCTTTAATCGAGACTCATCTGCCGGGCGATCGGACGTAGCCGGAGTTGCGTTGCTTGCAACCAGGCCTCGTTTTCGGACAGCCGCCTGCGGTTCGCTCGTTCGGGGGTGGGTGGAGTGGGATACTCGGAGCGTTCGGTCGGTGCGGCGAGCGCCGGCGGGCGGTCCTTGTCCTACGTCTTCTCATCTCTGGCGAACGGAGTGCGACTATGCAGAGCGAGTGTGAACCGTGTCGGATGCCGCGGTGTGGGTGGGGGGCAGTGCTAGCCATGCTGCTTCTGTCCGCGACGCCCGCCGCCGCACAGGACCTGCTGAACGACACGATCTCGTTCGCCGACTTCCAGCTCAACCTCCGCCCCTACGTGACGCTGCCGTCGAGCAACGACAGCATCGTCAACATGACCACCCGCTCGGGCGACTCCAGCCTGTTTGTAACGACCGAGGAAGGGGACATCTTTACCGTGCCGACCGGCGCCGGGGGCACGGCGTCGGCGACTAAGTGGTTCGACGTGGCGGCGGCGGTGCAATCCGCCACCGGCCGCAGCGTGTTCGGCAACTCCAGCCAGCGGGGACTGCAGTCGGTGGCGTTCCACCCCGACTTCGACAACGAGGGCGCCGCCGGCTACGGCAAGCTCTACACCACCTACCTCGAGTCGCGCCCCGGCAACACCTCCGCCCACCACTACCTGGGCGACAGCACCTACGGCAACACCGGCGCCGACGGCGTGCTGGCCGAGTGGACTTACGACCACGACTCCGGGGGCGTGTCGTCGCAGTCACACCGCGAGCTGTTCCGCGTGCAGATGCCGGTGTTCGATCACCCCATCAAGCAGGCGGCCTTCAACCCGTACGCCCAGCCGGGCGATGACGACTACGGCCTCCTCTACCTGACCCACGGCGACTCAAACACCAAGCACTCCCCCAACGACGACCCGCAGCACCTGGGCAACGCGCTGGGCAAGATGATCCGCATCAACCCACTGCAGGACGGCGGCTCGCCCTACAGCATCCCGGGTTCCAACCCCTTCGCCGACAGCTCCGACCCCGACGTGCTGCAGGAGGTCTACGCCTACGGCTTCCGCAATCCGCACACGTTCTCGTTCGACCGCGACGCATCGGGCGCCGTGCACGTGCTCGTGGGCGATATCGGCCGCAACAACATGGAAGAGGTCAACCTGGTGCTGCCCGGCCACAACTACGGCTGGACCGAGCGCGAGGGGACCTTCGTCCACGACCAGGCGCCCGACAACAGCGGCGGCGAAGGCTATTTTACGGGGGTCTCGCCGCTGCCGGCCAACGAGGCCACTCTAGGCTACAGCTACCCGGTCGCCCAGTACGACCACGACGCGCCCGTTGGCGACCGATCGTCGGGCAACTCGATCGCCAGCGGCTTCGTCATCCAGAACGCGGCCGAGCCGCGGCTCAACAACCTGTTCCTGTTCACGGACTTCTCGTCGAAGACCAACGGCTCTGCCGCACGCGACGGGGAGCTTTTCTTCTCTGATTTCGACGAGATGCTCTCAGCGGTCACCGACCTGTCGCCAGACGACCCGTCGCGCGACGAGCCGGGCGAGCTGACGCAGGCCACGGTCGGCAAGCTGCGGCTCGCCCTCGACCACGACAACAACCCCGGCACGCCGGCCCAGGTGTACGACGGGTTCATCGACCTGTTGAACTCCTCGCGGTCGGACGTGCGGATCGGCCGCGGCCCGCAGGGCGAGGTGTACTTCTCGTCCAAGCGGAACGGCGTGATCTACCTGGCGACCGACACGCTGCCCCTGGCCGGCGACTTCAACCGTGACGGGCAGGTGGACGCGGCCGACTACACCGTTTGGCGGGACACGCTGGGCGACGCCGGCTACCTGCTGGCGGCGGACGCCGACCTCAATGGCGTCGTCGACCAGGCAGACTACGCGGTGTGGCGAGAAAACTATGGCGCCCCGTCAAACGCCTCGGCCGGTCCGTCCGCCGCGCCTGAGCCCGCCGCCGCGCTGTTGGCGCTGGCCGCAGTTGCGGCGTCTTGCCCGATGACGCGATGGGGACGGCGCCCGCGGTGCTGAACCCATGGCGACGCCAATCCTCCGCCGATTTGTCGGGCACGCCCAAAGTTTCGGGCGGGCGGATCGAATAGATTGGTGTGATGCGCGTCGTGGAGAACACCACCGAACGACTGGTCCTGAGGGGCGTGCCCGGGAGCGTGGTGTGGATGGTCTTCGCGACGCTGCTCGGCGTAGGGATCATGGCGGCCACGGGGTGGTTCGGCTGGGCGACAACGCGGGAGATCGGCGGCTACCTGCAGCTCGTCCCGCTTGGCCTGGGCTTCCTGATGGGCGCCGCGTTCTTCCTGATCGGTGTGGTGACGCTGGCGGTCGGCCGGGTGCGGCTGGTGCTCGACCGCGTGACCGGCGAGGGCCGCTACGACGCCTACTCGCCGGTGATCGAGGTCGGCAAGCCCTGCACGTTCCGCCTGGACCACATCGACAGCGTCACGATCGAGCGGCACGAGGAGGCCCGTCCCCGCAACGACGACCACGGCGGCTTCCCCGCCAAGGTCTGCCGCGCCCGGCTGCGTGTCCGCAAGCCGCGCCGCGCGATCGTGCTCGACGAGACCGAGAACGGCCAGGAGCAACGCGTGCAGTCCACCGCCGAAGCGGTGGCCGCCTGGCTGGGGACGGAGGTCGCCAGTCACGGCTGATGCAGAGGCCGATCGCGCTCTCTGCGTGTCTCCTCCGAGACTAGGGAGCGGCGGCATCATGCCTCAGACTCTGACAGTGTTGGTTTCCCTCTCACGCCTGATGCGCCAACCGGTAGGCAGCCTTCCCGACGGCGGTCCGGCGGCGCCAGGCGGTGCGGGCCGGTGTATCTGCTGCCTCGCGTTGGCTGTGCTCGCTGTAGCCGCCTGCAGCCACACTCAGGCCGCGGATGAAGCCGGCGGCTATGCCGTCTACCCAAGCCGCGGCGCAACCAACGTCAACCCGGACACCCACCTGCGGATCAAGTTCGGCAGCCCGCCGGCTGCGGGGACGAGCGGCATGATCCGCGTGTACGATGCCCAGACCAATGAGCTCGTCGACAGCCTCGACATGAGCATCTCCGCGGGGCCAAACCCGTCGCTCACCATCGCGAAGAAGGAGCGGGCCGAGCGCGCCGCCGCGGGGCTGCCCGAGCCGCCGTACCAGGAGATGGTCATTGGCGGATTTGAGGGGTTCCACTTCTACCCGGTGATCGTTCGCGGCAAGGTGGCGACGATCGACCTGCACAGCCACGTGCTGGACTACGGCCGCCGGTACCGAGTGGAGATCGACCCCGGCGTGATCGAGCACGATGGCTTCACCGGAATCGGTTCCGGCGCGGGCTGGTCCTTCAGCACCAAGGCCGACGCGCCGAGTCCAGACGCTACGCGTCTGACGGTTGACGCAGGCGGCGGGGACTTCAGCACGCTGCAGGGCGCCATCGAATTTGTGCCCGACAATCCCGCCGAGCCGGTGACGATCGATGTCAAACGCGGCGTGTACGAGGAGATCGTCTTCTTCCGCAACAAGTCCAAGCTGACCATCCGGGGCGAGGACCGCGACGCCACGGTCGTCGGGTACGGCAACAACAGCGCGTTCAACCCCGGCCGCAACGGCCTCTCCTACCGGCCGGCGTTCTCTGCGCTGGACTCGAGCGAGATCCGCTTGGCCAACTTCACGATCAACAACTACAGCCTGGGACAGGCCGAGGCGTTGAAGGTGACCGGCGATCGTAACTCGGTCGAGCGGATGACGCTCAACGGCTCGGGCGACGCGCTGACGCTGCGGGGAACCATCTACCTGGTCGACTCAAAGCTCACCGGGCACGGCGACTCGATCCTCAGCTACGGCTCGGCGTTCTTCGAGCGGTGCGAGCTGCGGTCGATCGGGCCGCTGCAGTGGATCCGCAATCCCGAGGGCGCCCACGGGCACGTCTTCAAGGATTGCGTGATCGTTGGGAGCGATGAGCCGCTCCCCTGGTCGGTAACCGACGCCAACCCCGCCGGCTACAAGACGCCCGCGGTGCTGGCCCGGCTGCCCAACAACCACGGCCAGAACTACCCGTTCGCCGAGTTCGTGCTGATCGACTGCCGGATGAGCGGGATCGTCCCCGAGGGCGTGGTCTCGGTCGAGCCCGAGGAGACCTTCAGCTGGGAGAATGTCCGGTTCTGGGAGCACAACACGATGGACCTGAACGGCGATCCGCTGGACCTGTCTAAGCGGCACCCGATCATGCGCGAGCTGAAGACGCCCGAAGATGTGGCGCTCATCGATCGCTACTCTGACCCGGCTCAGGTGCTCAACGGCTGGACGCCGGAGCCGCGGTCGATCGATCTAGAACCGCGCTGAATCACCCGTCAGCCCTGGCGATCGACCGTCCGCCACCAGTTGTCTATCAGCGCCCTGAGCGGCGGGGCCGACGCTCCCGGCGCCTCGTCGTTGGGCTCGGCGTCGGCGAGCTCCGCTGCGGCCGCGTCCTGACTGGGTGGGGTAGTCGGGCGCAGGGCCAACAGCAGCGGGTCGCTGGTCGGCGACCAAGCGGCCAACGCTTGGTCCAACGCTGCATTTGCAGCCGCGGCGGTCGGCGCTGCTGAAAGCGATGAGGCGAGTGGGGCGGCTTGCGGCGCGAGCTCCGTTGGCGTGTCGCGTCCCTCGGCGGGGGGCGGCGCCAGGTTGTCCCGCCACACCGTGTAGTCGGCGGCGTCGATTCGGCCGTCGCCGTTTCCGTCGGCCCGCAGGTCGGTGGTGGAGCCGTAGGTCGACCTCCACACGCCGTGGTTCGTAGCGGTGGCGGCGCCGTCGGCGTTGTAGTCGCCGGGCGCCGCGGTCCACGCGTCCCGCCACACGGTGTAGTCGGCCGCGTCGACGCGGCCGTCGCGGTTGCCGTCCGCCCGCAGGTCGGTGGTCGAACCGTAGGTCGACCGCCACAGGGCGTGGTCGGACGCGGTCACGAATCCGTCGGCGTCGTAGTCGCCGGGGGTGGGGATCGCGTCAAGCGGCAGGGCCCACACCTCGCGGCCGTGGACGCCGTCGTCGGCGTGGTAGAACAGCCGCCCGCCGGCCACGCTGTAGGTGCGCGGCTGAGAGCTTTGCGGTCCGGGCCAAACGTCGTGCAGCAGGACGGTACCGGCGGCGGTCCCGTCGGTCCGCCACGCCTCGCGGCCGTGCTCCGGGTCGTAGCCCGTGAAGTAGACGTAGTCGCCGTGTCGGTACACGTCCGTCGACGACGGCACGCCGTCGTCCTCGCCGGCGGCGATGTCGGTCAGCAGCCGCGGCATCGACTGGCCGCTCTCGAGCACCCACCACTCGCGGCCATGAACGCCGTCGTCGGCGATGAACAGCACGCGGTCGCCCAGCACGTGCGCGGCCGTCGGGAACGAATCCGCTTCGCCCGGGCGGATGTCCATGACCAGCTCACCGCTCTCCGGCGTGCCCTGGTTTCGCCACAGCTCGTAGCCGTGTTCGGCGGTCTCGATGCGGAAGTAGTAGTAGCCGTCCTGCTCGAACAGTGGGAGGAACGTGGACGAGTTTTCGTGCGCCGGGGTGAACTCGGTCAGCGGTCGCGTGCCGTCGACCGTGCCGTCGGTGTACCACATATCGTAGTCGCCGACGTTGTTGTCGCGGCGGCTGAAGATCACGCCCTCGCCGAACGGTCGCATCCAAGCGATGGTGCGCGCGTCGGCGAGCTTGGTCCAGGCGCCGGTCGCGAGGTCCTGCACGTACAGGTCCTCGCGGTAGATGTTGCCGAAGTGGTAGAAGACGCGGCCGTCCTGCTCGACGGGGGGGAAGCTGAAGTCGCCGTTGGTCCCGTTCACCTGGTAGGACCGCCGGACCAGCTGGAAACCGCCGCCGTCGTTGCGGAACAGTCCGGCGTCGTCGCCGATCGCCCCCTCGAGGTACAGCGCGCCGTTCTCCACCCGGATGCGGGTCGCCCGCACGCCTTCGACCTGTTCGGCGGTTCCGTCGGGGGCTACCCTCCACAACTGGTGGACTAGCCCGATGATTCCCGGCCGGCCGGCGATGAAGTACAGCGAGCCGTCGAACTCGGTCAGGTCTTGCGGCCTCTGGGTCCCCGTGGGGGCCACCCGCCGCGTGCCGGCGGGCGAGCCGTCCGAGGCCCACAGCTCGGCGCCGCTGGCGCCCACGCCGACCGCGAAGTAGTGCTCGCCATTGAACTCCAAGGAGTTACGCCCGCCGTAGTACAGGGTGGAGCCGTCGGTGCGCGCGTCGAGGTCAACGACCACCGCCGTCCCCGCGTCCGTGCCGTCGGTGGCCCACACCGCGTGCCCGGCCTGCCCGTCCCAGCCGTTGTAGTAGGCCCGGCCCCCGGCCACGATGAACGGAGTGTCTTCGTGGATCTGTCCGAGCTGAGCCAGCGTGTTGTCGGCGAGGTTGACGGCCCACAGGTCGCCCAGACCGGTGGAGGGGGAGCTAAAGCTGGTGAAACTGAGCACCCGGTAGTCGCCGACGCGGATCCCGGCAGTCGAGATCAGGCTCGAGTCGACCGCCCCGATGTCGCTCACCCCTGCCGGCGTGAGCCTCCAGACCGCGTGCTCGCGGGTTTGCACAAAGGTCAGCGTCAGGCCGGCGGCGCCCTCATCGTACACGGCCGGCCACGTGGTCTCGCGGAACAACGCCGGTGTGTCGACCGCCGTTGTGCCAGCGGCAGTGCCGTCGCTCAGCAGCACCTGCCAGTCGAGATAGTGGTTGGAGTTCACTCCTCGGTTGGCGGCCACGATGTAAACCTGACCGCCCGCTTCGTAAAGTCGCATCCACTCGCGTGACAGCCCAGGCGTCAGGTTGACGAGTGCCGCGGCCTGCGGGTCGTACTTCATCGCCGTGCGTCCGCCGGCGCTGTTGGTCGCTGTGAAGAAAACGGCGCCGTCGTGGATGAGGAAGTCCTGCGGGTTGGAAGACAGCGGGTTGCCGGTCGTTGAGCTCCCCAGAAGCGCGTCCGCCGCTAGCGACGTAGCGCCGGTGGCGGCGTGGGTGCGGTGCAGCTCACGGCCGTAGAGAGTTGAAGTGGCCGCGTAGTACACGTAGTCCCCCACCACCGACATGCCGGTGGGCGCCGGGACGTTGGCGTCGCCGGGGTAGAACTCGTGGGCCAGCGTGGTGTTCTGCTCGGTCCCGTCTGACCGCCACAGCTCCGGCCCGTGCTCGCCGTCGTTGGCGGTGAAGTAGACCCAGCCGCCGGTGGCGATCAGGCTCGTGGGCCTCGAGGACGATCCGCCCGCCCAGATGTCCTTAACGAGCCCGGCGTCACCGGCGGCGTCGACCTTCCACAGCTCGTGGCCGTGGTCGTCGTCGTAGGCTGAGAAGAGCAGCTCGCCGCCGAGCTCGGCGGAGTAGATAAACGACAGGTGCCGATCGGCGGCGACCGACAGCTTGGTCCCAGTCGCCGTGCCGTCGGTTAGCCAGAGGTTATCGCCGCGCGACACGAGCATCCGATCGCCCCACGGGCGGAACGATGTCTGTGCGCTGGGGGCGGCGATGACTAGCGTCGCCTCATCGACGCCAGGGTCGAACGACCAGATCCCGTCGCCGTTGCTGAATAGCAGGTAGCCGCCAACCCGCCACAGCCCCTCCGGCGAGACGAACCGATCGTCGACTACCGCCTGGGGCTCGCCGAGGGGCGGGACCCGCCACAGGTCGCCATCCTGTTGGAAGTAGACGTCCCCGCCGATCGACGCGAACGCGTCCGGCCCGTCGCCGAGCGGCGTCGTGTTGAGGTCGATCAGCTGCGCCGCGGTGAGCAGCTGCCGCGTTTCGAGCGGCTCGAAGCTCAGCCGTGATCGGCGCCGGGGGGAGGGGGGGCGGCTGGGCAAGGGGACGGGCTCATCGGGAGGTACGTCGGCTGCCTCCCATTGTAAGTGCCCGCTGCGGCTGCCGCCACGCGGGCGTTCAGTAGCCGTACAACCGCCGTTTCAGGCGAAAGCATGCTGGGTAGAGTGGACTCTCGGCGATCAACGAAGTGGGCTGGCCGACTGACGGCAGCCGCACGAGCTGTTTTCCCTGCCGCGTGCCTATCGCGCCCGACAGCCCGCGCCGCACAGCAACGCTATCGCAGCAAGGGCTGCGGCCGTGGCCTCCGGCGCCGGGTCGGCGGCCGTTGCTTGCATGGCGCCGTAGTTGCCTCGCCAGGTGAGGTAGTCGGGCTGGGAGTAGAGGCTCCCCAGCCCGTCGCGCCAGACGGTGTAGTCGGCGGCGTCGACCACGCCGTCTCGGTTGAAGTCGCCTGGCAGGACAGCGTACGCCGTCTGCAGGGTGAGGTCTAAGTCGTCCAGGAGTTCAATGCCGGAGAAGGTGTACTCCTCGCCGTCGATCGTGACGACGATCTCGTAGTCCCCGTCGAATGCCCTGAGGGCGAATTCTCCGACGTCGTCGGCGAGGCCTTCCTCGTCGGTCATCCACTCGTCCAGGACGAGGTCGCGCCACACCTCGACGGCGGGCGTCTCGGACCAGTCTTGGTTGAACATGGCTGAATCGGGCCGCCAGTGCCGCCCCTCCCAGAAGCCCCACATGATGAACCCCTCCACCGCCTCGTGCGCGAACGTGGCGGTCAGGAAGTCGCGCAGGTACTCCGCCTTGAGGGTCTCGTTGTCGTCGTTCAGGTCGAACTCGGTGATGGTGATCGGCAGTCCGGTCGCGTCGTGGAACATGTCCAGCACGTCCCACACGGTCTGCGGGTCGCTACCGCCGACGCCGTCAAAGTCCGTCAAAGAGAAGTCGTGGAAGTGGGCCTGCATCCCGATGCCGTCGATCTGGGCGCCGCGGTCGACGAGTCCCTGGATGGATTTGAGGTAGCGTTGCCGCTTCGATCTCTCGTCGTCGGAGATGATGTTGAACTCGTTGATGAAGAGCTTTGAGTCCGGGTCGGCTTCGTGGGCAGCGGCGAACCACGTGTCCATGATCGGCTCGCCGTAGATGTTGAGCACGTCGTTATTGGTGCCGATTTCGTTAACGACGTCCCAGTCGACGACCCTGCCGTCCGTGGCGGTCGCCACCTCCTCGATGTGGTCCAGCACCTCCTGCTGCAACTGATCGCGCGCGGACTGGTCGCCCGACTGCGCGGGGGCGATCAGCGGGTCGAGGTACGACGGCAGGTTCTGCGACCCCGGCCAGATTAGCACGTGGCCGCGTGACTCGAGCCCGTTCTGCTGCAGCCAGTCGATCGCCTGCACGCTCTCGGCGAGCGACCACCCCGGCCCCCAGTCGCCCGCCAGTGGCTGCCACTTGAGTCCGTTCTCGAGGGTGGCGGTGTTGAAAAGCTCGAGCACCGTGTCGCGGTAGATCTTGTCGTTAGCGGACCCACCCAGCAGCTGGTCCACAGCAACGGCTGTTCCAAACTGGAAGGCCTGCCGTGTCTGGCGGACGCGAACCGTGGCGCCCGGCGTCGGCTGACCGGCCGCATCGGTCACGCGGAGCGTCAGGTCCGACTTGCGGTGCTGATCAATGCGCTGCGCGGCCTCCGCCCGCCAGGGCGAGTTGGGGTCGCGTCCGCCGTAGTTGACCGGCGGGTCGGGCGCCTCGATCTCGGCGTTCCACAGGTTGACGTTGAACGGCCCGTCGCTGCCCGGCTGGCCGGAGAAGCCCCAGCCGCGGACGCTGGAAAAATCGAAGTCGCCGTACGAGCCGGAACTGGGCGACTCGATGGAGAGCGGCAAGTCGTAGAAGCCGAACTGGCCGGGGGCCGAGGGCACGGTTGTGTCGACCTCGTATTGCAGCGACCCGCCGTGCGAGTCGAACAGGTCGATTGTGAAGTAGTCCGTGCCGTGACCCTCGAGTGGGTTGTAGCGGACGTTGAGTGATCCGGCCGACGCGGCGGTCAGGTCAAGTGGCGTGGAAAAGTCCGACGACGCAACTCCGAACCCGTCCGAGTCAAAGTACCTCGCGGCGAACGGCCCCAACTCCTCCGCGAGGCCGTCGATGAGGACGTCCATCCCCCGGTTGTTGAAGTCGTTCAGAAGGTAGGTCTGCTGCCCATCCGCCCGCCAGGCGAAAACAGCGACGAACACCGCGGCCAGCACCAGGTTGCATCGCGGCATGTGCCCCTCCGGTTCGAACAGTCGGTGCGTACGAGTGCGCCGCAAATGGGCCGCCTTGAGCAGCGACGCTGCTAGCCCTTGTCGCTCGACAGCGCGACGTCGATGGTCTGTCGGCCGGGCGTGACATCGAAGCTCAGGCCGGACGTGTCGGTGCGGAGGTACGGCTCGGGCACGAGCGGGATCGGCTCCTGCATCGAACGCTCGCCCGGCGCGACCTTCTCCTCCGGCTCGAAAACCTGGACCGATACATCGTACTTCCCGGAGTCGACGCCCCGCTCATGCTTGGTCTTCAGGAAGTACGCACCATCGGCAGCGATCGCGCCGACCGCGGGGTTGGCCATCGCGCCCGATGGCGCAAACGTGATCACGCCGGGCCCGATCGGCGCACCGTCAAGCGTCACCACGCCAGAGACGTCGGCGTCGTACGGGCTGCGCGAGCACCCGGCGGGCAGCGCGAGGAGCAGGCAGCCGGCCAGGGTGGCGAGCAGCGGGCGATTGGCACGCGTCATTGCAGTTCGATCTCTCCGCCTTCTCTGGTCGACATCGCCCGGTAGTTGAGGTGGTCGATGTTGTTGGTGATGAACGAGACGGAGCCGTCGACCATCGCAAAGTTGACCCCGCCCGGGTGGAAGCTGCGGAAGCCCCTGATGCGTGGCCAGCAGTCGCGGCCGCCGGTCCCGTTAGTGCCGGTGCAGAAACCAGACTCCTGGTAGTTCCAGTTGAGCTCGATGCCGGTGATCGCCCAGTCGCCGTCGCTGGACCAAGCGGCGCTGTTGTTGTCCAGCGGCGAGGCCTCGCCCACCAGAAACGTCTTGCTTGTTCCGTCGGTGACCTGCCGCATCTTGACGCCGCCCTTGTAGTAGGTGGTGCGCCAGAACATGCCGACGCAGTCGGTGCCGTTGTAGCAGCGGAAGCTCGGGTCGTAGGTCCAGAACCCGATCGGGTTCTCTGGCGATGGCTGCTCGAAGTCCCCGTCGCCGGCGTTGCCCTTGTAGGAGGTCGTGGCGACCAGGGCTGGCGCACCGACCACGTTGGCGCTGCTGCTGAACGGGAACTGGTCGGTCCGCGGGCCGATGAACTCGTCACTCGGGCAGTTCAGCACCGCGGGCTGCTGCGCCAGGGCGTTTCGCAGCGCCGGGTCGTTGGCGTTGAGCCCGGTGCGGAGCACAGGCCAGCGGCCCTCCAGGAATGGGGCAAACACGTCCATCAGCGGCTGCTCTTCCAGGTAGGGGAGCACGCGCACAATCCACCCCCCGCCGTCCGGGCCGCCGGGCGCCCCGCCTGGCCCGGCTGGGAACTTGCGGTACGCCTCGGCGATGCCGATCCACCGCCCGGCGGTGCGGTCCGCTAGGTTGATCTCTCGCAGCGGCGTGGTCCCGGCGTAGTAGTCCTCGTCGACCGGGAAGTGGCCCATCTGGTCGTGGTGGTTGATGGCCGCGAGGGCGACGTTCTTGAGGTTCGCGACGCAGTTCGCGCGGCGCGCCGCCTCACGGGCGGACTGCACCGCGGGCAGCAGGAGCGAGATCAGGATTCCAATGATCGCGATCACCACCAGCAGTTCAACGAGCGTGAAGCCGGTTGGCGAGGGGGTACGGGTCCTTTTCATGTCCATCCTCCAGTCGACATTTCGCGGCGGTGCGAGCAGCGCCGACGCCACGCGGCACGGCGTTCTCCACGCCGCCAACGGATGAGTGGTTTTGGATCGCGGGTCAACAGCACGGGCGAGCACGGCGGCGTCGGGCGGCGAGCGGGCCGGCCGCTGCTGCTAGCAACCACACACACGCGGGCTCGGGCGCCGCCGATGCGACGCCGCCTTGCGATGCGCCGTAGTTGTCGCGCCAGACCTCGTAGTCGGACGCGGTGAACTCCGAACCGAGCCCGTCACGCCACACCGTGTAGTCGGCGGCGTCAACGGTTCCGTCGCCGTTGAAGTCGCCCGGCAACGCGGGCGAGGGGAGACGGATCTCGATATACTCAATCTCAACGCCGACGAGCCCGGCGTCTGGGTTGGTGACGATCCCCATGTAATACAGGTTGAAGTCATCCAGCAGCCCGTCGCCGGGGTTCACGAACTCGAACGCCTGCTGAGAGGTGAAGTCGGCGAGCGGGATCTGGAGCGTGGTGAACGCGTCCTCGCTCAGGTCGGCGGTCTGGACCTCGTAGCGGTACTCCTCGCCGCCAACCCCAGCCGAGTCGTCACCGTCCATATCGTTCAGCACCACGCCGAACGACGCGGCCCGATCGCCGGCCTCCTGCGCGTTGGGGTTGAGGGGAACGAGTTTCGCCCGGATCTCAACGGTCGCCTCGTTGCCGTCGAACACCTGGTACCCCGGCTCCTGCCAGATGCCGAAGCCGCCGGTCTCGTCGTCGTCGTCGGTCTGGATGATCAGGTTGGTGAAGCCGTTCTGGTCGAACCTCTGCAGCTGGTCCAGCTCGCGGATGACCCGGAACTCGGAGTCCGCATTGTCGATGGCGCCGGACCCATCGGGGTTGGTTTGAGTGGAGAAGGGCGTGCCGAACCGCCGGCTGATGCCGCTCATCGCGTCCAGCCGCCCGACGAGCGTCGGGTCCGGGTTGATCGGGACAACGGTGATCCGCTTCACCTCGATGTGCAGGCGTCCGACAATCGACTCGTCGTCGGTGAACGCGCTCTGGATATGAACCTGGCCGATGCCGTTGGGCGCTAGGTCCTCAAAGGTCCCGAAGTCGATCGCGCCCTCCCCCTGGATCGTGTTGAGCCCCTGGAAAGTCTGGTCGCCGCTGTTGAACAGGAAGGTCGGCCCAGTAAAGGTCCAGTCCGGGCCAACGCCACCGGCGCCGTCGCTAAGGGGCGTTGAGATCGTTACAAAACCATCGGAGTCCTTCTGGTTGGCGTCGTAGAACTCCTGGATGGTCATGCCGTTGCCCTGGTCGTCCGTGTAGCCGAAGCCCCACTGGTGCTGCTCGCCGGACCGCTTGCCCTCGCCGAAGCCTGGCAGCCCGTCGCGGTCCTCCACGACGAAGCCGTCGTGTGTGTCGAATTGGATATTGAAGACCGGCGCCTCGTTGGTCGGCAGCGGACGGTACACGACCTGGATCTCGTAGTTGTCCGGGTTGAAGTTGTGCCCGAAGCCGGCGCGGTCAAGGATGGGGAAGTCGTCCGCCTTGATGTCGAACACGTGGCCTGTGAGCTGGTCGAAGGGCGATTCGCTGTTCAGCGCCGAGTTGTACCCGGCGCCGCTGCCGTTCATCAGATCGCCGCCGCTAGCCGCGTCGGAGTCGTACACGAACGCGCCGTACGGGCCCACCGAGCTGACCTGGGTGGTGTCGGCGCCGTTGTACGAGAAGTCTCCGAATCCACCCCAGCCCGGTTGCCCGGTGGTGTTGTTGACGATCAGACCGTTGAAGGTCGCCGGCACGACGCTGTCTGCCTGAGCCGTTCGAACGAACAGGGCGAGGCCTGCGACGCCGCACAGCAGAATCGCCGGGCGTACTGAGCGCGTGAAGTTCATCCAAGAAGCCTCCGCAAGGTGATGCATGGTTGGTCTGATTCGTGCCCCGAACCGACAGTCGCTTGCCCTACGGCTTGCCGGGATCCAGGTGCCCCGGTCACGCCGATCTCTCGACGCCCGACTCCACGAGTGTGCTAGAACGCAGCCAGAAGAGCTTGGCTCGCTCAATCTTCCGTTTGATTTCGTGCGCCCGCAGGCGCCGTCTACCGTCGACGACCGACGCCCATGGCGGCTACCGCCAGTCCAAACAACGCCAGGCTGGCAGGTTCCGGAATGGTGTAGATCCGCACCCAGTCGACTTCAACGTTGAGCCTGTCCGACGATCCAAACACGCTCTGGATCTGAATCTGATTCAATCCCGGGTTGTTCTCGCCGTCGCCGACACCCTGCGAGTTCTGCATGAACCCAAAGTTTGTCGCGTCCACCGAAATAAGATGGAACTCGCCGTCGTCGGGGATGCTGTTGAGGTCGAAATTGAACTGGTACTCCTCGGCGGTTTGCCCCAGAACGTCCACGTCGCGGTAGACGGTGTTGATGGTGCCGGCGGCGTTGTTGCCCAGCTTCCTGACTCGCATCTCCCACCAGGAGACCGCTGGGTCGAAATCGATCGGCTGCAGGATTACCACGCCCGGCGCGATCTCTACCTGGGGGCCGTAGTCAACGCCGATGCCGCCGAACAACCCGTTGGACCCGTCGTCATCGGTCTGAACATCGAAGATTAGGCTGTCGGGGCCGTCGGTAATCGCGCCCGCAACGCTCAGGTCGCCGAACGTAAACGACCCGAATCCGTTTTGTGGGTTCGTCGGGATGGTCTGCTCCGAGAACTCAGCAATCAACACCTGGGCCGAGGCAGGCGACGCGGTGGCCGCCACACCTATGGTGGCCAGCACCGCAGCAATTAGTCGTTTCATGAGGTCACTCCACCAGAAAAGGGTGTCGAATCAAACACACAAACGAGGCGCCATCTACCTATCGTTCCTGGGGTCGTTCATTCGCATTGACTTGAGGCTCGTCGGCTTGGGCCGCAGGGCTGCTCAAGTACTTTAGCAACAGCACTCAATCGTCAAGTCCAGACATCTCCTAGTGCGCGGCTCAGCGTCAAGGATCGCGATCAACCCTCTGCCGACCTAGACAAGGCCTTTGCCCAACCGGGCGGCTGCTTGTGACGAGTTTCAAAACGCAAGAAAAGGGAAGCGGGCGTTGGACCGTCGTGACCAAGCCGCCTGCTCAGCCGGAATATAGAAGGGCCTTGAGCCAAGGGTCAAGGAAACTAGCGGCGTTTTGCGCAATCGCGGAACCACGAGGCGCATTCGCAACATTGTTAGTTGAGAAAGCGAAAACACCCTATACCACTGCGTGATTTCATCTGCCTGGTGTTTAGTTTTTGCACTCTCTGCCGCTGAGAAAACAGTGAAGTGGAACAGACAACGACTAAATGCCGTTGCTCCGCACTTCTTTCCGGTTGCGCCGTTGGAAGTCCCTAAGCGCCGGGTTGGCCGAGAGAGGCCTTCAATGCGGCCGCGTCTTCGGGGGGCAGGCCTGTGATCGTGACGTGCCGTGACTCGCCGTCGGTCGGCTCGATAGTGATCCGCACCGTGTTGCTCGGCAGGCAGTTGGCGACCAGGTCGCCCCATTCGACAAACGTCAGGCCGACCCCCTCGAAGTACTCGTCGGGGCCGAGGTTGAGGAACTCGTCGTCGTCCTTCAGGCGGTACGCGTCGAAGTGGTAGACCGGCCGCGTGCCGGACGTGTACTCGTTGAGCAGCACGAAGGTCGGGCTGGTCACGTCCTCGCGGGGCGTGCCGAGCGCGGCGGCAACGGCCTGCACCAGTCGGGTCTTGCCGGCGCCGAGCGTGCCGATCAGCGAAATGGTCGTGCCCGCCGGCAGCGTAGCCGCGAGTGCCTGGCCCAGGCGGTCGGTGTCGGTGAGGGAGTGGATTTCGATCTCGAGCGGATTCACGGGGGTGTCAACAAGTGGTTGGAGGTTGGTAGTTAGTGGATCCGGCTAGCCATGCCAGAAGCCCGTCGGTTCGAGAGTGGTTGTGTGTCCATCCGCTTCTCGGATCTCCATGCCTGGTCGGGCAGTGACCTCGCCCACGATCGAAAGGCCGCACTCCACGGGACTCTCGCGGAGCATGGCTTCGGCGGTTTCTCGGGGCGCGGTCAGCAGCAGCTCGAAGTCTTCGCCATCGGACAGCGCGTGGTGCAGTGGGTCGGTCCCGTCCGCGGCGGCGAGTTGCTGGGCCGCCGGCGAGACGGGTATGGCGGCTGCGTCGAGCAGGGCGCCGCGGCCGCTGGCCGCGCACAGCCGGCTGAGGTCCAGCGATAGGCCGTCGGTGATGTCCATGCCGGCGTGCAGATCGTACCGCTGGTGGAGCAGCAACGCCTCCGCTACGCGGGGCGTGAAGTCGAGGTGGCGTCCGGTGATGCTGCCGCCCAGCTCGCCGGTCACGAGGATGGCGTCGCCCGCCCGGGCGTTGCTGCGGAGCAGGGCGCCTCGGTCGGTCGGTTGGCCAAAGGCGGTGACGCTGACCGTGAGTGGCCCGTCCCAGACGTTGGTGTCGCCGCCAGCGATGATGGTTTCGAACTGCTCGGCCAGCGGCAGCATGCCGCGGTACAGGCCCTTCGCCAAGGCGAGTGGGTCCGCGTGGCCGCGGGGGAGCATTACCGAAACGACGACCGCCACCGGCTTGGCGGCCATGGCGGCCAGGTCGCTGAGGTTGGCTGCGAGGCACTTGTGGCCGATCCAGCGTGGCTCGGCCTCGTTGAGCAGGAAGTGCGAGCCGTCGCCGAGCGAGTCGGTCGTCACGACTAAGTCAGCCGTCTGGCGGAGCGACAGCACAGCGGCGTCGTCGCCCAGCCCGACCCGCAGCAGCGGGTGCGGAGGGAGCGTCTTCTGCAGCCAGTCAACGAGGTCGCGTTCCATGCCGCGAGTTTCGCCCGCGGCGGGCCGATGTGCAAGCGGCGTCTAGCGGCGGCTGGCGCTCTGCTTGCAGGCGATGTGGCCAAACAGGGTTTCGCCGTCGCGGAGGATGTAGAACTTGACCGGGCCGCGGGTGGCCAGGTTGGCCCGGGTGGTGATGTAGCGGAGGTCCTGCTCGGAGGCGGTCTCCCACTCGTGCATGCCGACCAGGATGTCGCCGTCGCGGATGCCCTGCTTAGCGGCGGGGCCGCCGGGCCGCACGTCGACGACCCGCATGCCGCCGCGGTAGCGGGTGCTGAACTTCTCAAACTCGTCGTCGGGGACCTTGGCCAGGTCCATGCCGAGCAGGTCCCAGGCGAGATCGTCGTGGCGGTCGGCCGGTTGCGAGGCAACCTGCACGCGGCGGCCACGGGCGGCCAGCGAGAGCGAGACCTCAACCTGCTGGTCGTCGCGGAGCACCTCGACCGGCACCGACTTGCCGAGCGACGTGCCCAGCAGGGCGAGCTCGATGTCGAGCGGCCGCTGGGTTTCGGAGTTGTTGACGCGACGGATCACGTCGCCGGGACGCAGGCCGCAGGCAGCCGCGGGGCCGCCGGAGGCGACACGCCGCACCACCAGCCCGGACCCGTCCGGCGTCTGGCCGGCGGTCTCGATGCCGTGCCACTTGTTCTCCATCCGCTCGATGCTCAGCAGCTCGGCGGTGACGCCGAGGGCGGCGTCGACCGGGATGGCGAAGCCGATGCCCTGGGCCCCGGCCCGCACGGCCACGTTGACGCCGATCATCTTGCCCTCGATCGACAGCAGCGGGCCGCCGGAGTTGCCGGGGTTGATGCTGGCGTCGGTCTGGATGAGGTCGTCGTAAGACTGCGTGTCGCTGACCTGCACGTCGCGGTGGAGCTGCGAGATGATGCCGCGGGTCACGGTGTGCTCGTAGCCGTACGCGTTGCCGATTGCGATCACCGACTCGCCGGTCATCAGGTCGCTCGAGGTGCCCAGCGTGATAGTGGGCAGCGGCCGGCCGGCGTTCACCTTGATGACCGCCAGGTCGGTGCGGGCGTCGTGGGCGACTACTTTGGCGATGTAGTGTCGCCCGTCGTCTAGCGTGACGTTGATCTGCCGCACCCCGGCGACAACGTGGTGGTTGGTGAGGATGTAGCCCCGCGGGTCGATCACCACCCCGGTGCCCATGCCGCTGACCTCACGCGACGCCGAGTGCCCGGCGCCGGCGCCGGTCGCGGCGATAACCTTCTGGCCCTGGATGTTGACCACCGACGGCGCGGCGTCGCGGACCGCTCGGACGACCGGAGTCATCCGCAGGTCCGAGGGCTCCGCAGCCCGCGCCGTGATTGGCGCCGCCAGCAGTGTGACGGCGACCAGGGACGCAAGGCGGGCGGCGAAAACAGGTTGGGACTGCATCGTGCGGTGACTCGGGCGGGTGCAAACTTGGGTTCCGCACATGCCAGCAAGGGCAGGGCGCCGGGCGGCACGGCGGCTAGACCGTGTCACGAAGAGTGGGATCGGCCCCCTCTCACGATCGGCTTAAGCCGTACAATTGGGCCCCGTCACAGATAGCCCAGTTTGCCACAGGGTGTTTCCGAAGCACGACTTTCGCCCCATTTCCGAGGTTTGACTGGCGGCCGCCTATCACCAACCGACCGGTCCCGACGCGGGGTAGCCGATCGGTTGCGGCGCGAACGCGGGCCGCACCGGCACCGGCAGGAACCGTCCCGGTGGACCGGGATCGACGTACGGCGGCTGCGACCCCGGGTTGGGGATCAGCGGGCAGTCACGGCACGAGATCGGGCAGTCGCCGCTGACGTAGCAACCAGCCGGTTGCGCGGCTGCTGGCGCTGGCGCGGGCTCGCTGCAGGTGCCGTCGCAAGGCGCGGCGGAGGTGTGCGACGCCGGGATCCAGTTTTCGTTGAGGTAGTCGACACAGTCGGCGGTGATCGACGGCTCGATCGGCCCGCGTGGCAGCCCAACGGTGCAGCCGGCCGCCGGGAACAGCATCGCCGCTGCGGACAGCATGAGTAGGTAGGTTTTCATCGAACAACGCCAACAGGAACCGAGCGACCATCCATGCGCACGTTTCCCCCCGCCTTTGTCGATCGGCGCCAGCGGCCCGCAGCCCCAGCCAAAGCGGCAAACTCGCCCTAATCAGGCAGGTCGGCCGCCTGCTTTGCTAGCAGCGGCTTCAGGTCGCGCCACGCCCGTGTGTTGGCCACGTCCGCGGCTGTCAGCCCCGCGCGGCGGGCCTGCTTGACGCCGTACTGCAGAACGTCCATCCCCTCGGTGTGGTGCGCGTCGCTGCTGATGACGATCGGCACGCCGAGTCGCTTCGCGATGGCGCAGTGGGAGTCGTCCAGGTCGAGCCGGGCCGGATTGGCGTTGAGTTCCAGTAGCTTGTTGTGCTGGGCGGCCACCTCGATCAGCTGGTCGACGTCCAGGTCGTAGGGCTCGCGGCGGTTGATCAGCCGGCCGGTCGGATGGGCGATGATCGACACGCTCGGGTGCTGGACGGCGAACAGCAGCCGCTGCATGATTTTCTCGCGGGGCTGCTTCTGACCGTAGTGCAGGCTTGCGACCACCCAGTCGGCCTCGGCCAGAACATCGTCGTCCAAGTCCATCTCGCCTGACTCGAGGATGTCGCACTCGATGCCCTTGAGGATGACGATGTCGTCGTACTCAGGGCGGAGGCGGTCGATCTCCTCCCACTGCGCCCGCAGCCGGCCCGAGTCCAGCCCGCCGGCCATGGAGACCCGCTTCGAGTGGTCGGTGATGGCGATGTACTCGCGGCCCCGCTGGCGGGCGGCTTCGACCATCTCGCGGAGCGTCGCCTTGCCGTCGGTCGCGTTGGTGTGCATGTGCAGGTCGCCGCGCAGGTCGGCCAGCTCGATCAGGTCGGGCATGCCGCCTTCGGAGGCGAGCTCGAACTCGCCCCGCGCCTCGCGGAGCTCAGGCGGGAAGAGCGGCAGGCCGAGCGATTGGTAGACTTCTTCCTCAGTGGCGCCCGCGACCCGCTCGCCCTGTTCCCCCTCTTCGGTCAGGCGGAACACGCCCCACTCGTTGACCCTCAGGCCCTGCTGCTTGGCGAGGCCGCGGACCTCCACGTTGTGCTCTTTGCTGCCCGTGAAGTACTGCAGCGCCGCGCCGAACGACTCGGAGGGAACCACCCGCAGGTCGACCTGCAACTGGCTGTCGAGGCGAACCGACATCTTGGTGTCGCCGCGGGCGATCACCTCGGCGACGCCGGGGAACTCGCCCAGGCGGTCCATCACCGCGCCGACGTCGGTCGAGTCGGCCAGCAGGTCGATGTCGCCGACGGTTTCCTTGCCGCGGCGGTAGCTGCCCGCCGCCTCGAGCTGCTTGACCTGCCCCAGCGGGCGGAGGTGGTCGAGCAGCGCCTGGACCACCTCATCCGCCGCCGCCCAGTAGATCCGGTCGTTGGCGCGCTCCGCCAGCGCGATGCCGGCCAGGATCGTCTCCTCGGTCTTCTTGCCGAAGCCCTTCAGCTCGCGGACCTTGCCCTCCTCGCAGGCGGCGCGGAGCATGTCGAGCGAGGCGATGCTCAGCTCGTTGTACAGGGCGGCCGCCTTCTTGGGGCCCAGCCCCGGCACGCGGAGCATCGGCAGCACCGACGCGGGGACCTGCTGCTCGAGCTCGGCGAGCATCGGCAGCGACCCGGTCCGCACCAGCGTGGCGATCTTCTCCGCCAGGTCCTTGCCGATTCCGTCGATGTCGGTCAGGTCGGCGCCGTCCGCCACCAGCTGTGAGAGCGGCTGCGGCAGGTCCTTCAGCTTGCGGGCGCCGTTGCGGTAGGCGCGGACCCGGAACGGGTTGGCGTTCTGAAACTCGAGCAGGTCCGCGACCTGGTCGAACACGGCGGAGATCTCGCGGTTGGTCATGCGGCGGATTGTACCACAGCGTGCCGCCGTGGTGACGCCGTCCGACCGCTAGATAACCGGCGCCGGGGACACGTCAACCGTCGGCGCAACCAGCGCCGGCGCGATCGGCGCTGCGCTGGGCTTTTCCGCGTCGCTGGTGAGCGGCGCCGGGGTTGGGAGCGTGTGGGTCAGCCGGACTTTGTTGAGCCCGTCGAGGGCGGCCACCTTGTAGCACTCAGCCATCGTCGGGTAGTTGAACACGGTGTCGCGGAAGTACTCGATCGTGCCGCCCAGCCGCATCACCGCCTGCCCGATGTGGACAATCTCGGTTGCGGTGTCGCCGATGCAGTGCACGCCCAAGAGCTGCAGCGTCTCGCGGTGGAACAGCAGCTTCAGCAGGCCGGTGGTGTCGCCTACGATCTGGCCGCGGGCGATTTCCGAGAACCGGGCGACGCCGGTCTCGTACGGCACACAGTCCTTGGTCAGCTCTTCCTCGTTCTTGCCCACCATCGAGATTTCGGGGACGGTGAACAGGCCGTAGGGGATGCTGTCGCTGGGTGTGAACCGCTGGTTGAACGCGTGGCTGGCGGCCTGCCGCCCCTGCTCCATCGAGGCGCTGGCCAGAGCGGGGAACCCGACAATGTCGCCCACGGCATAGATGCCGGGGACGTTGGTCTGGAAGTTCTCGTCGCACTCCAGCCGCCCCCGCTTGTCGGCGGTCAGGCCGGCCGCCTCGACATTGAGCGCCGCTGTGTCGCCTTGCCGGCCCACGCTGAACAGCACGGTCTCGCCGACGACGCGTTTGCCGCTGGCCAGCTCGACCGCGACGGACGTGTCGTCCAGCTTGTGGATGTTCTCGACCGCCTCTCCCAGGCGGAGCGTCACCCCGAGCGAGCGGGCGTGGTAGACCAGCACGTCGATGATCTCGCGGTCGCAGAACTCGAGCAGGTTGGGGCGGCCGTCGATCAGCGTCACCTTCACGCCGAGCGTGGCGAACATCAGCCCGTACTCAATGCCGATCACGCCGGCCCCTACCACCACCATCGACCGCGGGATGTGGTCCAGGTCGAGGAACTCATCGGAGTCAAAGACCGTGGCGCCGTCGAACGGGATGTGCGCGGGGCGGGCGGGTTTGGTGCCCGGCGCGAGGATGACGTTGTCGGCGTTGATGAGGTAGTGCTCGCCCGGCCCGCCGATGCGGAGCGTCTGGCGATCGACAAACGACGCCTCGCCGGTGTGCACATCGACGCCGTTCCGGTCGAACTGGTCCTGCAGGACCTCCCACTCGGTGCGGCTAACCTGGCCGAGCTTGCGGCGCAGCTCGTCCATGGTGATCTGGCGCTTGTTGCGGTACAGGTCGGGGTACGCTCCGCGCTGCCGGAAGCCGGTGAGGTGGAGGATCGCCTCACGCATGGTCTTCGAGGGGATTGTGCCGGTGTGCAGGCAGACGCCGCCCACCAGCTTCCTCTCGCGCTCGATGATCGCAACCCGCTTGCCCAGCTTGGCCGCCGCGATGGCCGCCTTCTGTCCGCCGGGTCCGCTGCCAACTACCGCCAAGTCGTAACGCATGGTTCCGCTGCCTGTGCCTGCATGGATTGCGGCGTCGCTGTCGACGCCTTGGGCAAGCGTAGGTGTTGGTGTGGGCCGCCGGGGCGCCGCACGGCGGCGGATGCGGCGATTCCCGCGACGCTGCGCCGGCTGTGCCGTTCGTGCCGGTTGATCCGTCGGCTATACGAATGACAGCACGTCGCCGACGCGGAGGACGCCCGGTTGGCTGGCTAGGCGGGTGTTGAGCGCGGCCCGGTAGAAGTGATTGAATACGCCACGCGGCGAGGCCTCCGGCAGGCATGCTTCGCGTCGAGCAGCAAACTTCTTCTGAAAACCTGGAGTCGGTTCGCCCGTCTGCGAGTCGCGGGCAGGAACTGCGCAGCGCTGGCAGACGC
Organism: Posidoniimonas corsicana; assembly: GCF_007859765.1. Taxonomy (NCBI): domain Bacteria; kingdom Pseudomonadati; phylum Planctomycetota; class Planctomycetia; order Pirellulales; family Lacipirellulaceae; genus Posidoniimonas; species Posidoniimonas corsicana. The sequence continues at coordinate 1,715,015 of NZ_SIHJ01000001.1, forward strand.
CGGTTGGCAGCAGCCGCAGGGCGCCCAGCTGCACCTCTCTGCCAACCAACCGGTCCTCCCAGAAGGGCTCGGGGGCGTCGATCTCAATGTTCGCTCGCATCCGCCGCCGCGTCTCGTCGAGGTTGAGATCGAACCACTGGGCGATGGCCTCCAGGCTGGCGGTGCTGATGAGGGTCGGGCCGGGCGCGTCGGTGTCGTCGGGCAGGCCGCGGAGTTCGTCTTCAACAACGGTGCACACAAGAGAAAGTCTTCCGCCGATCCATCGCCCGACTTCCTCCGCGCCCTGGGGCAGGGGGAACCACGTGCTCTGCTGGCCGTCGCAGGCAAGCAGCACGGCGGCAGCGTCAGCGTCGAACTCGCACCGGATCCGCTGCACCGCCGCGAACCGCTTGGCGTTGACGAAGCGGCCCGCTTCGTCCTGCAGAGCGTAGCGCCGGTCGTGCCGCAGTGCGCCCGAGGCGAGCACCTCAGCCTCTTTGAGCCGCATCCCGTCGAGCGACTTGATGGGGAATACCGTGAGTCGGGTGACGCTCGGCATGCTGTTTGTCGTATCGCGTCAGGAGGAGGTGGGGGCTAGTTGTCGAACCAGGCGAGCAACTCGTCGCTCTGCTCAAGGGTGTCGACAAGCAGATCGGGGTTGCTGCGTGCCAGCTCATCGGCCGACTGCCCGCCGGTCGGGACGGCCACGGCCTTGGCTCCAACCGAGTGGGCGCAGGTGACGTCGTGCATCGTGTCGCCGATCACGACCACCGTGTGGGCATCCTTGGCGCCGGGCTCCCCGTGCAGGCGGACGGCGTGCTCCACCGCGATGGCGGCGATGTCGTTCCGCTCGGTGCAGTTGTCTCCGAACCCGCCAAACGGAAAGTGGTCCCAGAGGCCGTAGTAGCCAAGCTTCAGCTCAGCGGTCTGTTCGAGGTTGCCGGTGAGCAGCCCGATGAGCACGTCGCCACGCTGCCTGAGCGTGTCGAGCAGAGACTCGACGCCGGGGAGCACTCGGCCCACACACTCCTCGAGGGCCGCCGGCAGACGCTCGGCGTAGCCGTTGCGGAAAACGTGCCAGTTCGACTCGTTCACCTCGATGCCGTGCGACCTCATCAGGTCCAGAGCGATCGCCCGATCGCTGCGGCCGGAGAACGAAACTTCCTTGGTGATCTCGTCCACCCCGAACAGGTCGGCAAACGTCTGGGCGAATGCGACCTGGCCTGCGCCGCCGGTCTGGATCAGGGTTCCGTCGATGTCGAACAGGCAGGTCTTCATGCACTTGGGGGAAGGGGAGGGAGGCCAGGAGGTGAGACGCCTGGCAATTCTAGCCGGCGGCGTCCGCTTTCGTCACCGCAGGGGGGGGAGTCCCTGCTGCTCTCGCTGGCTATTGAGCAATTCGAGGGCGGCGGGCTCAATCTTCAGAAACCTTACGAGCTGAGTGCGGCTGACCCCGAGCTGCTCGGCCGCTTCGCGGTCGTCCCAATTGGCGGCGGCCAGGCGGTCCAAGCCCTCCGCCAGCAGGCTGGGAAAGTCGTCATGCGCCGGATTGACCGCTAGCTTCCCTCCCCGGGTCCTGCGGCGCCACAAGTCGGACGGCTGTTGCGAAGTGGTCGCATCCGCTGGGCCCCTGACCGCTAGCGCAAGACGTACACGCAGCCGCAGCAGCGCAATGGCGAGGTTCTCGGCCTGGCTACGCCGCTCGCTAGCTTCGGCGACGACACCGGTTGGGCGGTGGGTGAGCTGGATCGCCGTTTCGACCTTGTTGCGGTGCTGGCCGCCGGGGCCGGACCGCCTCAGGCGACGGACCTCGCAGTCGTCTTTCAGGTCGTCTGGTGAGATTGTCGCCGGGTGGGGCGGATCGACGTGCATTTATTGCGAAACCGTGGCTTGGGGCACAATCGCCCGCAGCGTGGGCGCCGATAGACGCTTTGGACGCCTCATCCGTTTCGTAGTTCTAGCGGGGACTCTTCTGAAATGACACGCCTGTTCATCGTGCTGTTCGCGGCCTGGGCCGCTACGCCGTTACTCGCCGCGGAAACGGGGCAGCAGCCGCCGGCGGCCAAGCACCAGCACACGGCCCCAGTCTTCCGTCACGTGGGCGCGGACGCCGCCTGGCATGCCGCGCAGAAGTCTCGCCGCCCGGTGCTGCTGTACATCAGCTCGGAAGACTGCCGATTCTGCGTCAAGATGCTCAAGGACACCTACTCGCACCCGCAGATTGCCGCGGCGCTGTCGAAGAGCTGCGAGCCGGTGGCTCTGATGCGTGAAGACAACCAAGAGTTGGTTAAACACCTGCAGATCCGCGCCTACCCCACAACGGTGATCGTCGGCGCCGACGGCAAGGAGGTTACCCGTATCGAGGGCTACCTGCCGCCGCAGAAGTTCGCCGAGGCGGTGTTCGGCCCGCCGCGGCAGGCTCAGCACGCGGTGCGTCCCGCCGCCGCGACGGCCCCTGCTCGCTAGCAGGCCGACGCTAGCCGATCGATACCGGCTCGCCGACGGCGGGCGCCTCGGGAAGCGGCGCCACGACCGCCGGGGCCTCGGTCGAGCCGTCCAGCAGCCGCACGCCGTTGGGCGCCTGCGGGTCGATCTCGAAGCTTACCGGGTACCGGAAGCCCTCTGGGGCCTTCGGCGCCAGCCACGGCAGCCTGCGGCAGATGCGGAGGGCGGTTTCTTTGCACGCAGGGCCGAAGCCGTCGAGCTTGGTCGAGTGGAACGACCCGCCCAGGAGGTTGCGGAAGTGGCGGTTCGCCAGGTAGACGTTGTTCTTGCGGACCGCCCGGCGGGTCATGTGCTCGGTGGACAGCGAGATGTTCAGCCCCGACGTGTTCACCACCCGGTGCGGCGTGTGCTGCGGCCAGGTGATCATCTGGCCCGGTTCGACATCGTACACCTCGGCGACCTCGTCGAGCTCGGGCCGGTACTCGACCTCCTCCGCAGCGTCGCCGATGAGCACGCTCTCGATCGTCGAGTCCGGCAGCACGCCGGTTTCCAGCGGGTAGACCCACACCCGCTTCTCGCCGCGGATGTGCCACAGCATGTTCACCGGGCAGTCCATGTGGTAGTAGACCAGCGCGGTGGGGGACGAAATCAGCAGGTTGGCCGACCTGTTGAACGTTGACAGGCCGGGGGCGGTCGCTTCTAGCTCGTCGTAGAGCTGATTGACCAGCGCGTTGTACTCGGGGTGGAAGTCCATCACCCGCCGCAGGTTCAACCACAGGCGGCCGTCACGCACCGCTTGCAGCAGGGTCGCGGCGTCGTAGTGCCCGGCGTCGCCCTCCCGCCAGTCGCCGCGGTTATTGGGGTCCACGCCCATGGTGTTGACCCCCAGCGCGCTCCGCGGGTGGGTCGTGAGCGTCTGGATGAGCCCCTCATCGGTGAACAGGTCCAGCTCTTGCAGACGGTGCCCGGCGACCAGGTTGCCGCGGTTGAGCAGGGCGGTTTGCGCGTGTGACCAGTTGTCGAGCAGCTGAGTGTCGCGTGACATGGGTTTCCCAGACGAGGAGTGAGCGGGCGGGCTGTTTCGGACAAGTCTAGTACCCAATTCGAGGGTGCGCAGGCGTTTGTAACCCAACTAACCGTGGCAACCGGCGCTAGCCTCCGAAGGTTGTCTGGGCGCGGCACGGCTAGTAGACTGGCCGCGTGCGGGGCCCCGTCGGCGCCAGTGCAGGTCCGACCGTCCTTCTGTTCAGAGATCTGCTAACTGGGCAACAGCGCAGTAGCTGCCTAGAACTCCGGTAGCCATGGGATTCGACCGCGTTTCCGTGGGGCCGCGGCGGACTTTGCAAGCGATTGGCACAGCCGTTGCTACTTTGGCCGCGGCCGCCGGGCCAGCAGCCGTGTGGTTTCCCTCCACCCTCCCGAACTCATCCGACGCCGAGCTACTGAATGTCAGCCATCGACGCCGCGGTCTCTACTCTCCAGCAGCTTGCCGACCCCGCCGACGACTTCCGCGCGGACGTTCTGGCAGGGTTGATGGGGAGCCCGAAACGCATCTCCAGCAAGCACCTCTACGATAAACGAGGTTCGGAACTCTTCGACCGGATCTGCGAGCTTGAGGAGTACTACCCGACCCGCTGCGAACTCGAGATCATGCGTCGGCACTCGGGAGAGATTGCCGAACAGTTTGCGGGTCCGGTTCACCTCGTTGAGTTCGGTAGCGGCAGCAGCCTCAAGACCCGCTTGCTGCTCGACCATCTTGACCCGTGTTCGACCTACCTGCCCGTCGACGTTTCTCGTGAGCACCTCGAAGCGAGTTGCGACGCGCTGCGGGCCGAATACCCGGGCCTCGCCATCCAGCCGGTGTGCGGCGACTTTACTGAGCCGCTGCCCATGCCCGAAGGTTTGGACCGGTCCGCGCCCACTGTGGTCTACTTCCCCGGGTCCACCATCGGCAACTTTGAGGAAGCCGCGGCGGTCGGGCTCTTGAGAAACATCCGCGAGATCGCCGGTGAGGACGGGCAAGCGCTGATCGGCGTCGACCTGCGGAAGGACGCCGCCGTCGTGCACGCCGCCTACAACGACCGCGAGGGGGTGACCGCCGAGTTCACCAAGAACCTGCTGCGGCGGATCAACCGGGAGCTGCGGGCGGACTTCCAGCTGCAAGACTTTGACTACCACGCGCACTACAACACTCACAAGGGGCGGATCGAGGCGGCGCTCGTCAGCCGTCGGGACCACCGGGTGAGTGTCGACGGCCAGCCGGTCGCGTTCGGCCGCGGCGAGGCGATCCGGACCGAGTACTCACACAAGTACACCATCCCACAGTTCGCGGCGATGGCGGAGCGCGCAGGGCTGGAGCTCGCCCGCCAGTGGAACGATACGCGACGCTACTTCGCGGTGCTGCTCCTGCGGGCGGCCCGCTAGCCGCCGGGTTATCTACCGAAGGGATCACGTGTCACTGCTTACCGAACCCCAGTCGGCCACCGACCGCTTCGAACGTGTCCGGCGGTTCACGGAACAGTTAACGGCCAACATCGGGCCCGAAGACTCCACCATCCAGTCGATGGCTAACGCCAGCCCGGTGAAGTGGCACCTCGCGCACACGACGTGGTTCTTCGAAACATTCGTGCTCAGTCGGGTCGGTGGCCATGAGCCGATCGACCCCGCATTCGAGTCGCTCTTCAACTCTTACTACAACACCGTGGGTGTGCCGTTCCCACGGCCGCTGCGGGGCGTGCTCAGCCGCCCGACCCTCGAGCAGGTCCACAAGTACCGCCGGGCAGTCGATCAGCGGTTGGGTGAGGCGATCGCCGAGGGGCTCTGCCAGCGGGACGCCGGCGCCGAGCGGATTATCGAGCTGGGCCTGCAGCACGAGCAGCAGCACCAGGAGCTGATCCTCACCGACATCAAGCACGCGTTCTCGATCAACCCACTCCAGCCCGCCGTGCTGCCCGGTGGGCTAGACAACGAGCCGGCGTCGGAGACGCCCGACGACGGTTGGACCTCGTACCAGGAGGGCCGCCGTGAGATCGGCCACAGCGGCGATTGTTTTGCCTACGACAACGAGTCCCCACGGCACCCGGTCTGGCTCTCGCCCTACCGCCTGAAGAACTCGCCGGTGACCTGCGGCGAGTTCCTGGCCTTCATCGCCGACGACGGGTACCGCCGGCCCGAGCTGTGGCTCTCGGAGGGCTGGAACACGGTGCAGGCCGAAGGCTGGAGTTCGCCGATCTACTGGCGCCGCGACGGCGACAGCTGGAGCGAGTTCACACTGGCTGGGCGGGTCGCCCTCGACCTCAACCGCCCGGCCACCCACCTGAGCTACTTCGAGGCCGACGCGTACGCCCGCTGGGCCGGCGCCCGGCTGCCGACCGAGGCCGAGTGGGAGGCCGCCGCCCAGATGCAAGCCGTCGAAGGGAACTTCGCCGACGTGCTGATGGCCGACGGGCTGGCGCCGCACCCCGCCGCGCGGCGTCGTAGCGGTGGACCGCTCCACCGGCTCTTCGGTGACTCGTGGGAGTGGACCTCCAGCAGCTACTCGCCCTACCCAGGGTACCGCCCGCCCGCCGGCGCGCTCGGCGAGTACAACGGCAAGTTCATGTGCAATCAGTACGTGCTGCGTGGTGGTTCTTGCGCGACCTCTTCGGACCACATCCGCCCGTCCTACCGCAATTTCTTTGCGGCCGACTCGCGCTGGCAATTCGCCGGCGTCCGCCTGGCGGCGGAAGCATAGCCCAAATGACCGCCGTCCAGCGGCGCTGCGCCCGACCTGGGCGATCTTGAACCCCGGCCTGCTTGCTCTGCTTTCCGCGCCGCTGATGCGTGGGCCGCCACCTGCGTATCGACCGACCAGCATCAGTGCTCGCCGCGCGCTCACTCTTCTCATCGTATCGGCCCCACGCGAGCCGCTGCCCGGCGTTGGTCGATAGTTTGCGGCTCAATCTGGCGTGGCTAGCGCCGTGCTGGACGCAAGCGCGCCGGGCGGCACGACTGGCATGCCTATTGCATCCCTTCGTCGACCACTGAAGGACGGCTGCCAGGCGACAAGCGACCCGGGTGGATCGCCCACGCAGCCCAGCAAACTGAACCACACTTGTGAAAGGGGAATAGGATGCGTATCTATCACTTCTTCAGCACGATGCTGCTGGCTGGCGTTGTCACGGTTGGCGTCAACGCGCAGGACGGCATCGAGGACATCGGCGGCACTCTGAGCCGTGGCGCGAACGACCTGGCTGGCAAGGCCCAAGTGACCGGCGACGCGGTCCGGGACACGGCCCGCAACACCGCCCAGGCCACCCGTGATGCGGTTGGTGATGCCCGCCGCGGCGCCGCCGAGAGCCTCGACAACGCCCGTCGCGACGTCCGCGAGTCCACCCAGGACGCCCGGGAGCGTTCCCGCAACCTCCGTCCGCGAGATCTTGACGCCAACGCTCGTTCGCGTGCATCTGTCAACTTCGACGACGCCGACCGCAATGCCGACTGGCGGTTTGTCGAACGCAATGGCGCGTGGTGGTACCGCACGCCGATGAACACCTGGATGGTTCAGCGTGATGGTCGGTGGGTCAACTACCAGGGCGCCAATCAGCGTCAGTATGGCCAGCAGGGCTACGCCGATAGCCAGGTGGTGACCAGCCAGTACGAAAACTACCAGGCGCGCACCGGAAACACCCAGGCCGGCTACGATCAAGAGTATCAGAACGACTACGCAAATCAGCAGGCGTCGTACAACTCGGCATCGCAGTCGCAATCTCAGGTTGGCCACCAGGAGTGGATGTGCATTGACGGCCGGCGTCGGTTGGTGACGGTCACAAGCGTCCGCACCATCGGGGACTCACGCGAGGCCGGCACAATGGACCAGGGTCAGCGTCCGCAGCCTGCCGATCGACAAGACGGCACGGCCTACAGCGAGCGGGACTCGCAGCGCTACACCGCCGCGCGTCCGCTGACGCCCCCGCCCGCTCCCTCCGCCGACCGCGCCGTGAACCGAGGCGATAACGTGAACGTGCCAGCCGCGCCTTCGCGTGAAGCCATCATGGGCGCCGCGGCCGGCGCTGGGGCGGCGGCCGCGATCGATTCCGGCGACAACGACCGCTGGGATGCAGACGCGGATGCCGAGGCTCGCACCGACGCGGCCGTCGATGAAGCGTCCGCTGAGGCGGGCGCCGAGATTGACGCCAATGGTGAAGCCGAGGCTGATCTTGATATGAGCGACTCGGCAGAGGGCGCCACGCCGGATGTGCCGTCTAACACCGACACGGACGCCCCGCTCGATATGAACGCGGACGACGGGGACCAGGAGTAATTAAACCCCCTGTAGGTTAGGCCCCCCTTAAGGACCGAGACGAAACCCGGGCGGATCTTTGATCCGCCCGGGTTTATTTATGCGCTGACCGGTCAGCTACAACTCTTGAACGACCCGCAGCAACCGGCCGCCGCCTGACTCGCCAGCCTGCAGCAGCAGCGCCTCGCCCTCGGCGCCGAACGCCACCGCGAGCAGCCCGGGCGCCTGGACGATGGGCGTCGCTTTCGCCGCGGGGCGGCCACTGGCGTCCACCGCCGCATCGATGCGGTACAGGCCTTCCGCCGGCTCTTCGCCTTGTGCGGACCCGATCACGTAGAGCAGCCGCGCATAGGGCCGCGGTTGGCTCCCGTAGGTGACCGCCCAGATTCTCTCCAACCCCGTCTCGTACCGGGCGAGCGGTTGGCCGGCCGTCGGATCGGACTCGAAGAACTCAACCGCCCCGCCCGAGGCGGCGGTGAGGTAGCCCTGGGGACTCTCGCAGAGGGCATTGATTGCGCCGGATAACTCGGCGGCGGTGCGGAACCGGCTCAGCAGCCCCGAGTTGTGCCGCGCCTTGAGCATGAGCGTGGGGTTCTCACCGGCCACCGCGTACAAGAATCGCGCGCCACGGCTCAAAGACCTCATCGGTGCGGCGACGGCCGCTTCTTCCTCGTCCAACCGCCGCACGCTGCTCAGCTTGGCCGCTCCGGTCGACTGCAACGCGTAGAGGGCAACCGCCGGTCGCTGCAGTTCGACGCTGCTCCACGCGACCACGAACGCCTGCTCGGAAAGGTAGGCGACCGCCATCGGCGTCGACTCGCCGGCCGCCAACTCATCAGGCGGGGCGGGAACCACCACGCGGTCGCCGCCCGTAGCGCTCCACAGCTTCACCGCCGCGGGGTCCCGCTCGGCGATCAGCACGCCTCCCGCCGGGTTGGGCGAGGCGGCCAACGCCACCGGCGCCCGCAACCCGTCTAGCAGCACCCGCGTCTCGGCGGCGAGGAGCGGCGTCGCCAGAATGAGCAGCGCCGCGGCTGCCAGCGGCACGCAGCGGCTAGGCGCCGGGTTCATTGCTCGCCTCATAGGCGGAGATCTTGTGCTCGTGCTCGAGGGTCAGGCTGATGTGGTCCAGCCCATTGATCAGGCAGTGCCGGCGGAAGTCATCGACCTCGAACGGCGTCTCAAAGCCGTGATCGTCGGTGAGCACCCGCTCGTGCAGGTCGGCGGTCAGCTTGTACTCGGGGTGCTTTTCGGTGCGTTGGAACAGCTCTTCAACGTGGTCCTCGCCGAGCACGATCGGCAGCATGCCATTCTTGAAGCAGTTGTTGTAGAAGATGTCCGCGAAGCTGGGCGCCACGATCACGCGGAATCCGTAGTCTTCCAGCGCCCACGGCGCGTGCTCGCGGCTCGACCCGCTGCCGAAGTTGCGGCGGGCTAGCAGAACGCTGGCGCCCTGCGCCTCGGGCTTGTTCAGCTCGAAGTCCGGGTCCTCGCTGCCGTCCGGCTTCTTCCGCCAGTCCCAGAAGAGGAATTCGCCGAAGCCGGTCCGCTCAATCCGCTTGAGGAACTGCTTGGGGATGATCTGGTCGGTGTCGACATTGGCCCGGTCCATCGCGACGACTAGGCCGGTGTGTGTGGTGAAAGGGTTCATGGCTTTCAGCTAAACGAGGTGTATAGAGAGGGCGACGCAAGAGTGGGCGTTCAACCCCACTCACGCACGTCGACAAAGTGACCCGCACAAGCGGCCGCCGCCGCCATCGCCGGGCTGACCAGGTGGGTCCGCCCGCCACGGCCCTGGCGGCCTTCGAAATTGCGGTTGGAGGTCGACGCGCAACGCTCGCCCGGCTCCAGCTTGTCGGGGTTCATCGCCAGGCACATGCTGCAGCCCGCCTCGCGCCACTCGAAGCCGGCCTCCTTGAAGATCTTATCCAGGCCCTCGTCCTCCGCCTGCTGCTTCACCACGCCGCTGCCCGGCACCACCATCGCGCTGACGTGCGAGGACACCTTCTTTCCCTTGGCGACCGCGGCCGCGGCCCGCAGGTCCTCGATGCGGCCGTTGGTGCAGCTGCCGATGAACACGCGGTCGAGCTTGAGGTCGGTGATTGGGGTCCCGGCGGCGATGCCCATGTACTCCAGCGCCTGGGCGGTGGTCTTCTGGTCGGTCGGGTCGGAGAAGTCGGCCGGGTTGGGGATGCTGCTGTTGACGCTTGCGACCTGGCCGGGGTTGGTGCCCCAGCTCACCTGCGGGGCGATGTCCGCGCCGTCAAAGCGGAGTGACTTGTCGTAGGCAGCGCCCTCGTCGGTCGGCAGCTTCTTCCACTGGGCGACCGCCTTGTCCCAGTCGGCGCCCTGCGGCGCGAACTTGCGTCCCTTGATGTACTCGAAGGTGGTCTCGTCCGGCGAGATCATGCCCGCCCGGGCGCCCGCCTCGATCGACATGTTGCACACCGTCATGCGGCCCTCCATCGACAGGCCGCGGATGGCGTCGCCGGTGTACTCGATGCAGTACCCGGTGCCGCCGGCGGTGGTCAGCTTGCCGATGAGGTACATCACCAGGTCCTTGGCGGTAACCCCAAAGCCGAGCTCGCCGTCGACCCGCAGCTCGAGCGTCTTGGGCTTCGACTGCAGCAGCGTCTGGGTAGCGAGCACGTGCTCGACCTCGCTGGTGCCGATGCCGAACGCCAGGGCGCCAAACGCCCCGTGCGTCGAGGTGTGGCTGTCGCCGCACACGATGGTCATGCCCGGCTGCGTGTAGCCCAGCTCGGGCCCCATCACGTGGACCACGCCCTGGTTCAGGTGCCCCAGCCCGTAGTACTGGATGTCAAACTCGGCGCAGTTGGCGGCCAGGGTGTCGATCTGCTGCTTGGAGATCGGGTCGGCGATCGGCAGGCTGCGGTCGGTGGTCGGCACGTTGTGGTCGGCGGTCGCAATGGTGCGTTCCGGACGCCGCACCTTGCGGCCGGCCAGCCGCAGGCCCTCGAACGCCTGGGCGCTGGTGACCTCGTGGACCAGTTGCAGGTCGATGTACAGGATGGTCTGGCGGCCCTCCTCAGCGTGGACGACGTGGTTGTCCCAGATCTTCTCGAACAGCGTGCGTGGGGCCGAAGCGGTCATGTCAGTCGGGTATGAGGAAAGGGGAGGGGGCGGCGTGCCAGAGCCAATCAAAGACCCTCAGTGTAAACCGCGGGTTCGCCCACGGGTAGCCGGCGGCCCGAATGGGGCTAACGCCCTGCGGGCTTTGCGGTTAGAATGCGAACCTCGCGGGGGCCGGCACGTGTCCCCGCAGTGGGCCCTCGCCGCGATGGCCCCCGCTGCGGTCCCCCGACCGCCGCTCAATGAGCCCGTAGCTCAGTCGGTAGAGCAACGGACTTTTAATCCGTGGGTCGCGCGTTCGAGTCGCGCCGGGCTCATTACTTTCTATCCGTATCCGAGAGGGTCTCACCTTCTCGGTTCCGTCACTTCCGTCTCTTCCGGGTCAGAGGCGCCAGATTTGACGCCTCCGCTCAACCGGACCTGCGGCGCCTCTTGAGCGGAGGCGTTGTTTGCCGGATCTCTTCGGCCAAACCTGAGGCCGCCAGTCTCGACATGTTAGGACATCGTCGTCTGGACCGCCGGTCGCAATACGCGTGATTCACGTCACGCCTGGCGAGGAGCCGCACGCACTCGAATGCTTCCCATGCTTGATGCGACTATCACGGGCTGTCCTTCTTGCCGTGTGCCTAGTGCCCTGCCGCAACCGGCCGGTGGGCGCAGAATGACTGACGCTCAGCCGCGTCGCCGTCGCGGTCTGGCTGGATCTGCTGTATACGGTGTCCCAGGGACCTAGGTCCATTGTCGATCTGCCGCACCGTCTGAATACCGGGTGAACGTCGCGGGTGGGGCGTAGTCCTGTTGTCGAGGGGCCGATGAAGATTGTCCGCTGCGACCGTGAGCTCGAAACGCCGCTGGTGGATCAGACGCTGAGGGATTGGGGGCATGAGCTGCTCTTGCTGCCCGAGGACGTATCGGAGGACGGACTGTGCGCGGCGGCAGCCGATTGTGAGCTGCTGCTGATGTGCTACACGCCGGTGTCGGCCCGGGTGCTGGACGCGGCGCCTCGTCTGCGGGGTATCGTGAAGTACGGTGTTGGGATCGACGCGATCGACATCCCGGCGGCCCACGCCCGCGGGGTCGCGGTAGTGAACATCCCGGGCTACGCGGAGGAAACGGTCGCCGAGGCCGCGTTCGCGATGCTGATTGCGCTCGCCAAAAAGCTGCCCGCGTTGGGGCGGGTCATGCAGTCGGACGGCTGGGCCTGGCCGACCGAACAGTGGTTGGCGTCCGACATTGCTGGAAAGACGCTTGGGATCATCGGCTGCGGCAAGATAGGCGCCGCGCTGGCCCGGATGGCGGGGGCGGGCTTCCGCGCCCGGATCGTTGGTTACGACCCCCACAAGAGCCCCGAGGAGATGAACTCGGCCGGCATCGAGCCCTACGACGATCTGCACGCAATGCTCACCGAGTGCGACTTCGTCTCGCTCCACGCGGTGCTGTGCGACACGACACGCGGCCTGATCGGCGCGGCCGAACTGGCCGCGATGAAACCGACCGCCGTGCTTGTGAACACGGCCCGCGGCGCGCTGGTGGACGAGGCGGCGCTGCTCGACGCGCTCCGCCACGGCCAGATCGGCGGCGCCGGGCTGGACGTCTTCAGTCAAGAGCCGGTCGACCGCCAGACCCATCCGCTCCGTGAACTCTACACGATGGACAACGTGATGCTGCTCCCGCATCTGGCGTTCTACACTGCCGAGGCAATGCGCCGCCTGGAGTTGGAGACGCTCGACCGCTGTCGAGAGATTATCGGCGGCCGGCCGGTAACGATCCTCTCAAACGACCCCCGCCTGCGGATGGGCGCCGCGACGCGCTGACCCCACGCGTTGTGTGGTTGTCACTCTGCGCATGTTCACGCGCTCATTGGGCAGCGCAGCGAACAAGTGGGAAGCCAGTGCAAACGCTGCGCGAAGAATCGGTGAATCCAGCGTGCCGTGGTCGCATTCGCACGGCCGGCGCCTAAACTCATCGTCCAATCGTCCTCACGCGGCCGAGTCATCCCCGCTCGCCGCCGCACCAGAATGGCTACCTTCGAGAGGCTGCCGTGCACTGCCTTGCCATGCGATCCCGCTGGATAGCGATGCTTCTACCGGCCCTGGCGCCAACCTGTTTGTTGGCGGCCGACGCCGACCGCGGGGTGGAATGGGCGCCGGTCTGTGGCGATTGGGAGGTGCGTATCGATGGCGGTGGCGAGATTTACCACGCCAACCTCAACCTTGAAATCACCAAGGGGCCGGCGGGCGCGCCGGTCGCGGGGACGATGAAGAGCGAGGGGCGGACCGGCCGCCTCCGCTCGGCCAAGCGGAGCAAGACCGCGTACACGCTCACGTTTGCGACCAGGCGGTCGGGCGTGCCGACCGAGGTCACCTTCGCGTTCAACCGGGTGGGCGGAAAGCTTGTCGGCGAGGTCGACTTCCAATCGGGCGGCGGCGGCCGGTCGTACGAGTTCGAAGCGACCCGACTGGACGCAGCGCCGGCGGCGCCCGCCGTCACGACTCCCCCCAAACAACCACAGCCAGTAGCGGTGCGGCGGGTAGCTTTTCGGCAAGGAGAACAGGGCTATAGCGGCGCTATCGACACCGAAATCTGGGGCATCGCGCCCAGCAAGTCGCTGGACCGTCAGGGCACGATGACCAGCGACTCGAACAACGGCGGCGGCGAGAGCCAAGTTTTGATGCGGTTCGGCGGCGTCATCGGCGACGGCGAGCATCAGGTTCCCGCCGGCAGCCGCGTCCGCTCCGCGAAGCTCACGGTTGTGGTGTTCGACCCGGGCACGACCGTGTTCCTGCACCGCGTGCTCGCCCCCTGGGACGAGTCCGCGACCTGGGACCGCATGTCGGGCGGGCTGCGGGCCGACGATCTAGAGGCCAGCACGCTCCGCGACGGGTTCAGCTTCGGCGAGATCAACATGGACCGACAGCTGGTCGAGTTCGACGTGACCGCGACCGCCCAGCGGTGGGCCGACGGCGAGCCGAACTACGGCTGGGTGTTCATCAACACCGGTGGCAACGGCTGGGACTTCTACTCGAGCGACTGGGTCGAACGCGACATCCGGCCCCGGCTGGAGATCGAGTTTGAGCCGCGCGGCCGGGCCGCTGACACGCCGGTGGCCGGGCTCGACCGCCGCTAGCAATTCACCCCCCCCCTCAAGAGGCGAAAGCATGAAGCGTCAACCTCACTCCTGTTGCGGCCCCACCGGTCACGTCGGGCGTCGCGAATTCCTGCAGGTCGGCGCGCTAACCACGCTGGGGCTTACCCTTGGCGACTTCTTCCGGCAGCGGGCCGTCGCCGAGGCGATATCGGCGGCCGCGCCGCGCTCGTCAGGACCGGCGTGCGACTCAGTGATCCAGATCTACCTGCCGGGCGGGATTGCCCACCAGGAGTTCGTCGACCCGAAGCCGGCGGCGCCTTCGGAGTACCGCGGCGAGATGGACTCGATCCCCACCTCGCTGCCGGGCGAGCGGTTTAACGAACTGATGGTCAAGACCGCCGGGGTCGCTGACAAGCTGACGGTGGTGCGTTCGATGACGCACACCGAGGCGGCCCACGAACGCGGCACGCACAACATGATCACCGGCAACCGCCCCAGCCCGGCAATTGTCTTCCCAAGCATGGGCAGCGTGGTCGCTTCGGAGCTAGGCCCGCACAACGAGATGCCCAGCTACGTCTGCGTGCCGGGGCTGACCAGCGAGTACGCCGGCAGCGGCTACCTCAGCTCGGCGTTCGGGCCGTTTACTCTCGGCGCCGATCCTGCGCGGCGCAGCTTCAAGGTCCGCGACCTGGCGCTGCCGGAGTCGGTCTCCCCCGAGCGATTCGCCCACCGCCGCGGCCTGCTGGCGTCGGTCGACGAACACTTCAAGACCATGCAGCAGTCGCCGGCTATCGACGCGGCCGACTCGTTTTATCAGCGGGCGTACGACATGCTGCTCTCACCCTCTGCCCGCGAGGCGTTCAACCTCCGCGCGGAGTCCGGCGCGACGGTCCAACGCTACGGTCGCAGCCAGGCGGGCGCCCGGATGCTACTCGCGAGGAGGCTGATTGAGGCCGGCGTGCGGTTCGTATCGCTGAACTACGGTGACTGGGACACGCACACCTACCACTTCCGCACCACCGAGCGCATCCTGCCGCCGCTCGACCAGGCGCTCGGCGCCCTGATCGGCGATCTCGACGAACGCGGCATGCTGGACCGCACGCTGGTCATCGTGTGCAGCGAGTTCGGCCGCACGCCGATGGTCAACGCCGGCGCCGGCCGGGACCACTGGCCCCGGGTCTTCAGCACGCTGATGGCGGGCGGGGGGCTAAAGCGGGGCTACATCCACGGCGCGTCCGACGCCTTGGCGGCCGAGCCAGACCGCGACCCGGTCTCGCCCGAGGACCTCGCCTGCACGATCTACCGTCTGCTGGGCGTCGACGCGACGAAGGAACTAATGGCTCCGGGCAACCGTCCGCTGGATATCGTCGACGGCGGGCGGGTGGTGAGAGAGCTGATCGCCTGATGCTTGAACTCATCCAAAGACATAACGCGGGCGCTTGGCGCCTCATGCGGGTCGTCTGCTGTCAGACAGCGGCCGTCGTGTTGATCGCCGCCAGCGCAGTCGCCCAGCCGCCGGAGATTGAGGGCTTTTCTCCGCGGGGCGTGCAGCGCGGCGCCGCCGTCGAGCTGGCGCTGGAGGGAGATCGACTCGACTCCGCGAAGAGCCTGCTCTTCGACCGACCTGGCGTGCGGTTGGTTGAGTTCCGCTCGCAAGGCGAGGGGCAGGCAGTCGCTGCGTTGGAAGACGGCAATGAGGCTACGCTTGGCGAGCACCTGTTCTGGGTCGTAGGGTCCGGCGGCGCGTCGCACCCGCAGGTGCTCCGCGTCGGCCCGTACCCCGTCGTTGAGGAAAAGGAACCCAATAACGATCTAGCGTCCGCCCAACGCGTTGAGCCGTCGGGTGAGACAGTAGCCGGCGTCATCGAGGGCGCAGACGTTGACGTGTATCGGGTTGAGCTCGAGCCGGGCCAGCGGGTGTCGGCGCAGGTCGTGGCGATGCGGCTGGGTGGGGTGTTCTTGGACGCCCACCTGGAGGTCGTCGGGCCAGACGGCCGGGTGCTGCAGGCGATGGACGACTCGCCTGTGCTAGGGCACGACCCGCACCTTTCGGTCGTTGCCGAGCAAGCCGGGACCCACTACTTCCGCGTGCGCGACGCGGCGTTCGACGGGGAGTACCTCGCGAGCTACCTGCTGCATGTGGGGCCGAGTTGCCAGCCTGTAGTCGCCTACCCGTGCGGCGGGGCGCCGGGCGAGTCGCTGTCGGCCCGATTGATTGGCGACGCAACCGGCGAGATCCACGCGACGGTTCCGTTGCCAGCTCAATCGGATGGCTACACTGCCTACCGCCACGACGACCGGAACGGCGCGCCCTCTCTGCTGCCCGTTCGGCTGCGGGTGGTGGGCCTGCCAAACGTGCTGGAGGACCCAGCCGGCGTGAGCGAGGCGGGGCAGCCCCCGGTAGCGTTGAACGGCGTGCTGTCGCAGTCGGGTGAGATCGACCAGTTCGGCGTGAACCTGACGGCCGGCGACCGCATTCGACTCGAACTGTTTGGCGCCCGGCTTGGTTCGCCAATCGACTCCGTCCTGCAGGTCATGGGCCCCGATGGCCGCGTGATCGCCAGCAACGACGACGCGGCCGTGCACGACAGCGTCGTGAGCTTGACCGCTGCGGAGAGCGGCCGGCACGTGGTGAGCGTACGCGATCACCTCGACCGGGGCGGGGAGACTTTTGTCTACCGAGTGGAGATCGACACACCCCGCCCCAGCCTGGTGCTGGCGGCGGCCGGCCCCCACGCGTCGCTGCCCGAGCAGGCGCAGGGCATCACGCTCGCGCCCGGCGGACGCACCGCGATGCTGCTCTCCGCGACACGCGGTGGGTTCCACGGGCCGGTCACCGTCGAACCGTCCGGGCTGCCAGTGGGCGTGACCGCCACGATTGAACCGCTGGCCGCAGACTCGCACCTTTGTCAGGTGGTGTTCGAAGCGAGCAGCGACGCCAAGCCGGGGGCTGCGCTGGTCGGCTTCCACGGTATTGGCCACACCGGCGCCATCCCGGTTGAGGGCGGGCTTCGACAACGGGTCGGCCTGGTCCGTGGCCAACCCCGCCGCGCGGCCTACTACGGCGTCGACACCGATCGCATGCCCCTCGTGGTGACCGAAAGCCAGCCGGTGAGCATCGCGGTCGTGCAGCCAAACGCCGCGCTGTCGCAAGACGGGCTCATGGAACTGGACGTGCGGGTTGATCGCCAACACGGGTTCGCAGGCTCGGTCACGCTTACGGCGCTGCGGCTGCCCGGCTGGGTGGAAACCAGCGAGGACGAGGTCCGCATCGGGGCGAAAGACTCGGCGGGGCGGTTTCCGCTGATCGCGTTGGACCGCGCAGCGCCGGGCGATTACCCACTGGTGTTGATCGCCACGGCGCGGGTCGACGGCGCCGAGGTCTGGACCAGCTCACAGCGTTTCACGGTTCGTGTGGAAGAACCATACGCCGTGATACAGCTTGAGCCCGGCTCGGCGTCCCAAGGGGCAGAGGCCGAAGTGCACTGCACGATCGACTGGCAACGTCTGCCAGAAGGGGAAGTCAGAGCCAGGCTGCTTGGGCTCCCTAAGCACGCGGCCGCGCCTGAAGTCACCCTCCGCTCCGGCGCCACCAGCCTGACGTTTCCGTTGAAGGTCGGCGACCAAACGCCCGCTGCCGTCCACAACACGTTGTTTGTCGAGCTGTCGATCCCAGAAGCGGGCGAGCGCCGCCGGGAGTATCACGCCCGGGGCGGCGTGTTCGAGGTTCTTAGGCGGGGCGCGCAGCCGCAGGACCTGCGGAGCCGGTTGGAGATCCTCCGGCAGTCGGCCGGCTCGACGGTCGATACGACCAACCTCTCCGTGCAAACTTCAACGGACTAGCGATGCAACGCACCACCTGCTGTCTGGCCGCCGCTGTTTGCCTCCTTGCACACACGCACCTCAAGGCGGACGAGCTGCGGTTCTACCCCTCGGAGATCCGTCTGTCGGGCGCGCGGGACGCGCAGAGCGTGGTGGTGCACCAGGTGCTGCCCTCGGGCGCCACGCGCGACGTGACCGAAGAGGTCGACTTTGCCGTCGATCCGCCCGCTGGAATTGCAACGCTCAAGGGAGCCGTGCTCAGTCCCGCTGGGGGCGGCACGGCTACCGTCACGGCGACTCTTGACGGTCAGAGCGTGTCGGCGTTGGTGCGCGTTGAGCGGCCGGTTGACGATCCGCCTATCGGGTTGCGTCGGGAAGTGATGCCGGTGCTGATGAAAGCCGGTTGCAACGCGGGCAAGTGCCACGGCGCCGCCCGCGGGCAAAACGGGTTCCACCTGTCGTTGTTCGGGTACGACGCGGCCGGCGACCACCACGCGATCACGAAGGAGCTTCCCGGGCGGCGGGTCAACCTGTCGCGGCCCGACGACAGCCTGCTGCTGACAAAAGCGCTGGCCGAGGCGGCCCACGCGGGCGGGCAGCGTTTCGAGCAGGGGAGCGCGTCGCACCAAGTGCTGCGGCGGTGGATCTCCGAGGGCGCTGAGACTGACGCCCCAGACGCCGCCACGCCAGTCGGGATCGAGCTGTTCCCGCCCGAGGCGGTGCTGGTCGGCGATGGCCAGCCACAACGGTTGACTGTTCTGGCGACCTACTCCGACGGCGGCACGCGGGACGTGACCCCCTGGGCGGTCTACCTCAGCAACAACGACAACTCCGCCGCTGTTGACCAGGGAGGCGTCATCCGGTCGAAGAACCCGGGCGAGGCGTTTGTTATGGCCCGGTTTGCCACCTTCACCGAGGGCGTTCCCGTGATCGTGCTGCCGGCAGGCTCAGCGGAGTCGCCCGAGCTGCCGGCGCCTTGGACCGAGGTAGACGCCGTGGTGCACGACAAGCTCCGCAAGCTGCAGATCTCGCCCTCGGGCGTCTGCACCGATGAGGAGTTCCTCCGCCGCGTCTGCATCGACCTGACCGGCGTGACGCCGTCCGTGGAGCTGCGGGAGGAATTCCTTGCCAGCACGTCTCCCGACCGGCGGGCTGAGCTGATCGACCGTCTGATCGAGAGCGACGGCTTTACCGACGTGTGGACGATGCGGCTGGGCGAGCTGCTGCGGATCCGCACCTCCAATCAGGTCAGCTACAAGGCGTTGCTCGGCTTCCACAACTGGGTCCGCGAGCAGGTGGCCGACAACCGCCCGCTTGACCAGCTGCTGGCGGACGTGCTGGGCAGCAGCGGGGGCACATTCGACACGCCGCCCACCAACTACTTTCAGATTGAAGCAAACACGCTGCAGCTCGCCGAGAACGTCGCGCAGACCTACCTCGGCATGCGGATCCAGTGTGCCCAGTGTCACAACCACCCGTTCGACCGGTGGACGATGGACGACTACTACGGGTTCGTCTCGTTCTTTGCTCAGGTCGGGTTCAAGCAGTCCCGCGACCCGCGTGAGTTCATCATCTACGACTCGGGGCAGGGCGAGGTGCGGCACTTTATCGAAGGCCGGGACGTGACGCCCAAATACCTGGGCGGGCCCGCGCCCGACCTGAGCGCCGCCGACCGCCGGCAGTCGCTCGCCGACTGGATCGTCTCGGACGACAACCCTGCCTTCGCCCGCAACCTGGCCAACATTGTCTGGGCCCACCACTTCGGCCGCGGCGTGGTCGACCCGGTCGACGATGTCCGAATCAGCAACCCGCCCAGCAACGCGGCGCTGCTGGAGCTGCTCAAGGACAAGCTGATCGAAACCAACTACGACCTCCGCGCCCTGGTGCGGCTGATCTGCAACTCCCGCACCTATCAGCTTTCCACGTTGGCGAACGACTCGAATCGCGAGGATGTCGCGAACTTTGCCAAGGCGGACGTCCGGAGGATGCGGGCCGAGTCGCTGCTAGACAGCGTCTCGCAGGTGACCGATACGGTCGACGACTTTCCCCGCCTTCCCGTAGGCGCCCGGGCGATTCAGATCGCCGACGGCTCCATCAGCAACTACTTCCTGACGACCTTCGGCCGGGCTCCGCGCGAGACGGTCTGCGCGTGCGAGGTCGACGTGAAGCCCAATCTGTCGCAGACGCTGCACCTGATCAACGGCCAGGCGACCAACGACAAGGTCACCAGCGGGGGCGTCGTATCGAAGCTGCTTGAGCAGGGGGCGACCCCGCGCGAGGTGATCGAGAACCTCTACCTGCGGTGCTACTCCCGACCGCCGACGGATGTCGAGCTGGGTCGCCTGCTGCCGGGCATCGACGCCGACGAACCACGTGAGCGCCTGGAGGACGTGTTCTGGGCGCTGCTGAACTCTAAAGAGTTTGTCTTCAACCATTGATCGGCCTGCTCCAGATGGATTGCCGCCCACTCGCCGCCGTCGTGCGTGCCTGCATCGCCTTGCTGTTCTTTCTCTTCACCGGACACGGCGCGAGCGGTGAGCCTGTCACGTTCCTTGGCGAGGTGCGTGACGTACTCCGCAGCCACTGTGTCGGCTGCCACAACCCGAACCGGAGCGAGGCTGACCTCGACCTCTCCTCGTTCCCCGCGGTGATGGAAGGTTCGTACTCTGGCGAGGTGGTGGTCGCTGGGCAGCCGGATGAGAGTCTGCTGTACCTGGTGACCGCCCACGAGGACGAGCCCGCGATGCCCCCCGGCGGCCGGATGATACCGCAGGAAGAACTGGAGGTCCTTAAGAGCTGGATCTCCGGCGGTCTGCTGGAGTCGCCCGATTCGACGCCGACGCCGGCGGACGCCCCGGTCGGGGCGCCGGCGTCCAGTCCTGCCGCTGCGCCGCTAGTGTTCCTTGGCGAGCGTTCCGACCCAGTGGTCGCGCTGGACGCTAGCGTGGACACCGGTGTGGTGGCAGTCGGCGGGCAGCTACAGGTGCTTCTTGTCGACATCGACAAATGGCGCCTTAAGGAGGTGCTGCCGTACCCCGAGGGCGTCCCGCAGACGCTCCGCTTCTCGCGAGACGGTTCGCTGCTGCTGGCCGGCGGCGGCGTGCACGGGCAGTCAGGAGGCGTGGTGATGTGGGATGCGCGGTCGGGCGAGCGGGTTGCGACGCGGTCCGACGAGTTTGACGCGGTCCTGGCCGTCGATATCTCACCGAGCAACGGCTCGGTCGCATGGGGCGGTCCCGACCGGAAGGTCAAGGTTTCGCCTGCTGACACGCTCGTCCCAACGCGACGGTTTGAGAAGCACACCGACTGGGTGCTCGACGCCCGGTTCTCCCCCGAGGGGCTGCTGCTGGCGTCGTCCGACCGAGCCGGCGGCGTCTATGCGGTCGAAGCCGAGTCGGGCAGCACGCTTCACTCGCTGAGGGGGCACAACGGCGCTGTGACCGCGGTCGCGTGGGTCGATCGTGGCGATACCCTGGCGACGGCGAGCGAAGACGGCACCGTGCGGCAGTGGAACATGCACACCGGCCAGCAGTCCGCCCGCTGGACCGCGCACGCGGACGGGGTGCTTGATTTGGTCGCAACCGAGGCCGGATTGGTGACCGCCGGCCGCGACGGGCGAGTGATCGTCTGGGACGCCGACGGAAAAGCTCTGCACAAGTCTGAACCGTTGCCGTCGATGCCGACCGCTATTGCCCCACTCGGGAATGACGCCATCGCGGTTGGCTGCCTCGACGGAAGCCTGTGGAGGTGGTCCGTGGGATCCGATCAGCTGGTGGCGTTCGAGCTTGCCAACGGCGAGACGACGACCAGCCTCGCCGACCTTCCGCAAGCGGGCGCCCGCCCTCCAGAACTGTCCTCTGGTGATCGGGCCGTGCCCACGACGGCGTCGCTGTCCGTAACCGACCCCACGAGTCTTGCCGACGCCGCCGCGCTGGTGCAGCGCGTCACGTCGCTGCAGCGGGACGTTTCCGACCTGCTTGCCAGCGCGGAGAGCCTGCGTGACCAGATCGCGGAAACCGAGGAGGCGATCGCACGGCTCGAGTCAGCCATGGGCGACTCCGAGCAGACCAGGGAGCTTGAGCAGGCAGCCACAGCGTCCCGTGCGGAGTTTGAGTCTCTTGGCCAGCGGCTAGTGAGGTTGGCCGCGGTGCAGGCCAACATGGACGACGCACTCCGCGAGCTAGCGGTTGAACCGGCTTGTAGCGATGAACTACTTGTCCACGCGGCGACCTTGCAGAGGGTGGCGAGAGAAAAGATTGCCCGCGCGCTGCAGGAAGTCTCAAGGAAGCAGCAAGTCGCGCGTGAGCGTCGCGACGCGTGTGCGGAGGACTTGGCAAGTTCTATGCAGGGTCCCTCTCCCGAGCAGCAGCGGGAGTTGGATGCCCGCCGCAGAGAACTATCAGGGCAACAAGCATTGCTGGCCGATCTCGAGGCCAGGCTGCAGACGCTGCTTCGGGGCGCGGAATAGCGTCGCCTTCTTCAACCACACGTTGAGTGGTTTCGTGTCACCCACACCACAGCGGGGTCGCGCTGTGGCGCTCTGTGGCTCTGCTAGGCGCGACTGGCAGTCGTTCTGTCACGGGTGGCCAAGTTAAGAACGCCTTCATCTTCATCTCCGTACGCAGGGATCGGGGGTATCACCTCAAGTTCCTAATTGAAAGTGTGTTGCGCCAACAGTAGGTCCGTACGGCGTTAGCAGCGGAGGCCTTCAGGATTGCCCGCCCAGCCTATCTAGCGTCCCGCGGCGCCAGTTGGGTGACGCCTCTTCAACAATTCATTACTTGCTCTTAACACGCAAAGGCGTTGATCGGGCCGGTATGTGAAGGTTCGGCAACGCGACTGTGAGCGCGCCGCAAAGATTCGGTGAATGATTGCGCCGACCGTTGCGGACGTGAAAACCCACGGTAGTCTGTCCGCTAATTCGACGTTCGAACTTTGTCTGGCCCCGCGAGAGCGGCCCGCCTTTAGCCAACGAAGTGCGAGCAAGGAAGCCTCGGAGGATTGCTTGCTGCGGTAGTTCCGCAGCCCTTTGCCCACCCGGTCCGCTGCGTGACGAGGTCACGCAGCGTTTTGCCTACGCTCCCCAGACCTCCGTGTCGTGTGCACCGCAGAACAAGAGGCAGGAGAACACCGTGAAACACCTGATTGCAGCATCGCTATCCATCGTCGCCCTGACGCAGGCGCCCCTCCAGGCCGCCTCGGTCACCTTCCAGGAGGGCGTGAACGGCTACAGCGGGACGGTTGACGTTGAGTACCGCTCTGATTCCGCCATCACCGCGTTCCCCAACGACGTGGCGATCTCCGTCGACCAGAACGACGGCTCCACCGGCGACCAGAACAACCGTACGCAGGGCGCCCTTAGGTTCGAGAACATCATCGGCGACGGCCCCGGGCAGGTGCCGACGAGCGAAGAGATCCTGTTCGCCGAGGTCGTGCTGTACGTCACCAGCAACACGGCGGACGACGCCGTGATCAGCTTCAACCGGGTGCTCGGCATCGAGCAGGGCTCCAGCGATCTCGTCGACGCCGACGCCGGCATCCCCCAGGACCGGAACCGCCCGGCGGGGCCCTGGCAAGACACCGACACCTGGCAGTCGATGGGTGGCAGCGTCGTGCCACGCGTCAACCCTGAGCCGGGCATTGACACGCTGCTGCTGCCGACCAACCCGATCGAAGTAGGCGACAGCCCCGCCCTGGCGGTCGGCAACGAGGCCCTGGCGTACGACGCCGAACCGGGCCGCACCGAGCCGCTCGACGGCCGCCTCGACCCCGACTTCAATCTGTCAGACGACGAGTTTCTGTCGATCGAGGTGACCCAGTCGGTCAAGGCCTGGCAGGCCGGCGCCGTGAACTTGGGGTGGGCGATCAACAACACCACCGGCAACGGCTGGGACTTCCTGACCTCCGACTTCGCCGTCTCGGCCTACCCGCCCGAGAGCCAGGCGGGCGTGCAGCAGCTGCTGGACCTGCTGGGCCTCACCGAGGCCGAGGCGCGGCCGAAGCTCAACGTTGTGTTCGGCGTGTCAGGAGACCTCGACGAAGACGGCGACGTTGACGCCGACGACTACACGCTGCTCCGCAGCGGACTGGGCAACCAGCTGCCTAACCGGGGCGGGCTCGGCGACCTCGACTTCGACCGGGACGTGGACCTGGTGGACTTCGCCCGGTTCAAGGTCGCGTTCGACGAGGTGAACGGCGCCGGCGCGTTCGCGGCCATGACCGCCGCCGCGCCCGAGCCGGGTTCGGCCGTGCTGGCGTTGCTGGCTGGGGTCGTGGCGATCTTCCGCCGCCGCTAACCGGCCCAACGCCGTGTTTGAACAAGACAACTCTCTGTTACCCACCGCGCACAAAGCAACTCGAGGGAATCCCCGTGACGACTAGAACCGCAGCGGCCGTTGGGGCGCTCGCCCTGCTGCTCGCCAATCAGGCCCACGCCCAGTTTGCTGTGACGTTCCAGAACGGCCTCACCCTTCCCACGGGTGTCGTCTACGAAGGAACCGACGATGTGGAGTTTGTGTCCGCCGACCTGACCGGCTCCGAGGACCGCTCCGGCAACCCGACCATCACGGTCGACGGCAACGACGGCGGCAACATCGCCCAGGGCGCCATCCGCTTCAACAACTTGCTGGTGAGCCAGGGTGGCGCGATCCCCGACGAGGTCGCCACCAACCCCGACGCGTTCACAATCACCCGAGCAACCCTGTCGTTCTTCAAGACTAGCGGCACCGGATCGCAGTCGGAGATCGCGTTTCACCGGATCATCGGGCCCAATACGCCGCCCGAACTCGGGACGCCGCGATTCTGGGAAGAGGACGACTCGTGGGCCGACCTGACCTTCAACATATTCCCCGATGGACCCAACTCGACCTTCGTGGAGTGGCCGTTCGGCCCCGCGGATCAGTTTCAGTTCACGCCCTCGGGCACGCCGCTCTCCCCGGCCACCGGCGAGACTTCGCTGTCCGCCGACTTCTTCGACCCCAACGAGCCAAAGGTGTTCACTTTCCAGGGTCAGCAGTTTGTGATTGACGGCGGCGGCTTCACCGAGAAGACCGACGATCCGCTGTTCGGCACCACCAGCTCCGACCTTGACTCTGAAGATATCCTCTCCGCCCTTGAAGACCGCGTGCTCGACTCGACCGACCCGCTAGGCTTCTCCGAGGCGCTCGCGTTCTCTTTCTTCGAGTTCGACGCGACCGACGCGGTGATCGACTGGCTGGTCAACGGCGAGACAAACCAGGGCTGGGCGATCAGCAACAACTCAGGCGACGGCTGGGACGTGATCGCGTCCGAGCTAACCGGTAGCTTCGACCACGGCTTCTTCGACGGCGAGACCGTCATCCCCGGCGTCGAGAACCTGACCGAAGAGGATCTGCCCTACGGCGTCGCCTTCGGTGAGAACCCGGGCACGCTGACGCTGGTCGGCGAGGGCTTGCGGCCCGCGCTCACCATCTTCTACGACGGCGCCGGCGGCGCCGCGGACCTCGACTTTGACGGCGACGCCGACCTGGACGACTTCGACGTGTTCCTCGCGGCGTTCGGCTCGGCGATCGACGGCCCGCTGACGCTCGGCGCCGCGGGCGACCTGGACTTTGACCGGGATGTCGACCCGGCGGACTTCCTGCTGTTCAAGCAGGCGTTCGCGGACGCCAACAGCGGTATGACGCTGTCGGCCGCCCTCAACGCCAGCGCCGCCCCAGAACCAACGGCCGCCCTGCTGGCCGCGGTCGGCGGGCTCGCGTTGTTCGTCCGCCGCAACCGCACCTAGCAACCTCACGAGCCGCGAGCAATCGCACCCCTTGAGATAGCAACCTGCCACAAGGACAGAAGATCATGCGTACACAACTGGCTTGCATCCTCTTGGCGACCGCGGCCGCTTTGCCTACCGGCGAAGCGTACGCGCAGGACCAGGACCTGTCGATCGTTATCAACCCCCGCACCGGCTCGGCGTCGCTCCGCAACGACAGCGGCGGCCCCCTGAGCATCGACGGCTACCTGCTGGTCGCCGCCCAAGACACGTTTGATTCCGTCGCCTGGGCCAGCCTCGAGGACAACGCGACCGCCGGCTGGCTGGAAGGCCAGGCCAACGACCAGATCATCAGCGAGGTGAACCTTGAGTCGTCGCTGTCGATCGCCGCGGGTGAGAGCATCGCCATCGGCTCGCCCTACGACGCGTTCTCGCCCAGCGAGATCGGCCAGGTCGAGCCGACCTTCGACTTTACCTACAGCGTCGAGGGCGTCGGGGTGTTCCCTGGCGAAGTTGAATTCTCGCAGCGCAACAACGTCGTGCTGGTGGTCGATCAGGCGACCGGCGAGGCTACCCTGGAGAACCAATCGGAGTTCGACGTCAGCATCGACTCGTACCTCGTGCAGTCGCCCACGGGCGTGCTTGACAGCGGCAACTGGTCCCGTCTTGCCAACACGGTAGGTGGCTGGGCCGCAAGCCCCGGGACCTCGACACGCATCGGTGAAGCCCACCTGGAGGGCGCCACGCTGCTGTCTGCCAACGGCGGCTCGCTTTCGCTCGGGTCAGCCGTCAACGCCGGCAGCCTGACCGATGAATCGGACCTGCTGTTCCAGTTCTCGATCGCCGCGGACGGCGCCGTTCCTGGACGCAGCCTGGTGGGCGGCGTGCTGTTTGGCCCGGCGGCCATCGTGCCGGACCTGCCAGGCGACTTCAACTCCGACGGCTCGGTAGACGCGGCGGACTACACCGTCTGGCGCGACGGCCTCGGCGTCACCTACCAGCAGAGCGACTACGACGTCTGGCGATCCAATTACGGTCAGACCGCTGCGAGTGGGCTGGCCGCCGCGGCGCAGGCCGCGCCAGAACCCGGTGTATCCGGCCTCCTGGCGGTTTCCACCTTGTTTGCCGGCGCCTCGCGGCGGCGTTCCCACCGCAGGGCGCGCCGCTAACCACCGTTGGCACGGCCGCCAACCCGCACTGCCTCGAGGGCGTAGCCCTTCCCTGAAGACATGAGGTTGACCCGATGACGCTAATGATCCGGAAACGAATCCACCCGACTCCCCAGCAGAGCAGCCCAGGGTTCACCCTGGTGGAGCTGTTGGTCGTGATCGCCATCATCGGAGTGCTGATTGCGTTGCTCCTGCCCGCGGTGCAGGCCGCCCGCGAGGCAGCGCGGAGGGCGTCCTGCCAGAACAACCTCAAGAACGACGCCCTGGCGGTCATCAACTATGTCGAGATCGAGGGCGCGTACCCGATCGGGGTCGCCGGCGGCGACCCCAGCAAGAACTCTTCGGAGCTCGCCATCGGCAGCGAAGAGGAGCAGGAGCAGGACCAAACCTATTTCTGCGACCGCGGGCTCGGATGGATTGCCCACATACTGCCTCACCTCGAGGAGCAGGCGCTGCACGATCAGGTGTGGGACGCGTCCGGCTTGCCGGCCTCCACCCAGGCCAACTTCCCACCGCCCAACCTGCTCTACTCGGGTGCCGTGTTCCTCTCTCGCACCAACGGCGGAAAGATCGTCTGGCGTGGCGGCGACAAGCCTCTGCCAACGTTTAAGTGCCCCTCCTCGGAACTGCCCGCGATGGCCGAGGGGCATATGGGGCGGTGGGAGTGGATCAACAACTACGCCACCAGCGACTACAAGGGGTCGGGCGGCTACGGTGACCAGGGCATCTTCCAGCACAGATGCGACAACGCCACCGCACGCTTGGAGCGTATGGGCCTGATCGACCCGGTGAACGGCTACCAGGGCGGCAAGACGGGGCTCACCAGGGTGCGTCCTGCCAACATTACTGACGGACTGTCCAACACGCTGCTGATAGGCGAGTCCGCCTACTACATCGCACAGCGGAACGGCAACACCGACTGGCCAATCTGGATGGGCGGCGCTAACAGCGACGAGAACACCATCTTCAAGACCGCCCGCGACGCGCCCATCAACTGCGACATCTCGCCGAAGTCGGTCGGCAACTTCTACGATGGACTGCAGGAAGGCGTGCCGGTGTACCTCCAATCGGGCCCGGCCGACGACGACTGCGCGTTCAGCTGGCACACCGGCGGAGCGTTCTTCGCTTTCTGCGACGGGTCCGTCCACTTCCTCCGCGAGGACATCGAGATGCAGACGTACCTCGACCTTGGCTCGCGGAACGACGGCAACGTCATCGACGACAGCGCGTTCTAGACCACTGCTGGCGGCCGTGACTGGCCCGCACAACACCGACGAAGCACCTAGTGAAACGACAGCCAACCAGACCGGACACCGGATCGAGGACGCTTGCCGCCACGTTGACGCTGGCGCTGCTGGCGGCTTGCGGGTGCGATGACGGCGCCGTCCGCGCCGCAGGCACCGTGCTGCTCGAAGGCGCGCCGGCCGCCGGCGGCCGGTTGACCCTGACGCCCGTGAGCGGGGGGGAGCGGGCCTTCGGCATGATCGATTCGGCCGGCCGGTTCGACCTGCGGGCCCGCGACTCCAGCGGCGTAGCCCCTGGGTCCTACCGGGTGTCGTTCCGGGGCAAGCTGGACGACAGGCTCCGGGCCCGCCTGCAGCAGCGGTCGATCAACATCCCCAACGCGGGCGAGTTGACCATGGTCTACGAGAGCCCGCAGCAAGCCACCTTCGACGTGCCGCCCGAAGGCGGCGAGGACCTTCAGATCTCCATCAGCAAGTCTGAGGGCTGGCAGGTCTTTGTTAGCGAGTGAGTCCGCGGCTAGGTCCCGCTACGAGGTGAGAACAGCCCCAATCGTGACGCAAGAAGCTCAAGCCAACACACGTACCCAAGATTGCTAGTGACACCCTCCGAACCGAGGCAAAGACTAATGAACGATGCTCCTTTAGGTTTGCGTATCGCCTCCCTCACGCCGGCTGCGCTCTTGGCGGCCGCGATCTGGTGCGGCCACTCTCCAGCCGCGACGATCTACAGCAATGGCGCCGTCAACCTGATCTCTACCGCTTCACCCGACGTCGAGGCGCAGGACGGCCCGGGCGCCACTTCGACCATCCTCAACGTGGTGTCGGGCGCCGACATCGCGGCGGCGCCTTCGGGCGACCCCAACGAGGGCCGCAGCATCGGCCTCACCGGCAGTTCGGTGCTGCTCTTCTCCGGCGGATCGGCCGCGGGCGACATCCAGGCTGCCGACAACTCGGTGGCGTTCATCGTCGGCAGCGCATCGGTAGGCGGCAACATCGAGGCGACCGGCGCCGCGGAGGTGCAGATCTCATCGAGCGCCAACATCGGCGGGAACCTGCTCATCAGCGGCGCGGCCACGGCCACCATGTTCGGCGGCGTCATCGACGACCTCGAGGCCGGCGACGACGCCGTCGTGACGTTCTCCAGCACCGCGCGTGTTGACGACGACGCGTTCTTCACCGGCTCGTCGCGGCTGGTGGCGAGCGGCGGCCGCTTCGACGACGAGCTTCAGTTCTTCGACAATACCTCGGCCCACTTCACCGGCGGCGAGGTCAACGACGACTTGGTGGTTGCCGGCTCGGCCCAGGTGGTGATCGACTACTTCCAGGTTGACGACACGATCGAAGCCAGCGACTCCTCGCACACCACGATCAATGGCGGCCTGATCTCGAACGTCGAAGCCGCCGGCAACTCGGTGGTCGAGATCAACGGCGGCGTCTTCGCGCCGGAGGGGGGCGCCATCGGCTCGTTCGGCGGTCGGGTGACCGCCACTGGTGGCGTGTTCGGCGTCGCTGGAAGCACCGACGCGATCGAGATCCCAGCGGTCGCTGGCGGCGCCGTGCGAATCTCCGGCGTCGAAGTGGCCGGCGCCGGCGACGGGATGGCGCCGCCTGCGGTGATCGCGAACTCCCTCAATGGAAGCGTCGAGCTCAACAGCATGCGGCTGGGCGATCTCTCGGTGAATACCATCACCGGCGCGTCGACCACGCTGCGTGATCTCGTGGCGGGCGCTGTCGCGGTTGAGCTGCAGGCCGGAACCGGCGAGATCGACATCACATCGGCCGACTCCTTGAGTGTGACAGCCGACCTGGGAAGCCGTCTGGACATCAAGGGCGGCGACTTCGGTGCGAGCGACCTCAGGGTTCTCGGCGGCAGCTCCGTGCGGATCTTCGGTTCCGACTTCCTCGTGAACGGCATTGTGCCGGTTGGGTCGTCGCAGTTCCCCTACGTGGTTCCATTTGGCTCGGGGTCGATCAGCGGAACGCTGGCCGATGGCTCGGCGTTCTCAACAACCTTCGCTCGGGCATTCGGGGGCAACACCGAAATCGTTCTGATCCCTGAGCCAGCGTCGGCTACGCTGGTGCTGCTGGCCGCCGCCTCCGCACTCATGCGGCGCCGCGGCTGCTAGCCTGACGCCCACGTGCTGCAGTTTATCACGGCGGTCGACCGGGGCAGGTCGACCGCCGCGTCTTGCTTCCATGAGTTTCCTCCTACGGTACCCCAAGCCTGACGACATGCGATCTACAATCTATTCCTTCTTCACAACGCTGCTGCTGATGACCACGGCGCCGTCCTTGGCCCACGAGGGGCACGACGCGCCGGCGCCGACCTTCACCGAAGCAGAGCAGCACACGCCCACCCCGCTGCCCGATCGCGTGGTGCTTACCTGGCCCGGAGATCCGAAGACTTCGATCGCAGTTAGCTGGCGGACGCATGCGTCGATTGCTGAATCAGTTATTGAGATCGCCCCCGGCGAGCTGCTGCGGGGCAACCTGCGGACGGGGCAGGTGCCCGGTGCGCGGGTGGTTGAAGGCGTGTGCAGCCCGTTTGATTCGGATCTGGGGACCTGGGCGCAGCACACCGTTCGGGTCGACGATCTCGCACCCGGAAAGATGCACGCCTACCGGGTGGGCGACGGAACCCACTGGAGCGAGTGGCACCAGTTCCGCACCGCCAGCGCCGAGCCCGAACCGTTCACGTTCGTTTACTTCGGCGACGCGCAGAACGCGGTGCGTGCGATGTGGTCGCGCGTGGTTCGCGAAGCGAACCAGCACGCGCCGCGGTCGGCGTTCATGCTCCACGCCGGTGACCTGGTGAACCGCGGCAACCGCGACGCCGAGTGGGGCGAGTGGTTCGGCGCCGGCGCCTGGCTGAACGGGATGATCCCGTCCATCGCGTCGCCGGGCAACCACGAGTACGGCGAGGGCCTCTCCCGCCACTGGCGGCCGCAGTTCTCGTTCCCGCTCAACGGGCCCCCGGGACTGGAGGAGACCGTCTACTGGGTCGACTACCAGGGCGCCCGCATCATCTCTCTCAACTCCAACGAGCAGATCGAGCGGCAGACGCTGTGGCTCGACTCGGTGCTGTCCGATCCCAACCGACCGAAGTGGACCTTCGTCACCTTCCACCACCCAATCTTCTCGGCGGCCAAAGAACGCGACAACGCGCGGCTCCGCGCCGCTTGGCGGCCCGTGCTAGAGAAGCACGGCGTCGACATGGTGCTGCAGGGGCACGACCACGCCTACGCCCGGTCTGGCCTTGGCGGGCCCAAGAACGTGTCGGACGGGGTCAGCGGGAAGAGCAGCAACACCGTGTACGTGGTCAGTGTGAGCGGGCCGAAGATGTACGAGCTGCAGGAGAAGTGGGATGTGCCCCGCGTCGCCTCAGGCGTGCAGCTATTCCAGGTGATCCGCGTGTCGCCGGACGAGATCAAGTACGAGGCGCGCCTCGCCACCGGCGAGCTGTACGACTCGTTCACGCTCCGCAAGGACGAGTCGGGCCAGGCCGAGCTCCACGAGCATGAGGTCGAGACGCCCGAGATCAACGCCAAGCAAGCGGAGGCCGAATGATGCAAGACGCAAGCCCTCGGCTCGCGCCCACTTGGTGCTGCCTGCTGCTGGCCACCGCGGCGCCGATGCTCGCCAGCGAGACGACCCACCGGGTCCCCTCTGACTACAAGACGGTGCAGGCAGCGATCGACGCCGCCGCGGACGGCGACCGGGTGCTCGTGTCGCCCGGCGTCTATCGCGAGAGCCTGGTCATTGGAGGCAAGTCGGTGAAGCTCTGCTCCGAGTACACGCCCGGGGCCGACCCGCGCGTGATCGAGCGAACGGTGCTCAGCGGCGCCGTCCCGGAGGACGAGCACAACGAGGGGCGCGCCGAGCAAGTCGTGCTTATCAAGGCGGACTCGGGCGGATCGACCGAGATTGCCGGCTTCACCATCGAGGGCGGCGATGACGGCGTCTCATGCTACGCAACAGCCACAATCTGCCACAACCGCTTCGTCAACAACGTCGACGCGATCGACTTCGAAGGCGGCGGCGGGCTGTGCGAGCACAACCTGTTCGAGCGCAACGAGGACGACGCCATCGACCTCGACCAGGCGTGCGCCGTGGTCATCCAGCACAACCACATCGTCGACAACCTGGATGACGGCATCGAGATCCGTCTGCAGCCGTTCCAAGGCGAGCCAATCGAGATCCTGGTGCGGAAGAACGTCATCGCCGGCAACGCCGAGGACGGGATTCAGATCATCGACTACCCGGGGCTGACCGATCGACGGATCCGTATCGAGCAAAACCTGATCCTTCGCAACTCGATGGCCGGAGTCGGCTTCATGGCGGACGCCAACACCCGCGAAGACTACTCGGCGGCCGCAGTGCCCGAGCGGGTGGAGGTGACCGGCAACTCGTTCGTCGACAACAAGTACGGCCTGTCTGGAAGCGGCAACCTGCTGGTTGAGGGCAACTCGTTCACCCAGCACTCGGCCGCCGCGGTGCGTTCGGCCATCCCGCGTCCCGAGGCAAACCGGCAGAACTTGTTCTGGTCGAACCGCACTGACGCCGAGAGCCCGTAGGACCTTGTACCGTGCTTCAAGGTTGCTGAGCGCCGTTACCGGCTTCGTTGAGAGTCCTCTTGGGTGCTACTCGGGCGGCACGCATGCGGAATCTTCGCCTGCAGAGGGAAGCTAGCGCGTGCTTGTGCACAATCGATCGGCCCCAGACGATGGGCGAGAGCAATCGGTTTAGTGACAGGCGAGACTGCTAGTGCTGCACCGGTGGGGACGCCGTCCGGTTGCCGTGCGTTGCCGCCTCGCTCCCCACGTGGAACATGTACGGCGCCTTACCGCCTCCGGCGCGTGACGGTTCGGCGCCGTCGAGCCGCAGGAGCGAGGCCGAGTCGAGGCGGAGCAGCGAGGCGGCCGGTTCGTCTAGATAGACGGTGACGCTGGGGTGACGACGCAAGGCCGACGCCGGCGCTTGGGCAGTGACTTCGCCTTCCAGCGAGGCCCGCACCGCGGCGGCCTTCCGGCGGTCGGGCACGGTGCAGACGATCGACTTGCAGCGGAGGATCTCGGGCACGCTCATGCTGAGGGCGCGGCTGGGGACGCTCTCCAAGGAGTCGAACCACCCCTCCCGCCACTGCTGGGTACGGCACGCCTCGTCCAGCTCGACCACGAGGAACGGCGACTGGCAGTCAAAGTCGGCGGGCGGGTCGTTGAAGGCCAGGTGTCCGTTCTCTCCGATGCCGACGAACGCAACGCAGATCTCTTGCTGAGAGATGATGTCGCCCAGCCGTTGGCACTCGGCAGCGGGGTCGGCCTCGCCGTTGAGCAGGTGGTACGCCCTCGGAGGAACGGGGAGCTTTGAGATGAACCGCTGCCACAGGTACCCGCGGAACGAGGCCGGGTGATTGACGGGCAGGCCGACGTACTCGTCGAGGTGGAAGAGGGTGACGCGGCTCCAGTCGATACCGGGTTCCTCGACTAGCTGCGCCAGCATCGCGAACTGCGACGCGCCGGTCGCCAGCACGATCGACGCCTCCCCCTGGTCGGCAAGTTCACGCCGGATACGCTCCGCCCCCTCGCGTGCGGCGGCCACGCCTGCTTCGCTCGCTGCTTCGAATACCTTCACTTCCATCACGCTTCCATCCAATTGAGTACTCGGCGTCACGCCGTGCCTAGTATTGTCTCTGCCCCGGCGTTCCGATCGCCGACGCCTGCTCATCTTGCCGATTCCCGGCCTGCGCCGGCTGGGCAAGGCTGCACTGGTTCTTCATGCCGACTGCTCCTGGAGCTGGTCGAGTCGACGGGTCGCGTCGCGGTGACGCGGGTCAAGCTTCAGCACCGTTCTCAGCGCCTCCGCAGCCTCGTCGTGGCAACCGAGCTCCGCCAATGCAACACCGAGCGTGTGGTGTGCGGACAGGAGTTGGGTGTCCAATCCTACCGCCTGCAGGGCGAGGTTGGAGGCCGATTGCCAGTCGCCCTGATCGGCCGAAACCTGCGCCAGTCCCGCGAGGGCCAGCGCGTTGTCGGGGTCGGCCTCAAGCACACGCGAATAGGCGGAAACCGCGTCCGATTGCCGGTCGGTGGCCGCGTAGGCCTGTCCGGCCAGCACCAGAAACGGACCCGAGTCCGCAACGTCGGGGTCGGCGCGGTCGTATATTTCCAACGCCTCGCCGTAGCTGCCTTGCGACACGCAGAGCTGCATCATCCGGTAGGCCGCGGCGGGCGCCGACGGCGACCGATTGAGAATCCCTCGCAGGATCTGACGGCACTCGTCGAACCTCCCCAGTCGCAGGCAGCAGTGCGCGAGCTCAACGCGGCACGCCTCCTCCAGCACGGGGGTAAGCTCTGCCTGCTCGAGCAGCTGGCGCCAGGCGGCCGCCGCCGCCGGCATGTCATTGGCGTCCATCAGCGACAACGCGCGGTTGACCTCCAGCGTGGTTTGCGTGGAGCGGACGGTCGCTACCGTGTCGCTCGATGGCGCCTCGACGTACCCAAGCGCGACCAGCTGCTGCAGCACGCCCGCAGCGTCCACGGGGTCCATCTCGTAGTCGGGCGGGTGCATCCCGCTGGCACCGTCGACATCGTCCCAGCTGGAGATCACTCTAGGGGGCGTGGCGTCGGTTAGCACCTCAAGCCACGGCCGGCCGTCCATGTCGGCGCCGACCGGCAAACCGAGCAGCTTCAGCACGGTGGGCGTGACGTCCAGCAGGCTCGCGCCGCGCAGCTCCTCGCCCGCCCGAATGCCTGGCCCGGCCGCGCAGACCACGCCCTGCTGGCGGTGCCAGCTCGTGGGGTTGTCGAAACCATTGGTCCCCGACCGCTGGGCGCCGCTGTGGAAGCCGTGGTCGCTCACCACCAGCACGGTGACGTCGTCGCCCGCCTGCTGCAGCATGGCGTCGAGCATCATGTCGTGGAACCGGTAGCAGCCGCGCACCACGTCGCGGTAGATCGCGGCGTCGCTTTCCGACACGCCCTCCATCGCCGGCGGGTGGTAGGGCATGAAGTGGTGCCCCACCTGATCGATCATGTCGAAGTACACCGCCATGAACTCCCACGGCTCGTTGGCCATCAGCGCGCACGCCGCGGCCTGGACGCTCGCCGTGCGGGCGATCAGCGTCCCCAGTTGCTCTAGTCGGCGATCCGAGTCGGTGTTGATCATCGCCGCGTTGGGGACGAACGGCAGCAGCACCTCCGCGTCCAGGTCGCGGGGGTCGACTCGAAGGTTCTTCAGCAGCGGCGCCAGCGACGCCGGGTGGCAGGCCTCGGCAGGCAGGCCGTCCGCGGCGCCGCACAGCGACTCCGGGTGGAGGAAGTAGTCGCTCACCACCGCTCCGCGGATTGGCTCGGCGGGGTGGCTCGCCAGCCAGCCGACCACGTTGGACGCTAGGCCGCTCTGCGACAGGATGTTCCAGACCGCCTTGGTGGTGCGGCTCGTGCAGCTTACCGGGCGGACGCCGCTGCCGTCGGGTAGCGGCTCGGTAAAACCGTACACGCCGTGCTTCGCTGGCCGCTTGCCGGTGGCGATGGAGGTCCACAGCAACGGCGAGAGGATCGGTTGAATCGTGGCGAGGTTGCCACTCGCTCCCGATTCCATCAGACGCTGCAGCGCAGGCATCTCACCGGCTGCCAGCAGCGGCCGGAGGATCGTCCAGTCCGCTGCGTCCCAGCCGATGAGGAGCACCTTGTTTGCGCTGCGTGTCATCGCCATTGCTGCCGTGCCTTTCGCCTTTGCCGGCTAGCCCCGAGTCCAATCGCTGCGGCGGGAACGCCCGCACACGATCAGCAGCGAGAGAGCCCCGATCGCCAACGCCGTGGGCTCGGGGACGCCGGCGCCGGCTGCGCTAGGCCCGGCCCCGGCGCCGTAGTTTTCTCGCCAGGTCGCGTACTGCGGCGCACCGATCTCGCCGCCATCGACATCGTTGGGTAGCGTGCCGGCCGGCGCGCCGGTGTTGTCCCGCCAAACGGTGTAGTCGGCCGCGTCGACCAGCCCGTCGTCATTGTAGTCGCCGGGCAGGCCCTCGGGGCCGGTGATGCCGTAGATCTCGTCGTAGTAGTAGGCGATGCGGCCCTCGCTCTCCAGCGTGTTCAGCATGCGGATTTTCAGGAACGCGTTGTTGGCCAGGTCGTTCTCCAGGACCGCGCCGGATTGCACGAAGGCCAGGTCGGCGAACATGACCTCGTAGGAGTCGTACTCCTCGGTGAGCGTGATCGGCTCGGAGTAGACCTGGAGGCTCTCGTCCTCCCCGATGCCAGGCACCATGAATCCAATGCCCACCTCGACCGCGAACGGCCCGACGTAGGGCAGGTCGGCGTTGTTCTTGAACTTCATGTCGAGCCTCACGCCGGCGAACTCGGACAGGTCCTTCCGGTAGGGCGTGAACCGGTCACCGACGTCGACGATTCCCCAGTTGCCCGCCAGGTCGGCGGGCAGGTCGAAGTCGCCGGCGTGGAAGCGGGCGGTCAAACCGGCCGAGGCGTCCGTCGTGGCGCCGCGGTCGGTCGTAATGGTGCCGAACGAACCCCAGCCGGGCGGCGTGGTCGGGTTGGTGTCCAGGTTGGCTTCACGGTGCTGCTCGTCCGTCTCAAAGTCGTAGAGCAGCACATCGGCTTCAGACCGCGCGGCGCCGAACAGGACGGTCGCGGTCAGCAAGGTGAGGGGCGCAATAATGCCACGATTCTGCATCGGTAGGTTTCCTGGTAAGTCGTGGGTTCGGTCTGCTTGCTAGTTCGCCTGTGTTGTGTCGGGCTAAACGCCCGCCAGCTCTCGGTGTCGCACCGCCATTGCCGCATCCCGTTTGGCGTACAGGCCGGCGAGGTGCGAGTGGGCGTCGCTGGTTCGCCACTGGTCGCGTAGGCACCGCTCGAACTCGGGGATCGCTTCCCGCTCGCGGCCCGCACGGTGTAACGCCTCGGCGAGCAGGAATCGTGCCTCGGCGTACGCCGGGGCGATCGCGAGGGCCTTGCGGGCCTCGGCGGCGGTTTGCTCGGCGTCGTCACGCTGCCACCACACGCGTGCCAGCCCGACATGGGCGGCGGCGTTGCCTGACGCGATCTCGATCGCGCGGCGCAGCGCCGCCTCGGCGGCGTCGGGGTGACCGCACTCCAGCAGCACGCTGGCGGCCTCGCCGAGCGTGTGCGGGTCTGCTTCGCGTCGGGCGGATAGCTCCATCGCAAGGGCGGAGGCCTCTGCGATGTCCTTGCTGGCGAGCGCCAACCGCGTAAGCAGCAGCTGCACCTCCACGCCCTCACGCTCGGACTTCGGCAGACGCTCGATCACACCGCGGCATTCGTCCAGGCGCCGGTCACGAAGCAGGCAGCTCGCCAGGTTGACCCCGTAGGCCGGCTCCGCTGGGCGTTCTTCCCAGAGCGTCCGCCAACACGCGATGGCGTCGGTGACACGGTTGCTGTCGTGCAGCGCGTGCGCCAGATTGAGCCGCTGGTTCCAACGCACCAGTTCCAGCTGAGACTCGTCGGCGGAGACCACCTCTGGAGCAACCTCGAAGGAACTCCTCCGGCATTCGGCGCCACGCGGCGCGTCGGCGGCGGCATCGCGCGGGGTGAGATCGTAGGGGGATCGGCGGTCGGCGGCTTCCTGGCAGAGCATGTCGCTGAGCACGCGGCCGTCTGCGGCGGAGTCGGGCTTCAACCGCAAGAGCCGTCGCACCGTCGGGGCGATGTCGAGGATTGTCGCGCCGTAGACCTGTCGCTCGGGCTCGATGCTCGGCCCCACCGCCGCCAGGATGCCCATCTGAGCAAGCGGCGTCGACGCGCCGGCGTCGCCGCACGGGCTGGCGACGATCAAGTTAACCGCCTCACCCGCGGCAGACATCAGCTCAGCGAGCATCGCGTCGAGAAGACGCCAGGCGGACCGCGTGAGCTCAGCCCGCGTCAACGGATTCGGTGAGCAGTCAACCAGCTCTTGTACGGCGGGGTAGCATACCGCCGCCAGACGCCAGGGCTGTTCCTCGACTAAGCCGCAGGCGACCGAATGGACGTGGCACAATGCGTCGAGCACCCGCCCGAAGCGCTCGTCCGCGGAGTCTCCTGCCGCGCAGCGGCATTCGATGACGTGCTTGGCGAGGCGACCGTTCGTGTATTGAGAGTCGCGGCGAGCCTGCGTCGCTGAATGAATTTGGCGGAAGTACTCGTCGCTGGCGACGAAAGCGTGCGGTTGCTCCCCACCAGCCGTTGCGGGCCAATTGACGACAACGGAACTCTGTTTGTCGGTCGACAACGCGTTCCAAACGGTCGGCCGTCGGACCTGTGCGGCCGCCACGCGGGACAATCCCGTCCCTTCATCCGTGGGCTCGAAGAAGCTGCAGACGCCGTGTTTGTCGGCCCGCGTACCGGTGGACAGCGAGGTCCACAGCATGGGCGGCACGCAGGGCTTTATAGGGGCCAGGTTGCCCCACGCGCCCGCCGTCCGCAGGGCGTTCAGGGCCGGCATGGCGCCGGCGTCAAGCAGCGGCTGAAGCGCCTGCCAGTTGGCGCCGGCCCACCCCACCAGGAGCACTTTACGCTGTGTTGAGCTGCTCGTCGGCGCCATGAAGGTGGTGGAACCAAGGGAGGCAAGAAAAACAACCGGAAGCGGGAGGCCCTCCCGCGGGGGAGGGGCCTCCGCTTTCGAATCTGTCGCGGGCCAGACCTAATCGACCCGGGCGACACGGCGCCAGCGCTAGGCCGCCGCCCGCTTGCGTTTAGCGGCCAGGCCGAGGCCGCCGAAACCGGCGGCCAGCAACGCCAGCGAGCTCGCCTCGGGGACCACGCCCGCGACGATCGCGACGTCCGGCTCGCTCTGGTAGGCGTACTCGTGCAGCACGGCGGTGTACTGAGCGGGCGAACCGCCGTCGTTGAAGGTCGTCAGGCGGCCCCAGCCGTAGTGGATCTCGCCGTTGATGTTGAGGCCAAACCCCCAGTACTGCGGCTCCGAGTCGTTCCGGAAGTTGCTCGTGTTGGTCGAGACAATGCCGGTGTAGTTGGGGTAGGCGCCGTTGAGCGGCTGCTGGGCGCCGGGGCCGATCACATCGCCCGACTGGAACGAGCGGATGTAGTAGGGGTTCCCGTTCTCGGTGTTCGTGTAGTTCTGTGACAGCTCGTCGAGCGGCAGGCGGGCCTCCGGCGCGAACAGGGGATTGCCGAACACCGACATCCGCACGCCGCTGTAGGACAGCGTCGCCTGGCCGAACACAAAGTCGACCGTGCCGTTGGTGTCGAGGTCGAGGTCGGTGAAGGAACCCGCCTCGTTGTGGGCGATGCCGTCGCCAAGGTCGACGTGCACGATCGCCGCTTCGGCCGTCTGGCCCATCGAGAACGCCCCCAGACCGGCCGCCGCGGTGTAGCTAGCCAGCCGCTTGCTGTAGTCGGCGTACGACGCGCAGTGGGCGGTGATCGCGTCCCAGTAGGAGGGGCGGGCGTGGCCCGCTGGGCTGGTGGTCAGATGCTCGTCGGAGGGTGTCTTCGGCATTGGTTCGGCTCGCAGTAGAAGAAAGTGAATGGGATAACGCCCGGGTATCGCACCTCGCCTTTCGCGCGTCCAAGCCGCCTCGGGGTGTGCAGCAGCAAACGCCCCGATTCGCTGGACTCCTATCCGCCCTATCCGAGCCCGCCGCCAGTCAAGCAACCGCACCAACAAGAGTCCTGTGCGATCTGCCACGCTCGCTCAACCGGCGTTTCGCCCGTGATTCGGCGGGAAGACCTAACGCTCGACAACCTTCCCCCCGCAGGCCTAATGTATACACTAAGGCAATCTGGATGCAATGCAATTCTGGGGCGCACGACGGATTTCGACCCGCCGGCGTCCCCCGGATAGCCGCGGCTGCCCCGGGCGCCGTGACCGTTGCTTCAGCGATAACGCCCACAGGGGAATGGAGGCGCTGAGCGAGAAGCTGGGTGGGCGCAGACGATACATGGCTGGATCGCAGATGGAGCACGGCGTTCAGGTGAGAAGCGCCCGACCGCTGGCTGTCCAGAATCCAGCGGCTGTCGCCGATGGTTGCGCAGGGGGATTCTTGTGGGAACCGGCCACTTGGTGTGGTTTAATGGCATGTGAACTTACGTACACGCATCCAGGGAAGGCCCACCGCGGCAGCGGGCGGGCCCGGTTGCTGCTGCGCTGTTGGGTGAGCGGCCGCTCGCGTGGTTGATTTGGTCCGCTGTGTCCCGTTTCGCGGCGGCGATCGGACAAAACCCTGGCGCCTGTTTCGGAGGCAGGCACCGTATGACATTGATCTACAAGCACTTACGAAGACCAAGGCGAAGATAGGCGCCGAGTTTTGTCCCCTCCACGCGTGTTTTTGGACAAAACGAATCGGTCAAAACCCAGGCCGGCGGGGGTGCGAGGGCGCCAGAGCGGAACCACGATGGCGAGACAAGTATCAATCAAAGGCGATGCTGCCGCAGGCGCGGATGCGTCGAGCCCGTCGTGGCGTTGTGGTTCCACTGAGTTGACTGTTGGATAGTCCGAGCGGAGCGCTCAGAACGGGGCAACACCCCGGTGCTCCTGTTCGGAGGAGCGTAGCGTAAAGACTCAATTCCAAGACTCCTTTCCAGAATTCGTGGGCCGAACCATGTTCATCCTGAACCGAGCCGATACGTACTGCTTTGTTGCCACCGCCATTGGGGCGTTGCTGCTCTCGCCCGCCGCAACCGGGCGGTGTGCCGAGCCGGCGCAGCCGGCAACCAAGCGGGTCGCGATCATCGGCGCCGACACGAGCCACAGCGTGGCGTTCGCCAAGCTGATCAACGACCCCGCCGCAACCGGGGCTTTGGCACGCTACCGGGTGGTCGCCGTGTACCCGGGCGGGAGTGACGACATCCCCGCAAGCCGAGACCGCGTCGGAATGTTCACTGACCAACTCGCGGAGATGGGCGTCGAGGTTGTCGACTCGCCCGAGGAAGCAGCTGACCGGGCCGACGCGGTGCTGCTGGAGAGCGTGGACGGACGCACGCACCTGGAGCTGTTCCGCCGGGTGGCGACCGGCAAGCCGGTGTTCATCGACAAGCCGGCCACCGCATCGGTCGCCGACTTCGTGGAGCTGATGGAGGTGGCCAAGAAGACCGACACCCGGTTCTTCTCTTCATCGCCGCTCCGGTTTAGCGCCAAGCTTGACGCGCTCCGCGACACGCCCGACCTCGGCCGGGTCATGGGGGCGGCGACCTCCACCCCCTACAAGACCGAGCCGCACCACCCCGACCTGTTCTGGTACGGCATCCACGGCGTCGAAGCGCTGTACGCGATCCTGGGCCCCGGTTGCGAGAGCGTGATCCGGCAAGACACCGCTGACGGCGCCCTGGTTGTCGGTACGTGGCGGGACGGCCGCCGCGGCATCGTCTGGGCCCTGGCGACTCAGAAGCCGGTTTACTCCTACACGATCTACGGCGAGCGCAAGACGGTCAGCACCCACGGCTTCCACGGCTACGACGCGCTGGTGGAGAGCATCTGCGAGTTCTTCGACGGCGGCGAAGCCCCCGTCCAGCCCAGCGAGACGCTGGAGATCCTCGCGATGATGGAGGCCGCGGACGAAAGCCACCGCCAGGGCGGGCGGCCGGTATCGGTCCAGTCGGTCATCGACGAAGCCGCCCAGCGGGACCAGTAGGCAACGCGACGTTGGTTTACGCGAGCGTCAGAACGATCCGCCAGGCCGTGCGGACCGCGAGCGCGCACACGACTAGGGTCGCGAGCGCCGTCAGGCCGATCAGCAGCGGCTTGGCCGGCGAAGCGATCCGCCCGGCCAGCCACAGCATCACCACCGACAGCAGCGGGACCCCCAGCACGGTCAACGCCTGCGCCACAACGACCAGTTGCACCACGCTGAGCGAGGTGAGCGTGGACGCGGCTGCGCCGAGGAAGCCCAGCCCGAGCGCCGCGACCGTCAGCAACCGTGGCCAGCGGCCGCCCAGCGAGGAGCCCAAACCCAGGGAGTCGGACAGCACGACCCCGCCGACCAACGCGTTTCCCAGGAATGAACTGAACGCGGCCGCCAAGATCCCCAACGAGAGCACCAGGGTCGCTTGGTCGCCGAAGAGCGGACGCAGCTGCTCGGCCACGTCGCCGGCCGACCGCAGGGCGTCCGGATCGACCTTGCCGTGCAGCGCCGCTGCGCTGGTGGCCATCACGATCCC
Source organism: Posidoniimonas corsicana (assembly GCF_007859765.1). Classification (NCBI taxonomy): domain Bacteria; kingdom Pseudomonadati; phylum Planctomycetota; class Planctomycetia; order Pirellulales; family Lacipirellulaceae; genus Posidoniimonas; species Posidoniimonas corsicana. Next base: position 1,757,006 of record NZ_SIHJ01000001.1, read on the forward strand.
CGAGATGACGCCCAGGATAGCGATGCCAACGGCCGTGTCGGTTAGTGCTATTCTCGCCTGCCCGGTCGACCAGTTCTTCTCTCGCACCAGGTACGGCTGGAAGAACGCCGCCGCCACAGACAGCGTCGTCGCCACGAGCGCCTGCACCGCCCACAGGTCGTCGGTCAAGACGCCGTCGCGCAGGAACGGCAGGAACCGTGGCGTTTCTTGCCCTGCTGGAAACCCTGGCGTCAGCCCGGCGATCATTCCACTCAGTGATGGCTTGGCCAGCAACAGGTTGACTGTGAACCCGGCGAACATCGCGATCACCATCACGCTCATCAGCTTCTCCAGCGGGCGGTAGGTTTCTCGAAACCCGAACAGCACCGCGACGATGAGCGCGTTCAGCCCCCCGAGCACCACGACATCAACCACAGGAGACCGCGCCCCGCCGGTCATGCCCAAGAACGACTCCAGCGAGGCCAGCACCGCGATGTTGTTGGACGCCTGAAACAACGCGACGATAAGAAACAGCGTCACGCCCACTGCCACGGCGGCCGCGCGGCCGAAGCGGCCCGCGACCTCGCCGCAGGGCGTGCCGGCCACAGTGATGCCGATCAGCGCGCCGACCGCCGTTAGCCCGATCATGAGCAGGGTGGCGGTCAGCGTGACCCACAGGAATTCGTACCCGTACTGACAGCCCACCTTAGAGCTTGCCAAGATGCTCCCAGGGCCGAGAACGATGGACGCCAGAATAATGGCGGGCCCCAGCCTGCGGATGTGCTTGATCATGCCGTGATGCCTAGGCTGGTTCGTTCGACCGGCGACGCTCCGGCCCCGTGGGCCAGAATGCATGCAGGCATCGTAGTGCATGCAATCTCGTGGTCAACGCCCGTCGGCAGAAGCGGCGTGCTCAGCCCGCAGGGGTCGGCGGATCAGATGACACGCTCCGAGAAACGCTCGACCGACGCCGCCTGCAGGTGGTTCGCCATCTCCTTGCGGGCCCGCTTGCCGTGGCCGCGGGCGATCGCCGACAGGATTGCAAGGTGCTGCTCGTACTCCTGCAGCAGGCTCGATCGGCAGCCCTCCGAGAGGTCGTAAGAGAGCATCTTGAACTTCCAGCACCTGCGGATCGAAACCTTGATCGGCACGTTGCCGCAGTAGTCGGCCAGCGACAGGTGCAGCGCGAAGTCGAAGTACTTGGCGGCTTCCTCCCACAACTGGCCGCCCGACTCTTCGGCATCGCGGGCCAGAGTGCGCAGGTCGTCCAGCACATCGTCGGGCACGTTGCCCGCCGCACGCTCCGCGGCGGCCGGCTCCAGCAGCTGACGCAACTCGTGGGTTTGCACCAGCCACTCGCACGCCTCGGGGGTGACGATCGCTTGCAGGTTGTTCGGCTGCGCCAGGATCCCTTCCGACGAAAGCTTCGCCATGGCCTTGGTGACCGGCGTGCGGCTCATGCCCAGCTGCTCGCTGAGTTCGGTGGACTTCAGGCGGTGCCCAGCGGCGAACTCGCCCGAGATGATCTTCCCGAGAATAAGGTCGCCCGCCTTGTCGGCGAGCGAGCGGTTGGCGTCGCGGTCAACCTCAACGATCGCCTGCACCGATGGGTACCGTTGCGACCGAAAAACCTTCGTCGAACTCAGTTCCAGACGACTCATTCTCTTCCTACGCTATCTGCCACCCGGGAAATGGATGAGGAACCGCTGCGACACCGCGTGGCCGGCTTCGGACAATCGGTGTCGGGGGTTTTGAACACGGATATCAGGCGTAACGCTCATCTCTATGCTACTCCGAGCATCGTACTCGCCGCAATTCAGAAACGCCTTGGCGCCCTGCAGGGGTTCACTCTCGAAGCTTCATCGGCGCCCGCACTGGCGCGGATTAGTTGTGGCCGCGGTCTCCATTTTGCGGGAGGGGGACGCTGGATTCTGCTTGACCCGCTGTTAAGAATACATTATCAAAACTGAATGCACTTTGCGAGCGGTGGCGGATTCGCCCCTCCTGTCGGGTGCATCCAGAGGAGGCGATGTGGCGGCTTCGCCTGAAACTGAGGCTGTGGAAGGGCTCGTAGTGAGACCTTCAAGCCGCGTTTGAGACGCGCTCTCAAGCGTGCGTGTCGGTCAGTCCCTCGCGTTTCTATGGAGTAACGTAATGCCCGGAGCTGAGTCGAGAGTCAGGTCAACCGGATTCACCCTGGTCGAGCTGCTGGTCGTCATCGCGATCATTGGAGTTTTGATCGCGTTGTTGCTCCCCGCCGTGCAGTCGGCGCGGGAGGCGGCCCGCCGGTCCCAGTGCCTGAATCAGATCCGCCAGGTCGGCTTTGCCTGCCAGCTGCACTCGGACACCTACGGTCGGTTCCCGTCGGCAGCGGACGAGTCCGGCTACAGCCACCTCGCGCAGATCCTGCCGTTCCACGAAGAGCTCGCAGTTAGTGGGCTGCTGGACTTCAATCCGGAGCTGGGGCCGTCGCTCGACGCGCCGTGGGACAACAAGGACGACCCCAACATCGTCGCCGCGTACGCCACGCCGATCGACGCGTTCAAGTGCCCGTCGAACCCCGAGTACGAACCGACCAACCTCGGCGTATCGGGCGTCACCAGCATCGAGGACTCGGCGCTGCGGGGCCACTACGGCGCCGTGATGGGCTGCAAGTTCGCGTGCTCCGGTTCGTCCAGTGAAGACAGCCTATGCCCGGTGGACCCCGTGCTGGGTTGCTCGACAGGTGGAACCGCGTCCGGCGGAGTTATGTACGTGATGAGCAAGACCAAGTTCCGGCACATCACCGACGGGACGAGCAAGACCGCCGTGCTCGGCGAGTTGGCCGGCGACATCGGTTCCGCCCGCACGTGGATGGCCGGCGTCGCCGACCCGACGGACGGCAGCGGCTGGGTCTACTCCGGCAAGAACGTCTTCTGGCCGATGAAGTACGCCACGCGGCAACGCGCCAGCGACGAGCCGAAGCTGCGGATCCGCGAGAACGACCTGTCGTTCAACAGCGCCCACCCCGGTGGCGTGCACTTCTCGTTTGCCGACGGCTCCGCGCGGCTCATCAACGAGAGCATCGAAGAGAACGCCTACTACGCCATGGCCAGCCGCAGCGGAGAAGAGGTCCTGGCGGAAGAGTAGCAACCGCCGGCGAAACCATCGCCTTGGACCCCTCTGGCCCCGCTTCCGTGGACGACACCCCATTCCCTATGCGCACCCGACCTGACACCCCGTCGCCGTTCATCTGCTTAACGCTGATTGCGTTCACCTTCGCCATTGGCTGCGGCGGGCGTGAGTTTGAAACCGCGGCGGCGTCCGGCGTGGTGACGCTTGATGGCAAGCCGGTAACCAGCGGCAGCGTCGTGTTCACGCCCGAGCAGGGGTGGCCCGCACAGGGCGAGCTCGACGCCGAGGGCCGGTTTGTGCTCTCTACCTTCGAAGACGCGGACGGCGCCATCGTCGGCGAGCACCGCGTGGCCGTGATCGCCCAGACCGGCGAGGACGCGAGCCAGCACTTCGAGAAGCCGCCCACGCAGCCGGTCCGGTCCCTTGTGCCGGACCGGTACGCCAGCAAGATGACCTCCGGGCTGTTGGTAGAGGTCCGCCCGGGCGCCGAGAACGACTTCGAGTTGAAGCTCACCAGCCAGAAGCAGCGATAGCGAAGCGTTCGTATGACGTCCCGTTGGACTTTACCAAACCGACCAGCTGCAACGACGCGCCGCGTCCGAGCCTGCTCTGCGTTGATTCTAGTCTTCGGTCTGACAGCGACGACCGCCCCGGCGGCGCCACGGTCGGCGTGGATGTGGCGGGCGGAGTCGCACCCTTACGGGTCGGAGAACGTCATCGGCGACCCGGTCCGCCAGCAGGAGGTGCTCGCCCACGTCGCCGCGAACAACTTTGATCGCCTTTACCTAAGCCTCGGCAACCTTCCCCTGAGCGAACCTGACAAGGTTGCCGGCTGGCTATCGAGCCTGAACGCACGCGGCGTAGAGCCGCAGATGCTGCTGGGCGCGAACACCTGGATCTTTCCGGAGAACCGCTCGTCGCTGCTCGCACACGTCTACACCAGGCTCATTAACTACAACCTCACCCGCACCGACCCGGCCGAGCGGATCCCGAGCCTGCACCTTGATATTGAGCCACAGGGACTAAGCAACTGGGGGTCCGCCGACCCGCAGGGCAAGAAGCAGATGCTGTACCTGCTGAGCGACACCTATCAGGATGTCCGCTCGCTGCTCGACGCGAACGGCGCCGACGACGTGCGTATCTACGCGGACCTGCCCGTCTGGTTCGACAGCTCGTCGTCCATCGGCTGGGACGACACCGCGGAGCGCAACGCGTGGTTTCAGGGCGTGGCGGAAACGCTCGACGGCGTTTCGATGATGGCGTTCGAGCGCGGCACGCTGTCCTCGATCCGGTCGGGCGTCGACTGGGAAGTTCAGAACCTCCCGATCGAGGTTCGCATCGGCCTAAACGCGGCCGAAGTCGGGACTGGCGAGACGTTCCCCGATTTCGCCGGACTAGATACATTGGCCAACAGCATCGCCGCCCACTACGGCGACCAGATCGGCGGCGTCGACTACCAGCCCTTCGTCGACTACTGGGACCTTGCGCCAGCGGTTGCGGCGGCAGGCGACTACAACGCCGACGGCCGCGTCGATAGCGATGACTACGCCGCGTGGCGGAGCCAGTACGGCGGAGCCGGCGCTGCGGACGGCAACCAGGATGGGGTCGTCAACGCGGCCGACTACTCCATCTGGCGCGACGCATTGGAGTCCGCTGCAACAGCTGCTGCGGCCACCTCCGCACCCTCGCCGACCGCCGCGGTCCTCGCTGCGTGTTGCGTGCCGGCGGTTCTTCTCCTGCACGGCCGGTCGCCGCGGAATCATAAATCGGGCGGCGGACTATAGCTGCTATTGCTAAGTTCCTTCGAGCGCCGCCCGCGGGTTCTCCACCGTCAGCCGCAGGGCGTCTGCCTCGCTGAGCCCAACCTGCTCGCGGAGGTTTTGGAAAGCACGGGGGAGGCTGAGCGCCGAGCCAACCAGGTGCGAACGGTCCTGCGACCAGGTCGCCAGGTTCTCGTCGACAACGACCCTCTGCCCGGCCAACTCGTACTCGCCCGCACCACAGCCGGCGGCCGCAATGGCGTCGCTGACGACAATGGTCCGCTCAAGGCCGGCGGCTTGCAGGTAGTTCTTCAGCGCGAAGAACGGGATGTGGACGCCGTCAGCGATCATGCAGACCCGCAGCCGGTCGGCTCGGCTCAACACCCGCTGGATGATGTTGTCGTGCCGCGGCAGTTCGAGCGGGCAGCCGTTCCCCAGGTGCGTGAACATCGACAGCCCGGCGTCGCTAGCCCGGTCGAGATCATCCGCCGACGGGTTGCAGTGCCCGGCCGAGACGATCACCCCCTGGTCCGCCAAGTAGTGGGTCGTCGCGGCCTGCTCGTCGTGCTCGGGGGCAAGCGTGACCAGCCGGGCCAGCCCTTCGCAGCTGTCGATCAGCAGCTTCGCGTCCTCGACGCTAGCCGGCCGCACCGCCGCCGCCGGGTGGGCCCCCACGTAGCCGGCGGCGGGGCTGATGAATGGCCCCTCGAGGTGGATGCCGACCAGTGTGCGGGCCACGTCCGGACTCGAGCGAATAAAGCCGGACAGCCGCTTCGCACGCCGACGCATCGCCGCCAGGTCGTCGGTGATCAGGGTCGCCAGCACCTGGCTCGTGCCCTGCTCGCGGAGCAGAACGCACGCCCGGCGCAGCTGGTCGGCGGTTAGCCCATCGGAATTGAAGTCGACCCCGCCGTAGCCGTTCACCTGCAGGTCAATGAATTGATGCTGTTCCATGCGCGGTGTGCCTTCTCTCCGTCCAATCATACGACATATGAAGGCCTAGTCTTCCGCGATCGAGTGGAATGTGCAACCCTCCAATGCGCAGTCTTCTCGCGAAACCTATCCGATGGCCCGACGCCTGCGTCACGGTCCTTTGACTCACGACCGGCAACTCGTCTTGCATGGGCGCCGGCTCATGTCGGACCCACAGCTTCTCGAGATCTGTTCACGCAGGGTTGAGGCATCCACTTGTCTCGCTTCGACCCTGCATGGCTGAACGTGCCGCCTTCCGAGAGGTGTAAGTCCCTGAGAGCCGGACAACGTTGGCGAAGAAGAGAGGAAGAGCATTCCGAATGGCTCAGAGGGCGAGTCTAGACGTGCAAGGGTCCACAAACCTGCTCTCGCAGCGGTCTGCTTGGGCCTTCAGGGTAGCTGGTTCATCCAGATTGGCACTAAGGCTGAAGGTGTGCTGCGTCTGCTAGGGGGCTCATCTTGCGGGTAGACTGCGCTAGTGGGGCCTCGGTATGCGGCCGGCGGGGCGAACCTGGCGCGAGTCGGTCGGCTAGAATGAGACGTTCTTATCGCAGAGCAGTTGCGCGGCGGACGCTACTTGAAAGGACCAACAATGAATAAGGCGTTTATCGACCAGGCAGTATGTGTCGCGTTCTTACTCCTGCTCGCGACTGGTCTGCGCGTCAGCGCTGAAGCGCCGGACGCGGTAGTCGCGGGCGATGGGAGTGGCGACTACACGATTATCCAGGCTGCCATCTACGGCGCTCCCTATCGCGCATCGGGGCCTCCCTGGGTGATCCAGGTGAAGCCCGGTCGGTACGAGGAGCGGGTATACGTGCAGCGCGAGCGTGGCCACCTGCGGCTGGTGGGCGACGACCCGGCCACGACGATCCTGACCGGCGGCCTGCACGCCAAGATGGAAGGGCCGGACGGCGAGGCGATCGGCACGTTTAGAACGCCGACGCTGCAGATAGATGGCGACGGCTTCGAGGTCGAGAACCTGACGATCGAGAACTCGGCCGGCCCGGTCGGACAGGCGCTGGCGCTCCGCACCGATGGCGACCGGCTCGTGTTCCGAAATTGCCGACTCTTGGGCTGGCAGGATACGGTGTTCTTGAACCGGGGTCGGGTCTACTTCGAACGGTGCACAATCGAGGGGCATGTCGACTTCATCTTTGGCGGCGCGGTCGCGTGGTTTGAGGACTGCGGCATCCACTGCCGCGGCGGCGGGTATGTCACCGCGGCGTCGACGCCGCGCGAGCAGCCCTATGGATTCGTCTTCCACAACTGCCGGCTGACCGCGGCGCCCGACGCGAAGGTCTACCTCGGCCGGCCCTGGCGCCCGTACGCGATGACGGCGTTTGTCGATTGCGAACTCGGCGACGCGGTCCGACCGGAGGGCTGGCACATCTGGGCCGTGCGTGACCCATCGACGATCCGGTACAGCGAGCGCGGCAATGCCGGCCCCGGCGCCGACACGGACACGCGTGAGCCGTGGGCTCGGGAGGAGTCGCCGCCGTTGAGCATCGAGAAGGTGTTCGGCGGCGCCGATCCGTGGCGCCCTGTTGTGACAAGGGAGCCCAAGGTAGGCCCCTGACGGGTCCATAGGTGCTTGCGAAGAAGTTTCCGTAGGAAGCCTCCCGCCTTGCTGCGTAAGCCTGATTCTCGCGCCTTGGTGGGCTGCGTAACCGCCACAGCTGACACAGGCCACCTCAGAACGCGCGGGCCGACTGCCGCGGCTGGGGTCTGTGGCGGCTGCCGCGGGAAGGGCGTGGCGGGCCAACGCTATAATTCACCTGCTCTGAACCACGATCCCCGGTCCTCGCAGGCGGCAGCATGACCTCACGAATCCTCCTCGGCTTGACGCTGGGCGTCGCGTGGGGGCTGTTCTTCGGTGAGTACGGCGCCTGGGTGGGGTGGATCGGTGACGCGTTTGTCGGCCTGCTGCAGATGGCGATCCTGCCGTACGTGGCGATCTCGCTGACCTCGAACATCGGCCGCTTGTCGTCGGAGCAGTGCGGCCGCGTGGCGTGGGTGGCGGTCAGCCTGCTGCTGCTGCTGTGGGCGGTGGGCGGCATGGTGCTGGTGGTGATGTCGCTCTGCTTCCCGCCGTGGGACGCGGGGTCTTTCTTCAGCACCAGCCTGGTAGAGGAGCCGGTCACGACCGACTGGCTCGAGCTGTTTATCCCTTCGAACCTGTTCTGGTCGCTGACCAACAACCTGGTGCCGGCGGTGGTGCTGTTCTCGGTTGGGCTGGGGGTGGCGCTGATCTCGGTGCCCAACAAGGAGCTGCTGATCGAGACGCTAGACGTGCTGGTGCTGGCGCTCGGGCGGCTCAATAACATGGTGCTGCGTCTGGCGCCGCTGGGGATGTTCGGCATCGCGGGTCACACCGCGGGCACGCTGTCACTGGAGAAGTTCGAGCTGCTGCAGGGCTACCTGCTCGTGTACGCGCTGGCGTCGGTCTTGATCACCTTCTGGGTGCTGCCGGCGATGGTGGCGGCGAGCACGCCGTTTTCGCACCGCGAGATCCTGCGCGAGTCGCGCGACGTGCTGATCACGGCGTTCGCGCTGGGCAACACATTCATTGTGCTCCCGATGATCGCCGAGGCGGGGCGTCGGCTGATGACGCGGCACGGCGTGTACGACAAGAGCGTGGTCCATGCGCCCAGCGAGGCGGTGCAGTTCGCGTACCCGTTCCCGGACATCGGGCGGATTGTGGGGCTGGTGTTCATCCCGTTCGCCGCCTGGTTCTACGGTTCGCGGATCGACCCAACCTCGCTGCCCGAACTGATCGGAACCGGGTTCTTCAGCGCTTTCGCAAAGCCGGTGATCTCGATCCCGCTGCTGCTGCAGCTGGCCGAGCTGCCGTCGGACATCTTTAACCTGTACCTGGCTTCCGGTGTGGTGGCGAGCCGGTTCGGCGACCTGATGAAGACGATGCACCTGCTCGTGTTCTCACTGCTCGCGATCTGCTGCCTGTCGGGCACGCTCAGGATGAACTACCTGCGGCTGGGGCGGGCCGCGGCGGTGACCGCGGTGCTGTTCCTGGTGACCGTGATGTCGATGCGGTCATTCCTGGAGTACAGCTTCGAAGATTCTTACGACCGTGGACGCCTGATCGTGGACCGGCAGCTCTTGGGCGAGCCGGCCGAGGCGGTCGTGGTTGAGGACGCGGGCCCGAACCCCGAGCCCAGGCAGCCGGGCGAGGACCGCATGGCGCGGATCCTGCGGAGGGGCGTGATCCGTGTCGGCGTGGACCCCCACCGCCTGCCGTTCGCCTACCAGAACCAGGACGGCGACCTCGTGGGCTACGACATCGACATGGCGCACCAGCTGGCGCACGACCTGGGGGTGTCGATCGAGTTTGTGCTGTTCCCGGCGAGCGAACTGATCGAGTGGCTGGAGGACGACCGGTTCGATGTCGCGATGGGCGCGCTGGAGGCGACCGTCGAGCGGGCTGCGCTGCTCCCGGAGATGAATCCCTACATGGAGCTGACCAGCGCATTTGTTGTGCCCGACCACCGGCGGCGTGAGTTCGAGTCGCTCGGCGCGCTAGCCGACGCGCTCCGCGGGGGTCCGCCGCTGACGGTGGCGGTGCTTGCCGGCGGTCTCGCGTCCGAGACCCGCAGGACCGACACGTCGCTCGGCTGGGGGTGGGGAGCGCTGAAGGACTACGGGATCGCGCCTCACATCGAACGGGTGGAGCTTGACAGCGCCCGGGACTTCTTTGAGAGTGCGCCGGAGAATGGCGAGGTGCTAGCAACGACAGCCGAAGAGGGCGCCGCCTGGACGCTGGAGTACCCCGAGTTTGCAGTAGTCAAACCCGAGGGATTCAACGCTAAGAGCCCGCTCTGCTACTTCGTGCCGGAGCGGTCGCAGTTCCGCCATTTCATCAACACGTGGCTGAACCTGAAGCGGCGGAACGGCGCCGCCGAGCAGCTCTACGACTACTGGATCCTGGGCAAGCTGCACAAGGACGAGCAGCCGCGGTGGTGCGTGGTGCGGGACGTGCTGCACTGGATCGAGTAGGGCCGCAAGCGGCGCCGGCGCCGATATCGCCGCCGGTTGGATTAAGGAGTCTGCGGCGAGTTTGCCGATTGTTGGGGCAGGCTGCGCGTGCGCGCGCCGTTCCCCAAGCCTCGACGACGCAGCCACGTGGCGGACTCGCCCCTTCAATTCGCCCTGCGAACCGCCACCGCCGCTCTGTGCGCTTTGGTGGTTCTTTCGCTGGCGAGCGGGGCCCACGCGGGCGAGGAGGACGGGGCAGTTGAGTTCGAGTTGCCCGCCCTGATGGCGGTTGCTCCGGACGCCGTCCCCGATAGCGGCGTCGCGCCGGCGTTGTACACGCCAGAATTGACGTCGGCGTCGATCGAACCTTGTGCGTGGGACTGCCCAAGCGATTCGTGGGCGGGGCAGGGGTGGCTGCGGCATGTTCGGGTCGGCTACGACGACGGGTTCGTCGTGGTTAGCGAGCGGCCAGTGGAACTGAACGACGGACGGGCCCCGTTTGTCATGCGGGTAAACGGCTGGGGGCAGCTGCGGCACACGGCCACGCACTACGAAGACCCGGACGACGACCTCAACCAGTTCCAGCTCAAACGGGCGCGACTCATCTTTTCGGGTAGCGTCTTCACGCCAGACTTCGAGTACTTCCTGCAGCTCGACGGCCGCAGCAGCAGCGGCGACGACATGCGTCTGCTGGACTACTACATGGTGTACGACGTGGGCCACGACCTGCTGGGCCGCCCGCGGGGCCGGCTCGGGTTCAAGGCAGGCAAGTACAAGATGCCATTCTCGCTCGCCCGGCAGATCAGCGGCCGAGAGTTCGAGTTTACGGACCGTTCTGTGGCCAGCATGTACTTTGACGTCAACCGCTCGCTCGCCTGGGGGCTGTTTGGGCAAGAGGACGTGTTTGGAAAGCCCGTGCACTGGGAGTTCGCCCTGTTCAACGGGCTGGTGACCGGCGGTGCGGAAACGGGCAGCAGCGGCGCCCTGGACGACAACTTCGCCACGTCAATGCGTGTCTACGGGTACCCGATCGGCGACTGGGGCGCGAGCCAGCTGGCGGACCTCGAAGAGCACGAGTCGCTCGCCGCCCGGGTGGGGGGCGGGTTCGCGAGTTCGAAGATCAACGATTCGGGGTTTACGGAGTTCGACAGCTCGCGGGTGGTCGACTCGGGCCAGACGCTGGCGTCGTTGTTGCCGCTGGCCGTCGACCAGTACACCGTCAGCCTGTGGGCGGTGGACGCGTCGTTCAAGCTGCAGGGCTGGTCGCTGACGTACGAGTACTACTTCCGGAATATTTCCCAGTTTCAGGGCGCCGCCATCCCCGACCTGTTCGACCACGGGTTCTGGCTGCAGGCCGGCAAGTTTGTCTGTCCCGAGCGGCTTGAGCTGGTTGCCCGTTGGTCCCGCGTGCAGGGCACGTCGGGGACGCTGGGCGTGCGGAGCGAGAGCACCGAGGAGGTGGCCGGCGGGTTCGTGTGGTACGTCCGGGGTCAGCACGCCAAGTGGACGCTGGACATCACGCACGTGAACGGCTCGCCGATTAACTCTCAGTCGCTCGACATCACGCCGGGCAACGCGGGGTGGCTGTTCCGGAACCAGATCCAGTTCGCGTTCTAGCCGGCCGACTGCGGGTGGCCGAGGCTAGCGGACGCCCCGTTTGAGGCGATTTTCTCCCGAAACGGGTTTCTCTTCAGAATTCGCGTTGTGTTTCGGCGCGGCGCGACATCTCCTTGGTGCCGGGGCAGCTTTCCAGCAGCCACTTGGCCCGCGCCGTCGGAACCGGCAGGGGCCGCCCCGAGGTCCCGCCATGCCCGACCCCTCCGAAGAACAGATCATTGCGTTTTCCGAACTCGTGGCTGCGCACCGCAGCCGGGTGTTCGGCTACATCTACGCGATGCTGATGAACATGACGGACGCGGAGGACGTGTACCAGCAGACCACGGTGCTGATGTGGGAGAAGTTTGAGGAGTTTCAGCCCGGCACCGAGTTTGGGAGCTGGGCGATCAAGATTGCGTACTTCAACGTCAAGAACTTCAAGCGGCGGCAGTCCAGCCGGCGCCTGCTGTTCAGCGACGCCGTGATGGAGAAGGTCGCGGACAGCTACGACCGGCTCGGCGGCGGCGGCGAAGAGGACCGGCTCGAGGCGCTGTCCGAGTGTGTGGCGAAGCTCTCCGCAAAGCAGCAGAACCTGCTGAACCTGCGGTACTCCGAGAACCTGGCCGTCAAGCAGCTGGCGAGCTTGGAGGGCAAGTCCGAGGCGTCGGTATCCATGATGCTCGGCCGCCTCCGCCGGACCTTGTTCCACTGTATCAATTCAAAGCTGGCGACCGGGTGACTATGGCAGGCAATCGAAAAGAGGACGATCTGATCGATCTCTTCGATCGCGCGCTCCGCGGCGACGCAAACGCCGAGGAGCTGCAGCGGTTGGAGTCGCTGCTGGACGTCGACCAGCTGGCGCGCGACCTGTACGTCGAGTACTCGCGGTTCGGCGTCGACCTCCGCTACGGATTCCGGACCGGCGCCCTGATGGGAAACGGTCGAGCCCCTCGGGCAGTCCAGCTCCCGAAGGAGCCTGAGGGGCAGAGCGGCCGCTGGCGACGGCGGGCGTCGATGGGGGTGCTGGCCGCGGTGGCGGCCGGCGTGGCGATGGCGGTGCTGCTGCGGGGCGACGGGCAGCAGGTGGCGGAGTCTACCGAAAGAACCCTATCGCGACCCCCGGCGCCCGTGGCGACCCTCGCCGACCACACCAACGCGTTGTGGCAGGGCGATCAGCTCCGCATCGGCGAGTCGTTGCGGGAGGGCAGCCGCGTAACGCTGCTGAGGGGCGCCGCCAGAATCAGCGTCGGGGCAGGCGCTGAGATCGTCGCTTCGGCGCCGTGCGAGCTGGAATTCGACGCGCCCGACCGGGTGCGGCTACGCCGGGGCGAGGTCGCGGTAAATGTCGCGGAGTGGGCGGCGGGATTCACCATCCTGACCGACGCGATGAGTGTTGAGGACATGGGGACCACGTTCACGGTCTCCGCGTCCCGGGAGTCGGGCGTGCGAACAAAGGTGCTCAAGGGGCAGGTGCGGGCGATCCCCAGCCGGGGCGTTGGCGCCGGCCCGGACGGTGTGCTGCTTACCCGCGGCGAGGCGTTCAGCGTCGACCGCGATGGGCGGCTGATGGGCCGGTCGCGCGAGGCGATCGGCGAGGACGAGGCGTTCGACTTCGGCGCCCTGCAGCCCTACCGGCCGGTCGAGCTGTTCAACACGGGCGCGAACCTTCGCGTCGGGGACGAGGACCCCCACTGGCGGATCGTCCGCGGCCCGGAGGGGCGGTTCGGCGGGCCCGGACCGGCCGTGCTGTGCGAGCCCGACGAGCGGTACCTGCCCAACGACCCTGCGAGCTCGCAGTGGGTCTCGGTGCGGGACCCGCAGAACGCGGCCACCAACTCGCTGTACACCTTCCAAACCACCTTCAACCTAGACGGGTA